>JBHJOG010000142.1:0-3991 GCA_050329975.1 Alphaproteobacteria bacterium | reverse complement strand
CGTTCCTGCTGTTCGGCGGGATCTCCAGCACCCAGTACGCGATCGACTACGGTCAGACCAACTACTCGACCTGGGCGCCGAAGCTGTGGCCGATCAAGGTCGTGATGTGCATCGGCATCCTGCTGATGCTGCTGCAGTCGACTGCAACCTTCTTCAGGGACATGGCGGCCGCCCGCGGGCGGTCGCTGCCGTGAGACCAGACCGCGATGCCACCGCAGAGTCCGGCGCGGAGCCGTTGACATGAGCTACGAGCTCATCGCGCTGCTGATGTTCTCCTCGATGATGCTGATGCTGCTGACCGGACAGCGCGTGTTCGGCGCGATCGGCTTCGTCGCCACCGTCTCGGCGCTGGCGCTGTGGGGCGACGGCGGCCGGGAGATGCCGTTCAACGCCGCCTTCGTGCTGTTCAACTGGTACCCGATGCTGACCCTGCCCCTGTTCATCTACATGGGGTACATGCTGTCGGAATCGGGGCTGGCCAGCGACCTCTACCGGATGTTCCACGTCTGGGCGGGCCCGGTGCGCGGCGGGCTGGCGATCGGCACCATCGGGCTGATGGTGGCGATCTCGGCTATGAACGGGCTCAGCGTCGCCGGCATGGCGATCGGCGCCTCGATCGCGCTGCCGGAGATGCTGCGCCGCGGCTACGACAAGATCATGGTCACCGGCGTGATCCAGGCCGGCAGCTCGCTCGGCATCCTGGTCCCGCCGAGCGTGGTGCTGGTGCTGTACGGGATGATCGCGCGCCAGCCGGTGGGGCAGCTCTGGCTGGCCGGCGTGTTCCCAGGGCTGCTGCTGGCCGGGCTGTTCGTGCTCTACATCGCCATCCGCTGCTTCCTGCAGCCGAAGCTGGGACCGCCGCTGCCCGAGGAGGAGCGGAACATCCCGCTGGCCGAGAAGCTGCGCCTGCTGCAGGCGGGAATCCTGCCGTTCCTGATCTTCTTCTCGATGACCGGGCTGTTCCTGCTCGGCTACGTCACCCTGGTCGAAAGCTCGGCGGTCGGCGCCGCCGCCGCCACGCTTGCCGCCCTGGTCAAGGGCCGGCTCACCCGGCGGGTGCTGGAGGACACGATCCGCAAGACGCTGGGCATCAGCTGCATGTTCATGTGGATCATCCTGGCCGCGCTCTGCTTCGGCGCGGTATTCGACGGGCTCGGCGCCGGGCGTGCGCTCGGCTCGCTGTTCGTCGACCAGCTTGGGCTCGGCCCGTGGGAGATCCTGATCATGATGCAGCTCAGCTACATCCTGATGGGCATGTTCCTCGACGACACGGCGATGCTGATCATCGTGGCGCCGCTCTACGTGCCGCTGGTCGGGGCGCTGGGCTTCGACCTGATCTGGTACGGCGTGCTCTACACCATTACCTGCCAGATCGCCTACATGACGCCCCCCTTCGGCTACAACCTGTTCCTGATGCGGGCGATGGCGCCGCCAGAGGTCACGCTCGGCGACATCTACCGCTCCATCATCCCCTTCGTCCTGGTAATGGTCTTCGGCCTGGCGCTGATCATGGCGTTCCCGGAGATCGCGCTGTGGCTGCCGCAGCAGTATTACGGCTGAGGAGGAAGGGATCGGCGGCGGTCCGATCCGCGGACCCAATCAAGCACAACAAACTGAGAGGGAGACGGAAGCGATGACAAAGACGAAACGGCGCGATTTCCTGAGGAACGCCGGCGTGGCGACGGTCGCCGCGGCAGGCGCCTCGACGCTGGCGGCACCCTATGTGAAGGCGCAGAGCCCGATCCGGTGGCGCCTGCAGACCTATGCCGGCGCCGCGCTTGGCGCGCACGTGGCCAAGCCGGCGATCGATTCCTTCAACAAGATCGCCAACGGCGAAATGGAGATCGAACTCTTCTACGCCGACCAGCTGATACCGACCGGCGAGCTGTTCCGGGCGATGCAGCAGGGCACCATCGACGCGGTGCAGTCGGACGACGATTCGATCGCGGCCCCGGTCGACATCTCGGTCTTCGGCGGCTACTTCCCGTTCGCCACCCGCTACAGCCTGGACGTGCCGGTGCTGTTCCACCAGTACGGGCTGAACGAGATCTGGGACGAAGCCTATAGCGAGGTCGGCGTCAAGTGGCTGAGTGCGGGCGCCTGGGACCCGTGCCACTTCAACACGGTCAATCCGATCAACAGCCTGGCCGACCTGAACGGGCTTCGGATCTACACCTTCCCGACCGCCGGCCGGTTCCTGCAGCAGTTCGGCGTGGTGCCGATCACGCTGCCCTATTCGGACGTGGAGGTCGCGGTGCAGACCGGCGAGCTCGACGGCATCGCCTGGTCGGGCATCACCGAGGACTACACGGTCGGCTGGGCCGACGTGACCGACTACTTCCTGACCAACAACATCTCCGGCGCCTGGTGCGGCTCGTTCTTCGCCAACCAGGACCGCTGGAACGAGGTGCCCGAGCACCTGCAGGAGCTGTTCCGGGTCTGCATGGACAGCTCCCACTACTATCGCCAGCACTGGTACTGGGGCGGCGAGGCCGACCTGCGGGTGAACGGAACCAAGCTGCAGCTGACCACCATCCCCGACGAGGAATGGGCGCAGGTCGAGCAGGCGGCCTATGTGTTCTGGGACGAGGTCGCCGAGACCAGCCCGCGGGCAGCCCGCGTGGTCCAGATCTTCAAGGACTATGCCGAGGTGATGAGCAAGGCCGGCCGGCCCTACCGCTACGACTGACCGGCGGCATTTCGGGCCCGGCGCAGCCGATCGCGCCGGGCCTTCGGCCGCGCTTGTTTCCGCGGCCAATGACGGGTATGGCACCTGCTCCCACCCGTCTTCAAGGCAGCAGTTTCCATGACAGGCATGCTCACCCTCGACGAGCTCCGGCACGCGGTCGCCGGCGGCGAGATCGATACCGTCGTCGCCGCCCAGGTCGACATGCAGGGCCGCCTGATGGGCAAGCGGTTCCAGGCCGAGTTCTTCCTCGACAGCGCCTGGGCCGAGACCCACAGCTGCAACTACCTGCTGGCCACCGACCTCGAGATGAGCACGGTCGACGGCTTCCTGTCGACCAGCTGGGCCGCCGGCTACGGCGACTACGCGATGCGCCCCGACCTGTCGACGCTGCGCCGGCTGCCCTGGCTGCCGGGGACGGCGCTGGTGCTCTGCGACGTGTTCGACCATCACGGCGCGCACGAGGTGGCGCACGCGCCGCGCACGATCCTGAAAACCCAGCTCGCCCGGCTGGCGGCGAGCGGCATGCAGGCCTTCATGGCCTCCGAGCTCGAGTTCTTCCTGTTCACCGACAGCTACGAGGAGGCCCAGGCCAAGGGCTTTCGCGGCCTGTCCCCGATCAGCGCCTATAACGAGGACTACAACATCTTCCAGACCGGCAAGGAGGAGGGCGTGATGCGCGCGATCCGCACCGGGCTGGAGGGCGCGGGCATCCCGGTGGAATGCTCCAAGGGCGAGGCCAGCGCCGGCCAGGAGGAGATCAACGTCCGCTACGCCGATGCGCTGACCATGGCCGACCGCCACGCGATCATGAAGACGGCGTGCAAGGAGATCGCCTGGGCCAACGGCCGGGCGCTGAGCTTCATGGCGAAGTGGAGCGACGCCGCGGCCGGCAACTCGGCCCATATCCACCAGTCGCTGTGGAGCGCGGACGGCGCCGTCCCGCTGTTCCACGACCCGGACGCCGAGCACGGGATGTCGGCGATGATGCGCCATTTCCTCGCCGGCCAGCTGCACAATGCCGACGCGACCACGCTGTTCCTCGCGCCTTACGTCAATTCCTACAAGCGGTTCAAGGCCGGCACCTTCGCGCCGACCAAGACGATCTGGAGCCTGGACAACCGCACCGCCGGCTACCGGGTCTGCGGCGCCGACGGGCGCGCGGTGCGGGTCGAATGCCGGGTCGGCGGCGCCGACCTCAACCCCTATCTCGCCTATGCCGCGCTGATCGCCGCCGGGCTCGACGGCATCGAGAACGCCCGTCCGCTGGAGGAGCCGTTCGCCGGCGACGCCTACGGCCAGGCC
>JBHJOG010000141.1:0-21415 GCA_050329975.1 Alphaproteobacteria bacterium | reverse complement strand
CTCAGCGTGCTCTTCGTCGGCGGTACCGGACTGATCTCGCTGCCCTGCGTCATCGAGGCGGTGGCAGCAGGGCACGAGGTCAGCGTGTTCAATCGCGGCGCCACGGCGGCGGCCTTGCCCGGAGGGGTGCATGCGATTGCCGGCGACTGCGCCGATGCTGCGGGCTACCGGGCCGCGGCGGTCCGATCCTACGACGTGGTTTGCCAGTTCATCGGCTACGGGGCGGCCGATATCGAGCGCGATGTCGCGCTGTTCGCCGGCCGCACCGGCCAGTACATCTTCATTTCCTCGGCCTCCGCCTACCGCAAGCCGGTCGACGCCTGGCCGATCACCGAGGCGGTGCCGCTCGACAATCCCTTCTGGGAGTACAGCCGGAAGAAGGCCGCCGCGGAAGCAGCCCTCACCCGGCAGGACAGCCTTCCCTACACCATCGTCCGTCCCAGCCACACCGTTCGCACCCACTTTCCGACCGGGATGTCGGAGCGGGACGCCGTTGCATCGCGGATGCGGCGCGGGCTGCCGGTGGTGGTGCACGGCGACGGGACCAGTCTCTGGACCCTGACCCGGGCGGAGGACTTCGCGGTGCCGTTCGTCCGCCTGTTCGGAAACCCGGGTGCCCTAGGGGAAGCCTTTCACATTACGGCCGACCATGCCTACAGCTGGAACGGAATCTACCAGGCGATTGCCTCTTCGCTCGGGGTGGAGGCGGAGTTGGTCCACGTGCCGTCGGAGACACTGGTGCGCTACAAGCCGGACTGGGTCGGCCCGCTGTTCGGCGACAAGGCCCACTCGGTCCTGTTCGACAATACGAAGGTCAAGGCGGTGGCCGGCGACTTCAGCTGTGCCCGCGACCTGGCCGATGTGCTCGCCGGCCCGCTCGCCGCCTACTGGCAGCGTACCGGCACCGGGACACCGGGAGCCGATCCGCTCGATCCTGTGTTCGATGCGATCATCGCCGCCCAGCGCGCGGTCGGACCGGCCTCCTGATCCCGGCTCGAGCTTTCCGCACACGCGCCCGGAACACCGGAGGCAAGCCGACCGGTGCCTCGCGGAAAGACCTTCCGCCCTGACCGCCGGCAGACTAAAAGGGCCCGGCGGCAACCGGGACCGAGGCACGCCCATGACGGCTGATGACGAGGACGCCAAGCAGGTCGCTGACTTGCTCGACGCGCCGCATCTTGCGGATGCCCTGGAGAGCGGCCGGTTCAGGCAATTTCTCGATCAGATTCCCATTGCGATCGCCGTTGCCGAACTCAAGGACGGCGAACGCATTGTCTATGCCAACCCGATGTTCGAGCAGGTGTCGGGACTGACGGCGGCCGAGATCGACGGCAAGACCTGGGACATCCTCGACAGCAGGTTCGTCAACGAACAGGGGGCTGATCCACTCGGTGTCGCTATTGTGGACAAGGTCGACCATGTCGGCCTTTTCCGCCGGGAAGGCACGCAGGGCGACCCGGCGGTGGTCGACGCCTACTCGAACGTGATCGAGGATGATGACGGGACACCGGTGTTCAGGCTCGCCGCCCTGGTGAACGCGCGGAGAGAGGGCCCGGAGCGGCGCGAAGACCTCGAGCAGCTGGTCCGGGAGAAGGACATGCAGCTGCGCGAAATCCAGCACCGAGTGAAGAACAACCTGCAGATGGTCACTGCCTTGATCCGTCTCGAGGCCCGCAATCTGCCCGCCGGGTCGGAGACTGCCTCGTTCAACCGGCTTGCAGGCCGGATCGAGGCCCTCCACCTCCTCTACGCCACGTTGTCTGTGGATGAGTCCAGCGAGGAGATCGACCTGGGCGGGTATCTCAGTCAGATCGCCTCCGCCGTGATGCGATCGCACGCCGTCGAAGGCATCCGGCTCGATCTCAAGTCGGAGGTGTACCTCGTCTCGGTCAACGTAGCCCTTCCGGCCGGTCTGGTGGTCAATGAGCTCTTGATGAATGCCCTCAAGCACGCCTTCGGCGAAAGCGGCGGCGGCACGATCACCCTGCATTGTCTGACCGACAACAAGGGCTGCCGCGTCGTCGTCGCAGATGACGGCGTCGGGCTTCCCGATGGCGTAGAATGGCCCACGCGCGGCAAGCTCAGCGCGCTGATGGTGCAGTCTCTCCTGGATAACGCACAGGCGAGCCTGGACATCGAGTCCGTTCCGGGAAAGGGTACGCGGGTGACGATAAGCTTTGCCCGCGCCGCGGCGATGCCCGAGCCGAAACCGTAGCAATCGACGGTCCCTGGCCCTGCAGCGGCTGGCGCGTCGCCGCGCACCGCCAACGAGAAGCCGAGCTGAGGCTCACCCCTCAAGCCAGCGCGTATTGACGCAGTTGCGCAGCGCTCCATCCTGCAGATAGAGCACTGCAGTCTCGGTGGCGAGGCGGCGGGCATCGTGGGCGCTTTCCGGGCTGGACCAGGCGGCGTGCGGGGTCAGCAGCAACCGGTGGGCGAGGTCGCCGCCCTGTGCCGCCGCAAAGGCCTGGGCCAGGGGATCGTCCGGCGCCATCGGCTCCACCGGCATCACGTCCAACCCGGCCGCCGCGAGCCGGCCTGCGCGCAACGCCTCCAGCAGGGCCGGAATGTCGATGATCGCGCCGCGGGCCGTGTTCACCAGGATCGCGTCCGGCTTCATCATCGCCAGGGCCCGCGCGTCGATCAGATTGCGGGTCTCCTCGGTCAGCGGACAATGCAGGCTGACCACATCGCTCTGCCCGAGCAGCGCCTCCAGGCTTTCCACCCGCTCGATCCCGAGCGCGATCTCATAGCCACGCGGCACATAAGGATCGTAGGCGACGATGCGCATGCCCGACGCCCGCGCCCGCAACGCGGCCGCAGTGCCGATTCGGCCGATGCCGACGATCCCGAACGTCCGGCCGCGGATGCGCCGAACCAGCGGAGCCGCCCGGTAGTCGAAGCCGGCCCGGATATCGCGTCGGAACGCTTCGTGGTAACTGACGATGCCGCGGGTGAAGGCCAGCATCAGCGCGATCGCGTGGTCGGCGACCTCGCTGGTGCCATAGTCAGGGGTGTTGCAAACCGGGATCCCGGCCCGACCGGCGACGACCAGGTCGATATGGTCGAAGCCGACCCCGGCGCGCACGATGATCCGGCAGGACTTCAGCCGGTCGACGAAGGCCTGGCCGATCGGCATCTCGTGCCAGACGACGACTCCGTCCGCGCTCTCCAGGTCCGCTCCGGCCAAGCCCTCCGGAACCCGCTCGCGCATGATGGTCCAGCGGAAATCCGGACCGGCCGTCTCACGCTCGACGACGGCGTCGTCGGTGTACTGCGCATCGGGCGTGAACAGGTGAAACTGGCGCGGCATCGGAATCCTCTTCTCCCATTGCGGTAGCGTTTCATGGCATGGCTGGGCCCGTCAGCCAAATGGCAAAACCGGGAAGCGCAGTCACGGATCCGGTCGCATGCGCCCCTCGGCAAGCCCGGCGTCTGTCTCCCTGTCGGGCGTCGGATGCGCACCGCCGGGCGAGCTGTCAATCCAGGGCTGCGATCGGCAACGGCGCAGGCTTGTGCATGGCCACACCGCTCATCACTAGCAGGACCCCGACGATATCGGCGGCACTCGGTACCTGGTTGAGCACGATCAGGCCTACGATGGTCGCAGTCGCCGGCAGCAGGGCCAGCAGCAGGGCGAAGCTCGCCCGCGGCAGCCGCGACATGGCGAGCTGGTCGCAGACATAGGGGATGACCGACGAGCAGATCCCGACGCCGATCCCGGCCAGCAGCAGAATCGGGTCGTTGAAGGCCGCGAGCGCATCCAGGAGCCCGACCGGCATCACGAACAGGAAGGCCGCCGCCATAGCCGCGCCAAGCAGCTCGACGCCGGCCGATGCGCCGTCCTGCGCGACCTTGTGGCCGAGGACGATGTAGCCGACAAACAGCGCGCCGTTGAGGAACGCCCACATCAGGCCCAATGGGTCGCTTGACCACTTGACGTCGATCAGGATGAAGACGCCGGCCAACACCAGCGCGAGCGCCGCGTAGTTCCGGCGGGTCCGCAGCCCGCACAGCGCGAGGCCGATGGTGCCGACGAACTCGATCGCCGCCACCAGACTGATCGGAAGCCGATCGAGTGCCAGGTAGAAGGTGCTGTTCATTGCCGCGAGGCATGCGCCCAGCGCGAGCAGCAGCAGCAGGTCGCGTCGGCTGACGCGCCGGAACGTCCGCCAAGGTCTGGTCCACGGCGCAAATACCAAGGCCGCCGAGGCGATTCGCAGCCAGGCGACCCCGAGCACGCCGACCGCCGGGAACAGGAGCACCGCGAAGGACGGTCCCAGATAGTGAAAGATCGCGCTTACCCCGAACCAGGCATGTGGTGGCACCGCCTCGGCTGCACCCGTGATCGAGATCGCCTGCTGCTTCATGCCTTGCATCATCGTGGGGAAACGGCGAGTTTGGAATGAGCTGGCCGAGCGCTTAGCCCTATTTTCCATCCATCCCCAAGGTGAAACGGATGAAACGCCTTCGATTCAAAACCGGGTTCATCGATGCTGTGGATTCAGCGATCCTGCGCACATTGGCGGAGGACGCCCGGGTGACGATGGCCGATCTCGCGCGCGCTGTCGGCCTGTCGGCGCCGAGCGTCACCGAACGGGTGCACCGATTGGAAGAGACCGGCGTGATCCGCGGCTATGGTGCGCGCATCGATCCGGCGGCGCTCGGGCTGCCGCTCGCCGTCTACATCCGCATCCGGCCGATACCGGGCCAACTGCAGAAGACGATAGAGGTGCTGCAATCGCTGAAGGCCGTGGTCGAGTGCGACCGGGTGACCGGGGAGGACTGCTTCATCGCCCGCGCTTGCGTGCGCTCGGTGGAGGAACTGGAGACGGTGATCGACCAACTGATTCCTTACGCGATGACCAATACCTCGGTCATCCAGTCGTCGCCGGTCAAGCGCCGCCTGCCTCCGCTACCGGCTAGCGCGTCCGTGTGACCTTCTCCAGGTTCCGTGGGCGGTCGGCGGAAAGCCCGCGTGCCTCGGCCAGGGTGGCGGCGAAGGGGAAGAAGGCGGCGATGGTGGCGATGCCGGCCAGGGCCGGCTCGACGATCGGCCCGGCAGGCAGCGACAGCGCGGCATGCGGCGATGGCGGACCGATCGCGATCAGCCGGCCGGTGAGCCTGGCCAGCTCGGCCATCGTCTCGTCCATCGAGGATCGCGCGCCGTCCTCGGCTGCCAACGCCAGCACCGGCATGTCCGGGTCGATCAGGGCCTTCGGGCCGTGCATGATCTCGGCGCCACTGACCGCCTCGGCGTGCAGCCCGGCGACCTCCTTCAGCTTCAGCGCCACCTCGCGCGCAATCGGCAGTCCGTAGCCGCGGCCAACCACCAGCAGGCTCCGAAGGTCGCGCAGCCACGCGATGGCGCCGGACCAGTCGCACCCGACCGCCTGCTCCAGCGCCAGCGGCAGCCGGTCGAGGCCTTTGCCGGCGCCGCCGCCCAGCGCATCGACCAGCCGCACGCACTGCACCAGGGCCATGACGAAGCTCTTGGTCGCCGCCACTGCCGTCTCGGGCCCCGCATCGATCGGCAGCACGATGTCGGCAGCTGCCGCAAGCGGGCTGTCGGTGACGTTGACCAGCGCGACCGTCAGGCTGCCGGCATCGTGTGCGGCCCTGACCGGCTCGACAAGGTCGGGACTTCCACCGCTCTGGGAGATGGCGATGGTAACCGCCCGCTCCAGCTTGAGCGGCGCGCGGTGGACCGTCACCAGCGACGGCGGCAGGCTCGCGGTGACCAGGCCCGCATGCTGGCCGAGCAGCCGGCCCAGATACTCGGCGGCATGGTCCGAGGTGCCGCGGGCAACGGTGACAACTGCGGCCGGGTCGAAGTTCAGTATCCGCCGCGCGGCAGCGGTGAACTCCGCCTGGTTCCGCTCCAGCGCAGCCGCGACCACCGCAGGGACCGAGAGCGCCTCGGCGAGCATGCCCGAACTTGTCATCCGTCAATCCTCTGTCAGCGCGAGTGGCCGTCCACCCAGGTACACGGCGCTCAGATCCAGGTCCTCGCCGAGTACGACGATGTCGGCGTGGGCGCCGACCGTCAGCCGGCCGAGATCGACAAGGCCGAGCCAGTCGGCCGGGAATGTGGACAGCCGGCGCGCCGCGTCGGCGAGCGAAAGCCCGATCGACACAAGGTTGGCGAGCGCCCGGTCCATGGTCAGCGACGAGCCTGCGAGCGTGCCGTCGGCAAGCCGCATCGCGCCGCCCAGCTTGCTCACATGATGGCTGCCGAGCCGGTAGTCGCCGTCTGGCATGCCCGCACCCGCAGTGGCGTCGGTGACCCCGTACAGATGCGGTATCGCCCGATGCGCGGCCAGGATCCCGCCGGCGTCGACGTGGATCAGGTCGGGGATGATCTCGGCATAGTCGGCATGGGCCAGCGCCGCCCCGGTCGGTCCGCTGGCCCGGTGGGAGAAGGCGGCAGTCGCGTTGTACAGGTGGGTGATGCCCCAACCAGCCTCCAAGTGCTGGCGCGCGCAGGCATAGTCGCAGAGGCTGTGCCCGATCTGGGCCTTCGCTCCTGCCGTACGGACCGCTTCGCCCAGCCGGCCGTCCGGATCGCATTCCGGCGCAATGGTCACCACGCGCACCGGTGCGTGGGCGGCCATTTGCGCGAAGGCAACTGGGTCGGGACCCAACGCGAACGGTGGCTGGGCGCCCAGCCGGCCGGGGTTGATGAACGGCCCTTCCAGGTGCAGGCCAAGCACCCGCGCCTCGTCCGGCCCCGGGTCGCGCATCACCGCCTGGACCGCGGCGGCGGCGGCGACGATCTCGTCGAGCGGCGCGGTCACTGTTGTAGCCAGCAGCGCCGTGGTGCCGTGGCGGGCGTGCAGCCGGATCGCCCGGCGGATCGAGCCCTCGCCCTCCATGATGTCGGCCCCTGCGCCGCCATGAACGTGCAGGTCGATGAAGCCGGGCAGGATGTACGGCGCCGCCGGCCGCTCCACCGGGTCCCCATCGATGGAGACGATGTGGTCCTCGAATGCGATCCGGCCGGAGATCCAGCCGTCGGGCGTCAGGATGCTGCCGATGCGATGACGTGCCACGGGCGGTCCTTGCGAGGTGGACGGGTCGGCGCGACTGCGGGTTGGACTCCGCCACGATCGCCAGTGCACTCTACGCCGCCCCGGGGGAATTGCACCCTCGGGGATCGCGCACGACCATGGAAAGGGCAGCACATGAACCTCAAACGGCTTGGGCGCACCGGCGTCCAGGTGTCGTCGCTGTGCTTCGGGACCATGTCCTTCGGCGGCGACGCCGACGCCACCGAATCGGCCGCCATGTACAAGGCCTGCCGGGACCTCGGCATCAACTTCTTCGATACTGCCGACCAGTATTCCGGCGGCCGCTCCGAGGAAATCCTTGGCGGCCTGATCAAGAGCGAGCGCGACGACCTGGTCATCACGTCCAAGTGCTTCAATCCGACCAGCGACGACCCCAACGCCCGCGGCGCCAGTCGTCGCCATATCGTGCGTGCCGTGGAGGCGAGCCTGAAGCGGATCGGCACCGACAGGCTCGACGTGCTGTTCATGCACCGCTGGGATCCGGTGACCCCGCTGGAGGAGACCCTGCGTGCGCTCGAGGACCTGGTCCGCGCCGGCAAGGTGCTCTACCTCGGCGCCTCCAACTACGCCGCCTGGCAGGTCGCCAAGGGCCTCGGCATCGCCGAACGCCGCGGCTGGACCCGGTTCGAGGTGATCCAGCCGATGTACAACCTGGTCAAGCGCCAGGTCGAGGTCGAGATCCTCCCACTCGCTCGCGCCGAGGAGATCGGCGTCATCACCTACAGCCCGGTCGGCGGCGGCCTGCTCAGCGGCAAGTATCGCAAGGCCTCTCGTCCCGATTCCGGCCGGCTGGTCGTCAACAAGGAATATGCCGTCCGCTACGGCGAGGACTGGGTCTACGAGACCGCCGAGGCCTTCGTCGAGCTGGCGGATTCGCTGCACGTCCACCCGGTCAGCCTGGCGGTCGCCTGGGTCGCATCGAACCCCGACATCACCGCACCGATCATCGGCGCCCGCAGCCTGGAGCAACTCCGGCCGTCGCTGGAGTCCCTGCAGGTGGTGATGACGCCAGAGCTGCGCGACCGGATCTCCGCCCTCTCCCGGACCCCGCCCGTCGCCACCGACCGTCGCGGCGAGGCGAACTGAGCGGGCTGCAGCCCGCTCTGGGCCGGGCGACCGACCGGGTCCGCGCGCTGCTCCGCGAGCCGGGCGGTGCGGTCAGTGCGGCGGCCTCGCTGATCGGGCGCGATGGTGCGGCCGCCGAGGCGGCGGTCTCCGATAAGCTCCCTCACTTTCCGGCGAGCCTGGTCAAGCTGTTCCACGCCGTCGCCTTCCTGCGCGCCGCCGCTGCCGGGGCGCTGGTCGAGACGGCCGAGGACCGCCGGGCGCTGGAGGCCCTGCTCCGGCTTTCCAGCAACGATGCGGACCAGTACCTGCTGCGCCGGCTCTGTCCGCCGCCGCCCGAGACGGTCGCCGCGCCACCGCCCGGGCACATCGCGGCGCGCGAGGCACTGAGCGCGGACTGGGCCGCCTTGGATCCACGGGCCTATGACGCTCTCCGGGTGTCCAACGCCACCTATGAGGACGGCCCGTTCGGCGTCGAGGCCCAAACCCGGCGGATGCTCGGCCGCAACCGGATGACGGCGCGCGCTGGCCTCGCCGTCCTGCGCGGTATCGCCGGTGAAGGCCCCCTGCTCGCCCCCGCCGATACGGCACGCATGCGCGGCTGGCTCGATCGCGGCTGGGCCCGGCCGCCCGACCCCGGCGCCGGCACGCCGGGACAGGTCGCGGGCTTCCTCGCCCAGGCGATGCCGCAGGACACCGCGATCTGGTCGAAGGGCGGCTGGACAGAGGAGGAACGTCACGACGCCCTGCACGCGACCTTCGCCGACGGGAGCCGGCTGTGCCTGGTAGTGCTGATCAGCGGCAGGGGCTTGTGGGGTCGCGAGGACCTGCTGCCGGCATTCGCGGAGACTATTCTGGCGGTCGGCGGAATTTCAGCACCAAGGTAGCGGCCTGATGCCAAATGATTTCATTTGGCGCCCCTTCCGGCCCGGGCCTACCATCGGCCCAATTCCGGCCAACCGGCCGGTTGCGACAATGCAGAATGGGCCTCTGAATCAGGGAGACTGGCAATGACATCGTGCAACCGCAGATTGTCCGCCGCTGCCTTCGCAGCAGCCCTGGCCGTTACCGCGGGGACTGCCGCCAGCGCCGAGACTGTCTACCACCGGGGCAACACCGGCGAACCGGAGACCCTGGACCAGCACCTGACCTCGACCGTTTACGAAGCGCATATCCTGCGCGATCTCTATCATGGCCTGACCGCTCATGACGCCGAGGCCGAGGTGGTGCCGGGAGCAGCGGAAAGTTGGGAGATCAGCGATGACGGCCTGACCTACACCTTCCAACTGCGCGAGGACGGCAGGTGGTCGAACGGCGACCCGGTGGTCGCCAACGACTTCGTCTATTCCTACCAGCGCATTCTGAATCCGGAAACCGGCGCCGAGTACGCAAACATCCTCTATCCGGTCAAGAACGCCGAGGCGATCAACACCGGCGAGATCAGCGATCTCGACCAACTCGGCGTCAAGGCGATCGACGAACGCACGGTCGAGATCACGCTCGAGGCTCCGACCCCGTACTTCCTGGAGCTCCTGACCCACCAGACCAGCCTGCCGGTGCATCCGGCGTCGGTCGAACAGCACGGGGCCGAGTTCGTCCGGCCGGGCAACATGGTCAGCAACGGCGCCTATATGCTCGACGAGGTGATGATCAACGCGCACATCCGGATGGTGAAGAATCCCCACTTCTACGACGCCGAGAACGTCGCTATCGACACCGTCTACTTCTACCCGACCGAGGACCGCTCCAGCGCGCTGCGCCGGTTCCAGGCCGGAGAGCTGCACTCGAACAACGACGTGCCCTTCGAGCAGATTCCCTGGATGCAGGAGAACATGCCCGATGAGTTCCGCTCGGCGCCCTATCTGGGCACCTACTACTACACGGTCAACATGACCAAGCCCCCGTTCGACGATGTGCGCGTCCGCCGGGCGCTGTCGCTGGCGATCGACCGCGAGTTCCTGGCCGAGGAGATCATGGGCGGGACCTTCCTGCCGGCCTACAGCTTCGTGCCGCCGGGCATGAACAATTACGACGAGCCGGCCTATGCCGATTTCAGGGACTTGTCGATGCTGGACCGCGAGGACGAGGCGGCGGACCTGCTGGCAGAGGCCGGCTATGGCCCCGACAACCCGCTGCGGCTGGAGATCCGGTTCAACACCTCGGAGAACCACCAGCAAATTGCCGTTGCGATCGCCGACATGTGGAAGCCGCTCGGCATCGAGACCTCGCTGTTCAATTCCGACGTGGCGACCCACTATGCCCATCTGCGTGACGGCGGCGACTATGACGTCGCCCGCGCCGGCTGGATCGCCGACTACAGCGATCCGCAGAACTTCCTGTTCATGGTCGAGAGCGACAACGACGGCTTCAACTACGCCCGTTACGACAACCCGGAATACGATGCGCTCATGGACCAGGCTGCGGCGACGACGGACCTGAAGGAACGGGCCGATATCCTCTACCGGGCCGAGGAGATCTTCATGCGGGACCTGCCCTTCCTCCCGCTCCTTACCTATGCCTCCAGCAACCTGGTCTCCACCAAGCTGCAGGGCTGGGTGGACAACGTGCAGGACGTTCACCCGACCCGCTACATGAGCATCGCCGAGTAGCCCGGCTCGCTCCGGCCGCCGCCAGCGACCCGGCAGCGGCAGCCGGCGCAGCAGGCCGCGCATGTTCGCCTTCCTGATCCGCCGCATCCTGACCGCGATCCCGACGCTGTTCGTGATCGTGACCATCGCCTTCTTCCTGATGCGTGTGGCGCCCGGCGGGCCGTTCGATCTCGAGCGGCCGCTGCAGGCGACCGTGATGGCCAACCTGGAGCGGATCTACCATCTGAACGAGCCGCTGCTGATCCAGTACTGGTACTACCTGCAGAATGTCCTCGCCGGCGACTTCGGGCCGAGCTTCATCTATCGCGATTTCAGCGTCGCCGAGTTGATACTCGACGGCCTGCCGGTGTCGATCCAGCTCGGCGGCTTCGCCCTGCTGCTCGCGATCCTGGTCGGCATACCTGCCGGCACCATCGCCGCACTGCACCAGAACCGGGGGATCGACTACTCGGTCATGGGGTTCGCCATGATCGGGGTGACGATCCCGAACTTCGTGCTGGCGCCCCTGCTGTCTCTGATCGTCGGCGTCTATCTCGGCTGGCTGCCGGCCGGCGGCTGGGGCGGCGGCGCCATTGCCAACAAGGTGCTGCCGATCGTCACGCTGGCCATGCTGCAAGTCGCCATCATCGCCCGGTTGACCCGCGGCAGCATGCTGGAGGCATTGCGGTCCGACCATGTGCGCACCGCGCGCGCCTATGGGCTGCCAGGATGGAACGTAGTCATCGTCCATGCCCTGCGCGGGGCGCTGCTGCCCGTCGTCTCCTATCTCGGCCCGGCCGCCGCCGCGCTGCTCACCGGCTCGGTCGTCATCGAGGTGATATTCGAGGTCCCCGGCGTCGGCCGTTATTTCGTTCAGGGTGCGCTCAACCGCGACTACACGCTGGTAATGGGGACGGTGGTGCTGATCGCCGGCTTCATCGTGGTGTTCAACCTGGTCGTCGACCTGCTGTACAGCCTGCTCGACCCGCGGGTGCGCTATGACTAGCGTCGACGCCCCGAGCCTCGCCGCGCCCGCGGGGCGCAGCCTATGGGCCGACGCACTCGACCGCTTGCGGGCGAACCGGGCGGCGATGGCGAGTATGATCCTGCTCGCTCTGATCGCACTGGCCTGCATCGTCGGGCCGATGCTGTCGCCGCACAGCTACACCGGTGTCTACCAGGAGTATGTCAAGGTTCCGCCCAGCCTCGCGCCCTACCCGCGCGAAGCGGACCTGCTCCAGGAGCTGGAGCGATCGCTCCGCCGCAGTGGCGTGGAGATTGCCGGCTTCACGATCGAAGGCCAGGTCCTGCAGGTCGAACTCACCAGTGAAAGGCCGATCGATCCGCGCATCCAGCGCAACCTGGAACGGTCTTCCGTGTTCAGCCACGCCGTCGTGGAACTCTCCGCGGAAGGGGCCACCACCGCCACGGCAACCATTTCCGTCAGCCGCCAGCTGTTCCCGTTCGGCACCGAATCCAACGGGCGGGACCTAATGACGCGTGTCTTTGTCGGCGGGCAGATCTCGCTCCTGATCGGCCTCCTGGCCACCGGCGTCAGCCTGGTCATCGGCGTGGCCTACGGCGCGATCGCCGGTTATCTCGGCGGCTCGGTCGACAACGCCATGATGCGGTTCGTCGACATCCTCTACTCGCTGCCATTCATGTTCTTCGTGATCCTGCTGATGGTGTTCTTCGGCCGCAATTTCGTTCTCGTGTTCATCGCGATCGGCGCGATCGAATGGCTGGATATGGCGCGGATCGTCCGTGGTCAGACGCTCAGCATCAAGCGGCGCGAATATGTGCAGGCTGCGCACGCGATGGGCGTTCGCGGCGGCGGAATCCTTCGCCGGCACGTCATCCCCAACGCGCTGGGGCCGGTCGTCATCTACATGACGCTGATGGTGCCGAAGGTCATCCTGCTGGAGAGCTTCCTCAGCTTCCTCGGGCTCGGCGTCCAGGAGCCGCTGACCAGCTGGGGGACGCTGATCTCCGACGGCGCCAGGAACATCCAGCAGGCGCCGTGGCTGCTCGCCTTTCCCGCCGCCTTCCTGGTCGCCACGCTGATGTGCCTCAACTTCATCGGCGACGGGCTGCGCGACGCGCTCGACCCCAAGGACCGATAGCCGATGGCCGCCGGCGCGCCGCTGCTCGACATCCAGGACCTGCATGTCCGCTTCGCCACGTCGCATGGCGAGATCCACGCCGTGCGCGGCGTCTCGATGACGGTGGCGGCCGGCGAAACGGTGGCCGTCGTCGGCGAGAGCGGGTCCGGCAAGAGCCAGGCGATGATGGCGGTGACCGGCCTGCTCGCCCGCAACGGGCGCGCGACCGGCCGCGCCCTGTTCAACGACCGGGACCTGCTCGGCCTCAGCTCGCGCGGACTCAACCGCATCCGCGGCGACCGGATCACCATGATCTTCCAGGAGCCGATGACCAGCCTCGACCCGCTCTATTCGATCGGCCGCCAGCTGCAGGAGCCGATGCACTACCATGCCGGCCTCGCCGGACCGCAGGCACGGGCGCGCGCGATCGACCTGCTGACCCTCGTCGGCCTGCCGGATCCGGAGCGCCGCCTGCGCTCGCTTCCCCATGAGCTGTCCGGCGGCCAGCGCCAACGGGTGATGATCGCCATGGCGCTGGCCAACCGGCCGGACATCCTGATCGCCGACGAGCCGACGACCGCGCTCGACGTCACCATCCAGGCCCAGATCCTCGACCTGCTGCGCGATCTTCAGCGCCGGCTCCGCATGGCGATCCTGTTCATCACCCACGACCTCGGCATCGTCCGTGCCTTCGCCGACCGGGTCTACGTGATGAACGAGGGCCAGGTGGTGGAGCATGGCCTGACCGCGCGCATCTTCTCCCGCCCGCAGGAGCCCTATACCCGGATGCTGCTGGCCGCCGAGCCCGCCGGCCGCAAGCAACCGCCGCCGGCCGAGGCACCACCGGTGCTGGAGGGCCGCAGCCTGAGGGTCGTGTTCCATCTGCGCAGCGGCCTGTTCGGCGGCCTCCTCGGCAGCCGGCACGGGGGCGATCGCGAGATCCGCGCCGTCGACGGGGTTTCGCTGCAGGTGCGCGAGGGCCAAACGCTGGGGATCGTCGGCGAATCGGGATCCGGCAAGTCGACGCTCGGCCGCGCCCTGCTCCGCCTGATGCCCAGCGAGGGCCAGATCATCTATGGCGGCCGCGACATCAGCCGGCTCGACGAGCGAAAGATCCGTCCATTGCGGCGGGAGCTGCAGCTGGTGTTCCAGGATCCCTATGGGTCCCTGTCGCCGCGGTTGACCGTAGGTGAGATCGTCTCCGAGGGCCTGCTGGTCCACGAACCGGCTCTCTCGGGCAAGGAGCGCCAGCGGCGCGCGGCCGAGGCGCTGCGCGAGGTCCAGCTCGACCCGGCGATGATCCGCCGTTACCCGCACGAATTCTCCGGCGGCCAGCGCCAGCGCATCGCCATCGCCCGGGCGTTGATCCTGCGGCCCCGATTCATCGTCCTCGACGAGCCGACATCGGCACTCGACCGCTCGGTGCAGAAGCAGATCGTCGAGCTCCTGCGCGACCTGCAGGCCCGTCACCGACTCACCTACATCTTCATCAGCCACGACCTCGCGGTCGTCCGGGCGCTCGCCGATACGGTGATGGTGATGAAGGATGGACTCATCGTGGAGGCTGGCCCGACCGAGGAGATCTTCGAGGCCCCGCACAGCGACTACACGCGTGTCCTGATGGCTGCTGCGTTCCACTTCACCAGGGCAAGCGCCGAGCACGCCGTCCAGACCTGACGGCAGTCGCAGCCGCATTTCCATGCTACAGCGGTGGGATCGCATCGTAGCCGAATGGTCCGGCCGCTGTTCCAGGATTCCCCTTCGCCGTCGTGCGCAGCATCGACCCGGAGGTTCTCGCAGCCGTCTGGCCGCTCACACCCGGGCATTCGATTAGTTGCACGATGCTGGAGCTGGACAGCGAGGGAGTGGAGGAGCGAGATGCGGCTGGACTATGCCGACGACGAGCCGGTCGACAGCTACGAGTTGGTCGGCTACGCGCTGCCGGAATAGGCGCCCACCGGCTCGAGGCCGAGCGCGTTCCGCACCTCCATCAAGAGGCTGATCGAACGCACCCGTGCGCCATGATCGTAGATCGGAGCGGTCACGATCAGTTCATCGGCGGCTGTCTCGGCCAGGAAGCTTGCCAAGCCGCGGCGCACGGTATCCGGCGCACCGACGACGGAGCATGCCAGCATGCGCTGCGCCTGGGCCTTTTCGATCGGCGACCAGTAGCTCTCGATGTCGTCGATCGGCGGCTGCAGCTGGCCGCGGGTGCCACGGAACATGTTGGCGAATGCCTGCTGGATGCTGGTGAACAGCCGGCGAGCCTCGGCATCGGTGTCGGCCACGACTACGTTGGCGGCGACCATGGCATAAGGGCGGTCCATCCGGCCGGTGGGTTCGAAATTCTGCCGGTATAGCGCCAGCGCCTGCGACAGGGCGTCGGGTGCGAAGTGGGAGGCGAAGGCATAGGGCAGCCCGAACATGGCAGCCACCTGCGCGCCGTAGAGGCTGGAGCCGAGGATCCAAAGCGGCACGTCGAGCCCTGCGCCGGGAACCGCGCGCACGGCCTGGCCTGGCTGCGCCGGTGCGAAGAACGCCTGCAGCTCGAGTACCTCCTGCGGGAAGTCATCGGCGCGCGCCGGGTCGCGGCGGAGCGCCTGCACCGTTCTCTGGTCGGTGCCCGGCGCACGCCCGAGCCCGAGGTCGATCCGCCCCGGATAGAGCGACTCCAGGGTACCGAACTGCTCGGCGATAACCAGCGGCGGGTGGTTGGGCAGCATGATGCCGCCGGAGCCGACTCGGATCGTGCTGGTCCCACCGGCGACATGTCCAATGACCACCGCCGTCGCCGCGCTGGCGATCCCGGTCATGTTGTGGTGCTCGGCCAGCCAGTAGCGGCGATAGCCCAGGCGCTCGGCGTGGCGGGCCAGGTCCAAGGTGTTGCGAAAGGCGTCGGCCGCAGTGGCGCCCTCGACGATGTGCGCGAGATCGAGGATCGAGAACGGGATCATGGGATGCGGGCTCCGTCGTGCTGCGCCAGCGTCCGGATGTGGCCGGCACGCCCGGAATGTCAATGGCGACGCGAATTGCGCCAGCCTGTGCGGTGGCGCACAACCGGCGACGTCGGCTGTGCCGACATCTCCCCCATGGGCACCCGATCCCGGGTGCTGTTCAGGAACGGGAGATACCGCCATGAGGACCACCCTCGACAGCACTGCCGCCGCCAACAACCGCCGCACCAGCTTCGCCGCGCTGGGCATGGCTGCGATGACCCTGCTCACCCTGTTCGCGATGCCGGCGCGTGCCGAGATCGTTCCGACACCCGACTACGACGTGAATGCCGTGCTCACCTCCGGCTACACCATCTTCGAAAGCCATGTGCTGGAGACGGAATCCGGAACCGAGCTGGTCCTGATCCTGCAGCAGACCTTCGACAACGGACTGCAGCGGCTCATGCTGTGCCGATACAACCTGGATACGGCCACCGAGGTCTGCGGCTACTTCGACTGAGGGAAACGGCTCAGGCCTTGGGTGGCAAAGGTGCCTCGGGCGTGGCGTAGAACATCGGCTCCTCGTCCGAGGGGGTGGCGTTGAATGGATCGCGCATCTGGACGTCGCCACCCTCCTCCGCCGCCTCGGCCATGGCGCCGTTCAACTGCTGGGCGGCTTCCATGCTCCAGGGCATCACGTAGCTTACCGGTGCCTCGACCCCGTCAACCCCGAGCCAGAGGTAGATCGCCACATCCTCGCGCATCTCGGCTGCGATCACGCGGGCCTCGGCAAGGTCGTGCCCGGCCCATTCGATGCCGATCGGCTTCGGCCGGCCGAGCAACTCGACCGCTGTCGCGTAGCCGGTGCCAAACAAGGCCACGGTGAGCGCGATCGCCCCGATCTTGGCTGCCAGCAGCCGGCGCGACCAGATGGTCAGTCCGGCGAGTGCGGTGCCGATCGCAACCAGGGCGACGAATGGATAGAGCAGAGGCAGCATGGCTGGTCCTCCTGGTTGCCGTCAGTTCGCGCGCGCACGCAGCGAGACCGGCAGGTCGTGGAAGCTGCCGGGAACGAGCCGGCCCTCTTCGTCGATGGTGAAGCGGGTCACGGTCAGTTCCTCGCCGAGCCGGCGCAGTTCGACGCTCTGGCTCATCAGCTGCGAGGTCTCGCCTCCGTTCGGCGCCCGCAGGCTGATGACCACCATCGCCGTGATCGGCCGCAGCCGCTGGTTGTCGCGATAGAGGTGCAGGTTCACCACGTATTCGCCCGCCGGCAGGCCACGGCTGAACGCCACCTCGTAGTTCATGCCGGTCGGGTCGTTCCGGTTGCCGAGATCGTCGCGCAGCAGGTCGAACACCTCGCCGCTCTTGTTGGAGTAGCCGACCGAGCGGTCGCCGGGCGCGCGGACCCAGAGGTCGATGTCCACGTCCGCTTCGTCGGGCCAGCGTACCTCGACGACCAGGTTGCCCGGAGGCACCAGGGTCTCCTCCGCTTTCGTCGGCGGGTTCAGGTGCGGCAGCAGCAGCACCACGATGGTGACGAAGCCGAACAGGACCAGCATGATCACGTCGCGGAAGACGGTGCCGTCTTCCTCCGGTTCGTCGAACTGGTTAAGCAGGCTCATGATGCCTCTCCAGGGCGGCGTCCTCGGCCGCCTCGACCATCCGCCCGACCAGGCGGGCCGCGGCACCCACCAGCATCTGGTAGTTGGTCATCAGCCAGAGGTTCAGCACCGCTCCGGCGAGCGTCGTGTAGAGCGCCACGCCCATGCCGGTGATCAGGCTGCCGACCATCGGTGCGATCGCGGACGGGTCGCCGGCAGTCGTCGCATCGACGCCCGACAGCGCGATCACGAAACCAATCACCGTGCCGATGAGGCCCAGCAGGACCAGACTGTTGGCCATGTACTTGACGAAGGCGATCCGTCCCGCGAGCTGCATCTTCAGCGACGAACCGGCGATGGCGCGCGCACCCGCATCCTTGGCCGACGCCTGGGCGACATAGTTCCGGACCCAGCCGATCTTCGACTGCCAGGGGAATTCCGAGGCATTAAGCGCCTTGTTGAGTTCGCTGACCCGCCAGCCGGCCACCGTCAGCCCGACCGCGAACACTGCGACGATCACCAGGGTCAGGCGCGTCTCGTCGCCCATCAGCACGGTGTCCACCCAGCCCTGCATCGCCGCAGCCGCAACCAGAGCCAGGGCAGCGAGGTTGGTCAGCACGAAGCGGAGGGACAGCAGGTGGCGGTATCTGGAAACCGAGCGCCGCTGGTCTTCGCCGCGGGCTCTTTCGCCGACCACCGCGTCTGCCGCTTGCGTCCACAGCTTGAGAAAGTGGGGAGAGGTATGTGCCGGATCCGAGAACGCAAGTGACATGGCAGGTCTCCAGTCAAGGCCGGTGGTCTGGCGCGTCCCGCCAAACCAGCGATTTCAAACTGCGAAGCCACCTGGTTCGGCACGACTCTGTCGCTTGGTACCGGCTTAGGAGTTCATTAGAAGGCCGATTTGGTTAACCGGCAGTGAACTCGAAGCGATTTTTCGTTACCGAGACGTAGTGCCTATCCCAATTTCGCTGTGTGATACTGATCACTCGATCTGCACCACGGTGGCTCGCGTGACTTTCGATACCCTGTCGTGCGTTTCCTTCGGTTTCCAGCTAGCCTTCTTAAGTGATCATTAATCTGAAATGAAAACTTCTCTCAGACAACTCGCCCTTTCCTTCATCGGAAGAAAGATCGCCGCCTCGGTCCCTTCGGTCATTCCACGGAAGCCGCGATTGACCGATGGTCCCGGACAACAGATTGTTTTTCATTGCCGGCAACTTTGCTTCCTCTGCCCAACGGCTGCGGACGCTCCAACGCGCAGGCGGCCTCACCGGCCTCGACAGCGGAAACGCAACCGGCGTGCCAATCTTCGAAGCTAAGCTGCGACACGCTGAAGCAATGTGATCCACTGGCGAAGGAACCCACCGGCTTTCTGCGCAGTTCCCCTTGGCGCTCGTTCCTCAACCCGATTTAACAATTGGCAACAAAGGAGACATCCAATGCCCGCACGCAGCAAGGCGCAGCAGAAGGCCGCCGGAGCCGCCCTGTCGGCCAAGCGGGGCGATACCAGGAAGTCGGAGTTGAAGGGCGCCTCGCGCGACATGTACGACTCGATGTCGGAGTCCCAGCTCGAGGAGCTCGCTGAGACCAAGCGCAAAGGCCTGCCGAACAAGAAGTCGTCGTAGGCCTCAGGCGACCTGCAGCAGCGGCAAGGCCGCGAACCACACCACGTAGGACAGAGCTGCGACCATCAGGCCGTCGATTCGCTCGGGCGCGGCCGCGTGCGGCAGTCGGCGCACCAGCAGCACTGCGAGAAACAGGGCGTGCAACGGGAGCACATAGTAGCTTCCGCTCCACACCGTCCAGCCCGCCGCCGCGAAGCCGATCGCCAGCGCCGCAGCCGCAATGCTGCTCGCCAGCGCAAGCAGGTAGACAGCGGGATTACCCCAGCGCACCGCCAGCGTCCCCTTGCCCGCCGCGCGGTCGGCCGACGCGTCGGGCACGCCTGCCAGCGCGATCGATGCCAGCACCGCGAAGAACAGCGGCAGGCTCAGCACCGCCGGCAGCCCGCCCGCGAGCGCGCCGCCCTGAAGCAGATAGCCGGCATAGATCGCGCCGAAACTGTGCGTCCCCGCGACCACCAGCTCGCCGAGGCCCCGATAGCTGAGTTTGAGCGGCGGAACCGTGTAGCCGATCGCGATCACACCGAAGCACATGAAGAACCCCAGCAGGGTCAGCGGCTGGGTCGAGCGGAGCGACAGCGCAGCCAGCAGGATCGCCGCGCCGCCCAGGGCGACGAATGCGCCCTGAACCAACCCGTCGCGGGCGATGATCCCCTTCTGCAGCACCCGCGAGCCGCCGGAGAACGGCCCGTAGTGGGCGTTGCGCCGGTCGCTGGCTTCGTCGACCACATCGTTGGTGAAGACCGTCGCCGCCTCGAGCAGGAACAGCATCAGGTAGCCAAGCCAGAACGCCGTCGAATCCAGCGCCGCCGGCCCGGCCGCGGCCAGCGCGCCCAGCCAGTAGGCCAGGAAGGTCATCGGATAGAACTGCAGTCGCAGCGCCTGCAGCCATGCCGAGGCGCGGGCGAGTATCCGTCCGAACACCGGCTCGGCCCCACGCCCGGCCGCGCGGCCGCAGGCCCGGGCGACCTCCAGCCAGCGTTCGCGCTGCTCCATCGAGCTGTTGCGCATGACCCCCAGCCTAGTCATCCGCGTGGTGCGGATCCCGCAGAAGCCGAGTGTCGCCCGGGCCATCGCCCGGTGGCCGGGCGCACCGTAGATCAGCCGGTAGACCGGCCCGGGCGTATCCATGGTCGTGATCAGTTCGGCGGTGCGGCCGCCGAGCAGGCCTTCGTACCCGGTGCCGCCGGTCGTGGTCCGGAACGCCCAGCCGGGGAGCAGGATCCGATCCAGGGCGCCCTTCATCAGCGCCGGCATCGTCCCCCACCAGGTCGGGTAGACGAAGGCGATGTGGCGCGCCTCGTCGATCGCCGCGCGCAGGACCGCGAGCCCCGGCTCGAGCCGCTGCGCCCGCGGATCCGGCGCGCGTACATGCACGTCGAACTCCAGCGTCGACAGGTCGATGAGCTTGGCCGCCCTCCCCGACGCTGCGGCACCTTCCCGATAGGCCTCGGCCACCGCGCCGCAGAAGCTGTCGCGCCCCCGCGGATGGCCGAGGATGATCACGAGGCCGTCGGACCCTGCATCGCGATGCGGCATCGTCCCCTCCCGAGCCCTGCCTGCAGCTGGAAACGTCGAGCGGGCCCGGCCGTTCCCGTCGCGCCTGCTCTGGACAAGGGGGCTCCACTGAAGGATACCCCATCCCAGCGGAACAAGGCGGAGAGTGTCTGGGGCGGTGATCATACTCGACGGCGGCATGGGCCGGGAGCTGCTGCGCTCTGGCGCGCCGTTCCGACAGCCCGAATGGTCGGCCCTGGCCCTGATCGAGGCGCCCGGCTTCGTTGCCCGCGCCCACCGCGCCTTCGCAGCTGCCGGCGCCGAGGTGCTGACCACCAACAGCTACGCCCTGGTTCCGTTTCACATCGGCCAGAAGCGCTTCGACAGCGACGGCCGCATGCTGGCGGACCGCGCCGGACGGCTCGCCCGCGGCGTCGCCGCAGAGGGGGCCGCAGAGGGGGCCGCTAAGGGGAGAGCCCGGGTCGCCGGCTCGCTGCCGCCCGCCTTCGGCTCCTACCGTCCCGATCTTGTCGACGCCGACCTGGCACAGCCGATCCTGCGGACCCTGATCGCCGGACTCGCACCCCATGTCGATCTCTGGCTCGCCGAGACCCTGAGCGCGGCCGCAGAGGCGGAGGCCGTCCGCCGAGCGCTCGGCAACGATCCCCGCCCGCTGTGGCTGTCGTTCACCCTGGCCGACGACGGTCGACAGCCGGCGCGCCTGCGCTCCGGCGAAAGCGTCGCCGTTGCCGCCGCCCGGGCCGAAGCCTTGGGAGCGGCCGCGCTGCTGTTCAACTGCAGCCAGCCCGAGGTGATGGAGGCAGCGGTCCGCATGGCCCGGCAGGCCCTCCCCCCCGGCATGGCGATCGGCGTCTATGCCAACGCATTCACGCCGATGCCGGCCGATGCCGAGGCGAACAGCGGCCTGTCCGAG
>JBHJOG010000140.1:0-11461 GCA_050329975.1 Alphaproteobacteria bacterium | reverse complement strand
CACCTCCGGTGCGTCGGGCGCCGGCGCGGAGGGCGCCTCCGGCAGCGCGGGATCGGCCAGATCGGGCGGCGGCGCAGGCTGCGGCTCGGCGGCGGGCTGCGTCGGCGGCTCGGGCGCCTCGCTCAGCAGCGGCGGCGGCGCGTCGGCGGAGGCTACCTGCGGCGGCGTATCGGCGGGGGCGACGTCGGCCGGCGGCGGTTCGGACTGGGATTCGGGCGCAGCCTGGGCGGATGGCGCCCGCTCCGGCGCCTCGGCATCCACCGTCTCGACCTCCTGCGCCTCGTTGCCGGCCGGCTCCTCCAGCCGCTCCAGCGGGCGCGGCGGGGTGACTTCTCCGACCTGTGGCGCCGCGGTCACCTCGCTCAGCGGTACCATCCCGACGGCAAAGGCGAACACCGGCTCCTCCAGCCGGCTGCCGAACAGGTCGATGTCGAAGATCACCGGGATCGCGATCGCGGCGTGCAGCGCGACCGAGGCGATGGCCGCCACCGGCGTCATCCGCTCGAGACGGTCGCTCTTGGCACGTTCGGTCATCGTTCCGTCCTCGCTGGCGGTGGCGGCCGCCTCATCTGTCCGTCGGCAGCTCGGCGACCAGGGACACGCGGGTGAAGCCGGCGCGGATGATCAGGCCCATCACCTCCATGATCCGGCCGTAGCTGACCGTATGGTCGCCGCGCACGAAGATGCGGCGCTGCTCGTCCTCGCCGACGATCCCGGCGAGGCGGTCGACCAGCGCTGCCGGCTCGACCAGGTCGTCGCCGATATAGACATTGGCGTCGCGGTCGACGCTGACGACCAGCGGCACGTCCTGGCTCGGCAGCGCCGGCGCCTCGGCCTGTGGCAGGTCGACGTCGACCCCGACCGCCAGCAGCGGTGCGGTCACGATGAAGACGATCAGCAGCACCAGCATCACGTCGACGAAGGGGGTGACGTTGATCTCCGACATCGGCGAATAGGCATCGTCGCCGCCGTTGTTCAGCTTGAATGCCATGTCCTGCCCTTCCGTCCCGTCCCCGGATGCCGCATTCCCGCCGCAGGCGTTAACGCCCGACTCAAGCCTTGGCGTCCAATTGGCGCGAAATGATGGCAGCGAACTCGGCGGAGAAGTTGTTCAGCCGGGCGGCGTAGCGGCGCATCGACTCGCTCAGCCGGTTGTAGCCGATCACCGCCGGGATCGCGACGAACAGGCCCATCGCGGTGGCGAACAGCGCCTCGGCGATGCCCGGCGCCACCACCGCCAGGGTGGTGTTGTTCATCTCGGCGATCGCGGTGAAGGTGTTCATGATGCCCCAGACCGTGCCGAACAGCCCGACGAAGGGCGCGGCGCTGCCGGCGGTCGCCAGGAAGCCGGTGCGCTTGCCGACCCGGTCGAGCTCGCGGTTTATGGTCACCGCCATCACCCGCTCGATCCGGTCCTGCAGGCTGTGCAGCACCCCGCTGGTCATGTGGCTCGCCGAGCGCCGCCATTCCCGCATCGCGGAGGCGAACACGCTGGCCATCGGATCGGCGGGACTGGCGCCGACCTGCTCGTACAGGTCGTCCAGCGAGCCGCCGGACCAGAAGCTGTCCTCGAACTTGTCGGCCTGGCGCTTCAGCCGGCTGAACCGGATCGCCTTCTCGATCATCACCGCCCAGCTCCAGATCGACGCCAGGACCAGCAGCACCATCACCGCCTTGACGACGATGTCGGCCTGCAGGAAGAGGCCGATCATGGTCATGTCGTGCCCGTTGAGGGCGGTCACTTCGACGGCGGTTACCGCGACTTCCGATGGATCCATGAATCCCTATCCACTTCCTTCCCCCACGCCGCCGGCCCCCACGCCGCCGGCTGACGTCCCCGCCGACATCCGGCCGCGCAGCCAGCCCGGCATCCGTGCCGGGCGGCCGGCGCCGTCGACGCACGCCACACGAACCGACAATTGCGCCAAAATCTCGGCAGCCCGCATGACCGTCTGCTGCATGGTGACCGAGGCACCCTGCAGTGCGACGACGCGGCTCATCACCTCCAGGGAATCGTCGAGTCGCGCCGGCAAAAGATAGTCGATTTCACATCGCCGTACCGCGAACAAGAGCCCATCGCGATCCCTTAATGTCCGCTGGTCGACGCCGGCGTCGCGCAGATACTCGGTGCGCGCCCGCTCCGCAAAGCGGAGGTAGTTGGCGTAATACACGATTCCGGCCGCATCGGTATCCTCGTAATAGACCCGCAGCCGGAATAGGTGGACCGGCGCGCCCGCCGCCTCAGCCGGCATCGGACTCCTCCCCGTCCGCCGCCGCGCCCGCTTCGAGAAGATCGAGCTGCACCCGGGCCGTGCCGCGCGGCGGCGCGAGGCCGAGATGGCTCCAGCCGAGCGCGCTGACCATCCGGCCGCGCGGCGTGCGCTGGATGAAGCCCTGCTGGATCAGGAACGGCTCGATCACGTCCTCCAGCACGTCGCGCTGCTCGGCCAGCGCCGCCGACAGCGTTTCCACGCCGACCGGCCCGCCCTCGTAGTTGGTGACGATGCAGGCGAGATAGCGGCGGTCGAGGGCGTCGAGCCCGCGGGCGTCCACCTCCATCCGGGTCAGCGCCCGGTCGGCGACCGCCTTGTCGACCGCCGCGTCGCCTTCCACCGCGGCGAAATCGCGCACCCGGCGCAACAGCCGGCCGGCGATCCTGGGGGTGCCGCGGGAGCGCCGGGCGATCTCCTCGGCGCCGTCCTCTGTCAGCGCCATGCCCATCAGCCCGCCGGCGCGCCGCACGATCACCAGCAGCTCCTGCGGGGTATAGAAGGTGAGCTGCAGCGGGATGCCGAACCGGTCGCGCAGCGGAGTGGTGATCAGGCCGGCGCGGGTGGTGGCGCCGATCAGGGTGAACGGCGCCAGATCGATCCGCACCGAGCGGGCGGCCGGCCCTTCGCCGATCATCAGGTCCAGCTGCAGGTCCTCCATCGCCGGATAGAGGATCTCCTCCACCGCCGGGTTCAGCCGGTGGATCTCGTCGATGAACAGCACATCGCGCGCCTCGAGGTTGGTCAGCACCGCCGCCAGGTCGCCCGCGCGCGCGATAACCGGGCCGGAGGTGGCGCGGAAGTTGACCCCGAGCTCGCGGGCGATGATTTGCGCCAGCGTGGTCTTGCCGAGCCCCGGCGGCCCGGCCAGCAGCACATGGTCCATCGCCTCGCCCCGGGCCCGCGCGGCGCTGACATAGACCGACAGGTTGGCGCGCAACTGGGCCTGCCCGACGAAGTCGGCCAGGACCTGCGGCCGCAGCGCGCGGTCGGTACCCTCGCCGGCATGGGCGGCCGGGTCGACCAGGCGACCGGCGTCGTCGGCGGTCGCTGCCGGGCCAGCGCTCATGAGGTCGCGCTCACGGGCTCAGCTCGCGCAGGCTGGTGCGGATCAGCGTGCCCACATCGGCGCCGCCGCCGGCGTCGCGGCTGGCCTTGGCGACCGCGCCGATCGCCTGGGCCTGGGCGAAGCCCAGGTTGACCAGCGCCGAGACCGCGTCGGCGATGACGCCGTCGGCTTCCGGCACCGTCCCGGCGGGCACGGTCCTGGCCGCCGACGACAGGCTGAGCCCGACCGCCTTGTCCTTGAGCTCGGTGATGATCCGCTGCGCGAGCTTGGGCCCGACGCTCGGCGCGCGGGTCAGCGCCGCCTTGTCCTGCAGCGCGATCGCCTGGACGATCTCGTCGACCCGCAGCGTGCCCAGAATGCCGAGCGCCACCCGCGCACCGACGCCCTGCACGCTGTTCAACAGCCGGAACCAGCTGCGCTCCGCCTCGTGCATGAACCCGAACAGCTGGATCCGGTCCTCGCGGACGTGGGTCTCGACGTAGAGCGCCACTTCGCCGCCCGCGCGCGCCAGGTCGCCCAGGGTGCGCACCGGGCAGTGGACCAGGTAGCCGACGCCGCCGACGTCGATCACCGCCCAGTCGTCGCCGGTGCCGTCGACCCGGCCGCGCAGCCGCGCGATCATTCCGCGGCCCCCGCGATGTCGGCCCAGCGGCGAGCGGTGCCGTGATGGGCATGGCAGATCGCCACCGCCAGCGCATCGGCCGCGTCGGGCCCGGCGATCGCGCAGCCGGGCAACAGCACCTGCACCATCGCGGCGATCTGGCGCTTGTCGGCATGGCCGGCGCCGACCACCGTCTTCTTGATCAGGTTCGCCGGATATTCGCCGACCGGCAGCCCGGCGCGCGCCGGCGCCAGCAGCGCCACGCCGCGGGCCAGCCCCAACTTGAGCGTAGTCGTCGGGTTCTTGTTGACGAAGGTCTCCTCGACCGCGGCCGCGGCCGGCCGGTGGAGCGCAATCATCGCCGCCAGCCCGTCGTAGAGCTCGGCCAGCCGCTCGGCGATCGGCCGCTGCGCATCGGAGGTGACCACACCATTGGCGACGTGGCGCAGCCGGGTGCCGACCACGTCGATGATCCCCCAGCCGGTGCGCTGCAGCCCCGGATCGATGCCGAGCAGTCGCAAGCCTTTCCTCCCCGGGCGACGCTCAGGCGCTGAGCCGCTCCAGCACCTGCTCGTCGATATCGAAATTGGCCGACACCGTCTGGACGTCGTCGTTGTCGTCCAGCACGTCGATCAGCTTCATCAGCGTGCGCGCGGCCTCCTCGTCGACCGGCGTCGTCGTCTGTGGCTTCCAGACCAGGCCTGCCTGCTCCGGGTCGCCGAACTGCGCCTCCAGCGCGTCCCGCACCGCATTGAAGCCGGTCTGGTCGCAGGTCACCGCATGGGACTCCTCGCTGCTTTCGACGTTGCTGGCGCCGGCCTCGAGCGCGGCCTCGAACATCGCGTCGTCGGAGGCCACCGCCTTCGGGTAGACGATCTCGCCGACCCGGTTGAACATGAAGCCGACCGAGCCGGTCTCGCCGAGCGCGCCGCCGTACTTGTTGAAGGCGGAGCGGATCTCGGAGGCGGTGCGGTTGCGGTTGTCGGTGAGCGCCTCGACGATCAGCGCGACGCCGCCGGGGCCGTAGCCCTCGTAGCGGATCTCCTCGTAGTTGGTGGCGTCGCCGCCGCCGGAGCCCTGCTTGATCGCGCGCTCGATCCGGTCCTTGGGCATGTTGGCGGCGCGCGCGGCGCCGATCGCCGCCCGCAGCCGCGGGTTCATCGCCGGGTCGGGCAGGCCGGACTTGGCCGCGACCAGCACCTCGCGCGCGAGCTTGGCGAACTGCTTCGCCCGCTTGGCGTCCTGCGCCCCCTTCCGGTGCATGATGTTCTTGAACTGGGAATGACCCGCCATCGTCGCCTTACCTCATCATCTGGTCTGGGCCGCGCATTGACCTACCATATTTTGGGTGCGAACCCAAATGTGGGATGCCGACGCCGGTCTTGGACGCCCGGTTTCGGGCGACCGACTTGGTGCGGCCCCGGCCGCCGGTCGTGCGGGCGCGCCCTCTCTAGCGCAATCCGGCGCCGTGATCGACAGGCGAATGCGGGCACATTCTCGCCAGAATCCTTGCCGACTGTCCCGGCTGGGCGGAGGCCGGCGGCGATCGCTTTCGTTTCTCGGCGGATTGAAGCATTGTAAACCCACCGATGCGGCCGCAACGCCTGCCGATCGCATTGAGGAAGAAAGGGATTGCGCCGACCATGACCAGCCTTCGCCTGCCCGCCGTCCTGGCCCTTGCCGCCGCCGCGGCGGCGACGGGCATCCCCGCCGCGCTGTCCCAGGAGGACGTGTCCGACCAGGCCAAGGCCGTCGCCGAGGGCGAGGTCTACGAAGGCCATGCCTTCGCCATGCACGGCGACATCAAGTACGGCGCCGACTTCACCCATTTCGACTATGTCAACCCGGACGCGCCGAAGGGCGGCCAGATCAGGATCGGCGCGCGCGGCACCTTCGACACGCTGAACCCGGTGATCATCCAGGGCACCCTGGCGGGCGGGCTGCTGTTCACGCTCGATTCGCTGATGGTGTCGAGCGCCGACGAGCCGTTCACCGAATACTGCCTGGTCTGCGAGACGGTGCGGGTCCCGCCCGACCGCGGCTGGGTCGAGTTCGACCTGCACCCCGACGCGACGTTCAGCGACGGCTCGCCGATCACGCCCGAGGACGTGATCTGGTCGTTCGAGGCCTGGACCGAGCACAATCCCCAGCAGCGGTTCTACTACGCCGACGTTTCCGAGGCGCGCCAGGTCGGCGAGCGGACCGTGCGCTTCGACTTCTCGACCAACGAGAACCCGGAGCTGCCGCTGATCATGGGGCAGATCCTGATCATGTCGAAGGCCTACTGGACGGCCGAGGGCCGCGACATCTCCCGCCCCACCCTGACCCCCTGGGTCGGCAGCGGCGCCTATACGATCGGGCGCGTCGACCCCGGCCAACGCATCGCCTATGTGCGCAACCCCGACTACTGGGCGGCCGAGCATCCGGTCTACAAGGGCCAGCTCAACTTCGACCGCGTCGTGTTCGAGTACTACGGTGACGAGGAGGTGATGTTCGAGGCCTTCCGCGGCGGCGAGCTGGACTACCGGGTGGAGAACTCGTCGAAGAACTGGGCCACCGGCTACGACATCCCGGAGGCGCACGCCGGCGTGCTGGTGCGCGAGGAACTGGAGGACGGCCAGGCCCAGCCATTCCAGGGCCTGTTCTTCAACCTGCGTCGAGCGCAGTTCGAGGACCGGCGGGTGCGCGAGGCGCTGATCCTGGCCTTCGACTTCGAGTGGACCAACCAGAACCTGTTCTACAGCCTGTACGAGCGCACCGGCAGTTTCTTCGAATCGTCGGAGCTGGAGGCGACCGGCGAGCCCGGCCCCGAGGAGCTGGCGGTGCTGGAGCCATTCCGCGACCAGCTGCCGGCCGAGGTGTTCGGGCCCGCTTACGAGCCGCCGTCCACCGCGGTCGAGGGCGGCCTGCGCGCCAACCTCCGGCGCGCCGTCGAACTGCTGGAGGAGGCCGGCTACCGGATGCAGGGCGGCGTGCGCACCCATGAGGAAACCGGGGTGCGGCTGCAGATGGAGATCCTGCTGAACTCGCCGACCTTCGAGCGGATCATGCTGCCCTATGCGGCCAACCTCGAACGCCTGGGCGTGCGCGCGACCGTGCGCACGGTCGATGCCTCGCAATATGTCGAGCGGCTGGACAATTTCGACTTCGATGCGACCGTCGACGTCATTGCCCAGTCGCTGTCGCCCGGCAACGAGCAGCGCGCCTACTGGGGGACCGAGGCAGCCGACATGGCCGGCAGCCAGAACGTCATGGGGCTGCAGGACCCGGCGATCGACGCGCTGATCCTGCAAGTCATCCGCGCCCCCGACCGCGAGGCCCTGGTCACCCGCACCCGGGCGCTGGACCGGGCCCTGACCTGGCAGATGTTCGCGCTGCCGCAATGGCACAACCCGTATTCCTGGATCGCCTACTGGGACAAGTACGACCACCCGCGGCCGGAGGACCCGCCGGCGCGCGGGGTGCCGTTCATCGCCTGGTGGTTCGACGCAGAGAAGGCCGCGACACTGGCGGAACGCAGGCAGGCCGCGCGCTGAAGGCCCGGCACAGGACCCCGCCCCCATCATGTTCGCCTATGTCGTCCGCCGGCTGCTGCTGATCATCCCCACCCTGCTGGGGATCATGATCGTCAACTTCGCCATCGTGCAGGTGGCGCCCGGCGGGCCGATCGAGCAGATCATTGCCGACATCACCGGCACAGGGGTGGAGGCCACCGGTCGGATCAGCGGCGCCACCGGCTCGGAGACCGGCGCCCGCGCCGGCGGCGACGCCTCCTCGCGCGTCAGCAGCGACTATCGCGGCGCCCAGGGCCTGCCGCCCGAGTTCATCGCTCAGCTGGAGCGCCAGTTCGGCTTCGACAAGCCGTGGTACGAGCGCTTCGCGCTGATGATCGGCAACTACGTCACCTTCGATTTCGGCAACAGCTACTTCCGCGGCCGCGGGGTGGTCGACCTGATCGTCGAGCGGCTGCCGGTCTCGATCTCGATCGGGCTGTGGACGGCGCTGATCACCTATTCGGTCTGCATCCCGCTCGGCATCGCCAAGGCCAGGCGGGACGGCAGCCGGTTCGACGTATGGACCAGCGGCATCGTCATCGCGCTCTACGCGATCCCCAGCTTCCTGTTCGCCATCCTGCTGATCGTGCTGTTCGCCGGCGGGCGCTATCTGGACTGGTTTCCGCTGCGCGGGCTGGTGTCCGACGACTGGGAGCAGATGAGCCTCGTCGGCCAGATCCTGGACTATCTGTGGCACATGACGCTGCCGATCCTGGCGATCGTCATCGCCAGCTTCGCCGGGCTCACCATGCTGACCAAGAACTCCTTCCTCGAGGAGATCAACAAGCAATACGTGCTGACCGCGCGCGCCAAGGGGCTGACCGAGCGTCAGGTGCTCTACGGCCATGTGTTCCGCAACGCGATGATCATCATCATCGCCGGCGTGCCCGGGGCGATCATCGGCGTGCTGTTCGCCGGCTCGCTGTTCATCGAGATCATCTTCTCCCTGGATGGCCTCGGCCTGCTCGGCTACGTGTCGGTGATCGACCGCGACTATCCGGTCATCTTCGCCACTCTCTATTTCTTCACGCTGCTCGGCCTGGTCATCCAGCTGATTTCCGACCTGGTCTACCACTGGGTCGATCCGCGGATCGACTTCGAGAGCCGGGAGGTCTGATGCCGGCCGACACCCAGCTTTCGCCCCCGGCCGGGCTGCCGACGCCCGCGGCCGGCCGGCTGCCCGCCGTCGACGCCCCGGCCCGCCCGGCCGCCGAGAACCGCTTCCTCGGCCGCAGGATCTCGCCGCTCAACGCCCGCCGGCTGCGCAACTTCCGGCGCAACCGCCGCGGCACCTGGTCGTTGTGGATCTTCCTGGTCCTGTTCGTGGTCGCGCTGGCGGCCGAGCTCGTTGCCAACGACAAGCCGCTGGTCGTGTCCTACGACGGCAACTGGTACTTCCCGGTGTTCCAGGCGGTGCCCGAGACCGAATATGGCGGCTTCTTCGAGACCGAGGCCGAGTACCGCGACCGCGAGGTACAGGCCCTGATCAACGAGAAGGGCTGGATGCTGTGGCCGCTGATCCCTTACAGCTACGACACCTTCGATTACCAGCTGCCCTCGCCGGCGCCGTCGCCGCCCGATGTGCTGGTAGCGTGTAGCTGGTATCTGGGGTGGGTGGAGTTGCCGGAGTTGGAGTTGCCGGAGATCTGCATTAGTCCTGACGGCAACCATCTGCTCGGCACCGACGATTCCGGCCGCGACGTGGTGGCGCGCATCATCTACGGGTTCCGGATCTCGGTGCTGTTCGGCCTGCTGCTGACCGGCGGCAGCGTGGTGATCGCCATCTTCATCGGCGCGTTGCAGGGCTATTTCGGCGGCATGACGGACCTCATCGGACAGCGGATCATCGAGATCTGGGGCGGCATGCCGGTGTTCTTCCTGCTGCTGATCCTGGCCTCGATCGTGCCGCCGGGATTCTTCACCATCCTGATCCTGCTGCTGCTGTTCTCCTGGGTCGGGCTGCAGGGCCTGGTGCGCGCCGAGTTCCTGCGCGCGCGCAACTTCGACTATGTCCGCGCCGCCCGCGCCCTGGGCGTCGGCCATTTCACCATCATGTTCCGGCACGTGCTGCCGAACGCCATGGTGGCGACGCTGACCTTCCTGCCGTTCACGCTCACCGCCGGCATTACCGCGCTGACCGCGCTCGACTTCCTCGGCTACGGGCTCCCGCCGGGCTCGGCGTCGCTGGGCGAGCTGCTCGGCCAGGGCAAGGCCAACCTGCAGGCGCCATGGCTCGCCTTCACCGCGTTCTTCGTGCTCGCGATCATGCTGAGCCTGCTGATCTTCATCGGCGAGGCCATCCGCGACGCCTTTGACCCCAGAAAGGTCGGCCTCTGATGGCGGAACCACAGTCTCCGGGCGGAAGCCTGCTCCAGGTCCGCAACCTCGGCGTCGCCTTCCGGGTCGGCGGTGGTGCGAGCGTCGAGGCGGTCAAGGATGTGAGCTTCGACCTGGACAAGGGCGAGACACTGGCGATCGTCGGCGAGAGCGGCTCCGGCAAGTCCGTCTCCGCCCTCTCCATCCTGCAGCTGCTGCCCTATCCCACTGCCGTGCACCCCAAGGGCAGCAGCATCAGGTTCAACGGCGAGGAACTGGTCGGCGCGCCCGATCACAAGATGCGGCGCATCCGCGGCGACGACATCGCCATGGTGTTCCAGGAGCCGATGACCTCGCTGAACCCGCTGCATTCGGTGGAGAAGCAGGTCAACGAGACCCTGATCCTGCACAAGAAGCTGAACCGCACCCAGGCCCGGCTGCGCACGCTCGAACTGCTGAAGCTGGTCGGGCTGCCCAATGCGGAGCGGCGGCTGAACGCCCTGCCGCACGAGCTTTCGGGCGGCCAGCGCCAGCGGGTAATGATCGCGATGGCGCTGGCCAACGACCCCGACCTGCTGATCGCCGACGAGCCGACCACGGCGCTCGACGTCACCATCCAGGCGCAGATCCTGCAGCTGATGAAGGACCTGCAGCGCCAGATGGGCATGGCGATCCTGTTCATCACCCACGACCTGACCATCGTGCGGCGGATGGCCGACCGGGTCTGCGTGATGCAGGCCGGGCAGATCGTCGAGTCCGGCCCGGTGGACTCCGTGTTCGGCGACCCGAAGCACCCCTATACCAAGCACCTGCTGGCCGCGGAGCCGAAGGGCCATCCCGCCAAGCCGCTGGCCGGCGCCCCGATCGTGATGCGGACCGACGACCTGAAGGTCCATTTCCCGATCAAGGCCGGCGTGCTGCGGCACACGGTCGACTACATCAAGGCGGTCGACGGGGTCTCGATCCAGATCCGCGAAGGCCAGACCGTCGGGGTGGTCGGCGAGTCCGGCTCCGGCAAGACCACGCTGGGGCTCGCTTTGCTGCGCCTGATCTCCAGCGTCGGCGAGATCCGCTTCGGCGACCGGCCGATCCAGGGCTGGCACTCGAAGCAGTTGCGCCCGCTCCGGCGCGAAATGCAGGTGGTGTTCCAGGACCCGTTTGGCTCGCTCAGCCCACGGATGTCGATCTCCCAGATCATCGAGGAGGGCCTCAAGGTCCACGACATCGGCGACACCCGGGCGGAGCGGGAGAAACTGATCGCCCAGGCGCTGGAGGAGGTCAGCCTCGACCCTGAGAGCCGCTTCCGCTACCCGCACGAGTTCTCCGGCGGCCAGCGCCAGCGGGTCGCGATCGCCCGCGCGATGGTGCTGAAGCCCCGCTTTGTCGTGCTCGACGAGCCGACCTCGGCGCTCGACATGTCGGTGCAGGCGCAGATCGTCGACCTGCTGCGCGACCTGCAGAGCCGACACAGGCTGGCCTACATGTTCATCAGCCACGACCTGCGAGTGGTCCGCGCGCTGGCCGACTACGTGCTGGTGATGAAGGACGGCAAGGTGGTCGAACAGGGCGACGCCGACCAGATCTTCGAGGATCCGCGCGAGCCCTACACCCAGGCCCTGCTTGCCGCCGCCTTCAACCTGGAGGCGATCCA
>JBHJOG010000139.1:0-8741 GCA_050329975.1 Alphaproteobacteria bacterium | reverse complement strand
CGGGTTTGACGGCCTCCTGGCCGGTGAGCGCCTCCAGGGTGGCCAGGAGCGACGGGTCGATTGCCCGCATTGTTCGCAGGTCCGTGCCCCGGTGGGCGGCGGTATGAATGCCGATGACCTGGGTGGTGCCCGCGACCATCACCGGCGCCCCGGATGAGCCCTTCCACGAAGCACACAGGTGATTGAGCAGGCGCCCGCCGGGTTCCAGCGAGATCGGCGAGCAGCCGTAGTCGATCGACATGAACCGACCGTCATTCAAGTCCGAGCTGAACCCGGGCAGCATAAGGCCTCGGACCATGGCGTCGATCTGCGCGCTGTCCGATGGGGCCTGACGCAGACTTAGAAATCCGAATCCCCTCGGGTGGGACAGCAATTCGACAACCGCCCAATCGTCCTCGGGGTTCCGGTCCCACGTTTCCTGGCTGAGGTAGATCTGCTTCCCGGACGCCTCATGCCGATAACTCGGGCTCTCCAGCACGAATCGCACCGACCGCGCCGAGACCGGGTATCCCCGATTGTCGGTTACGCAGTGCGCGGCGGTCAGTACCATGCGGTCCCCGATCAGGGCGCCAGTGCACAGCCCGGTGCGCGTCAGCACCTGACCGACGAGATTGACCGGGTGGTTGAAGCCAGGCAGTACCAGCATGCGCACGCCGTCGGTGTTGGGGGTGTCATTGCCGACAAAGCGTTCCGCGAGGCCCGTGGAGTCCATCGTGTCGATCGCCCGGCCGATGGTCTGCAATGCGCCATCCGGACCTGAGATGCTGTCGAGCGTTGGCGTCCCTGAACCCGGGGCTGCATGCGCGTCCGCAACAGCCGCTCCTACGGCCAGTGCTACGCCCAACAGGACCAGAGCCGTCGTGCGCTGACGGTCGAGGTCCTGCAAATATGCGATGTGGGCCCGTTCGTCGTCGGCCAGCTCCTTGATCGCGTCAGAGAGCCCAATGCTGCCCCTATCCGGGTTCCCAGAGAGCACGTCCACCCAGGCCAAGCCGGCAGCCCCTTCTGCCCGCTCGAAATAGAGGTTGTTGGCCAGGAAGTCGTCGTCGTCCATGCCGTCCAGATCGCCCAGGATCCGCTGGAAACCGCTGCGCGCCGCTGCGAGATCGCCACGAACGAGCGCCTCTTGCGCCCCGTGTGATTGCGTGCCGACCTGTGCTTGCATCGCAGATCGCACCTCAGGTGATGCCGCGCTGCAAGCGGCCAGAGCTATGGATGCCAGGACGCCTGTCAAGACAGGCTGTAGCCTGAATTCCGCAAGTCCACGCCTTTGATCGGGCTTGGTTCTGAGCGGACGCGCGATGGGTCCGACGCCTCCTGCGTCTGTTGCCATTTTTCGAGTTTCCCACATTTGGGCCCACGTCGGGCCGTTCCCCAATGGGAGAGAGCGTAGCTTACAGTCCTGTTAGAATGCAACCGCCCGTTGATCATCTCTGCAATCTTCTCTGGCAAATCGAGCGCGTCCCCAGGCTTGCATATTTCCCCCTACAGCGTCGCCGTTAACCCGGATTTCACCAACCGAGTGCTAGCCAACGGGGATGAGCACATCGTCTTCAGACCGCCCCGGCGACGGCCGGGGGTTGAGCCGCCGCGGCCTGCTCGTCGGAGCCCTCGGCGCCGTCGCCGCCTGCAGCCTGGGGCGCACCGCCTCGGCCACCGGGCCGTCGATCTACACCAGCAGCGGCAGCAGCGGCAGCGTGTTCGGCGCCGCGACCGCCCCGTCGCCCGGCCCGCTGTTCGGACCCGGCCAGAGTGCGAGCCCGTGGCGCGGGCCGACCGAGTTCGGCCTCGGCCCGCGGACCGTCGGCCTGGTCCACGCCCATACCCGCGAGCAGCTCGACGTTACCTACTGGCAGCGCGGCACCTACGACAGCCAGGGCATCGCCCGGCTCAACGCCTTCATGCGCGACTGGCGCACCGACGAGGTGATCGCCCTCGATCCGAAGCTCTACGACATCCTGTGGTCGCTGGGCCAGTCGATCGGCCGCGACGCCGAGTTCACTGTGCTGTCCGCCTATCGCTCGCGGGCGACCAACAACATGCTGATCCGCAGCGGCCACACCGGCGTCGCCCAGGACAGCCTGCACATCCATGGCAAGGCGATCGACATCACGCTTCCCGGCGCCCCGCTCGCCACACTGCATCGCGCGGCGCTGGCGCTGCAGGCCGGCGGCGTCGGCTACTACCCGCGAAGCAGCTTCCTCCACCTGGACACCGGGCGGGTGCGCAACTGGTAGCCGCCTGCTATCATCTCCGGCCTGGTCAGGCAGGAGATGCACGATGCCCGAAGGCGGGGCCCACCAACACCTCTCGGCTCGCGCGATCCCCGGCCCGTTCCCCGGGGCGCTGAACGAGTTCGGCCCGCTGGCGCTGGTCGCGCTGCGCCATCCGCGCGACGCCTTCGTCAGCCGGGCGAAGCTCGCCGCCGAATGGCGGCCGCTCGGCTACCACGCGGAACCGGATTTTGCTGCGGCGATCGCCGAGTACGACGCGCTGGTCGGTGCGCTCGCCGACGCCGGCGTGGAGGTGCTCTGGCTGCCGTCCGATCCGACCCTGACCCTCGACAGCCTCTATGTCCGCGATGCGGCGATCGTGACACCCGCGGGCTGCGTTCCTGCGGCGATGGGCAAGCCGGCACGCGCGTCCGAGCCGGCGCTGGCCGCCGCGGCGTTTACGGATGCCGGGCTGCCTGTGGCCGGCACCATCGCCGGCTACGGCCGGCTGGAGGGCGGCGACCTGGTCTGGCTGGATGCGCAGACCGTCGTCGTCGGCCGCACCTATCGCAGCAACGACACCGGCATCGCCCAGCTGCGGGCGCTGGTCGGCGACCGGGTCGCGGTGCACGCCTTCGACCTGCCCCATTACAAGGGGCCCGGCGACGTGTTCCACCTGATGTCGGTCTGGAGCCCGCTGGCCGCGGACCTGTCACTGGTCTACAGCCCGCTGCTGCCGGTGCGCCTGCGCACGCTGCTCGCCGAGCGCGGCCATGGCTTCGTCGAGGTGCCCGACGAGGAGTTCGCCTCCATGGGCTGCAACGTGCTCGCCACCGCCCCGCGGGCGGCGATCGTGGTCGAGGGCAACCCGAAGACAAGGGCACGGCTGGAGGCGGCCGGGGTCGCGGTCACCGTGCTCAAGGCCGACGAGATTTCCCGCAAGGGGGAGGGCGGCCCGACCTGCCTGACCCGGCCGCTGCTGCGCCGATGACCGACCAGGATCAGGCCCGGGCGCTGCTCGCCGCCCGCCGCGCAGAGCTGCTGGCGCTGATCGAAGGCACCGTCGGCGATTCCGCGCCGGTCGAACTCGACCAGACCACCGTCGGCCGGCTGTCGCGGATGGACGCGCTGCAGGGTCAGGCGATGGCCCAGGAGACGGCGCGCCGGCGGGGGCTCGAGCTGCAGCGGATCGACGCAGCCCTGGCGCGGGTCGATGCCGGGGACTATGGATATTGCGTCCGCTGCGACGAGCCGATCGAGCCCGGCCGGCTGAAAGTCGATCCGGCCACGCCGACCTGTGTCGCCTGCGCGTCTTAACGGAGATCCCGCCATGCCCGACGATCGCGCGCACCAGCCCCGCGGCCCGGTCCGGACCGTCACCCTGCCGGCCGCCCTCTACCGCGATCCCGACATCTACGACCGGGAGCGGACCGAGATCTTCGCCAAATCCTGGCAGCTGTTCGCCCACGAGGACCAGCTGGCCGCACCCGGCGCCTATGTCGCCGACACCGTCGCCGGCTATCCGCTGTTCGTGCTGCGCGGCCGAGACGGGGTCCTGCGCGGCTTCCACAACGTCTGCCGCCACCGCGCCGCGCCGCTGGTCGACGCCGGCCAGGGCCGCTGCGACGTGCTGCGCTGCCGCTACCACGGCTGGCTCTACGGCCATGACGGCAGCCTGAAGAAGACGCCGCTGTTCGGCGAGGATGCGAGCTTCGACCGGGCCGAGTTCGGGCTGTTTCCGGTCAGGGTCGAGAGCTGGCGCGGCTTCGTCATGGTGAACATGGACGCCGCCGCCGAGCCCTTCGCTGCCGTCCACGCCGGCTTCATCGCCGAATGCGCGAGCCTGCCGCTGGAGGACTACCGCTTCCACAGCCGGCTCTCCCACGCCGTCGCCTGCAACTGGAAGACCTATGTCGAGAACTACCTCGAAGCCTATCACGTGCCCTATGTGCACCCGGCGCTTTCGAAGGAGGTCGATATCGCCACCTACGAGGTGGTTCCGCGCGACGGCTACATGCTGCATGTCAGCCCGCCGCGCGACCCCGGCCAGGCCCGGGTGAACCAGGGCTTCTGGGCCTTCGCGCTGCCGAACTGGGCGTTCAACGTCTATGGCGTCGGCGCGGCGGTCGAGCGGATGAAGCCGCGCGGCGTCGGGGGCATGACCATCGATTACCTGTACATGTTCCACCGGGACGCGTCCGAGGCGGAGGTGGCTGCGGCGCTCGCGATGTCGGCGGTCACGACCGGCGAAGACGCGCGGATCTGCGAGGCGGTGCAGGTGAATCTCGACGCCGGGGTCTACGCCACCGGCCGGGTTTCGCCGCGCTATGAGAACGGTCTGGCGGCGTTCCACCAGTGGGTGGCGGACCGGCTGGAACTCGACGTCTGAGGCGACGCCGCGTCGCTATCCGAGGAAGCCGGCGATGAACCGCGCCGCCACCAGCAGCAGGAACAAGCCGAACCCCGCCTCCAGGTGGCGCTTGGTCATCGCGTGCGCCAGCCGCGCGCCGAGCGGGGCGGTCAGCATGGTCACCGGGATCACCAGCGCGACGCCGAGCAGGTTGACATAGCCGACCGAGAACGGCGGCAGGCCGGCGGCCCCCCAGCCGGCGGCGATGTAGCCGACGACGCCGGGGATGGCGATCAGCGCGCCGACCCCGGCCGAGGTCGCCACCGCCTGGTGGATCGGCCGGCCGAACAGCGTCATGAAGGTGTTGTTGATCACCCCGCCGCCGATCCCCATCAGCGCCGACAGGAAGCCGACCGTCGCGCCGACCAGCGTCCGCCACGGCTGGCCCGGCAGGTCCGACCCGAGCCGCAGCCGGTCGAAGCCGACCAGCATCCGCAGCCCCAGCGTCAGCGCCATCACCGCGAACACGATCTTCAGCGTCTCGCCGGAGGCGCCGGCGGCGTACAGCGACGCGGCGGCGACCCCGAGCGGCACCGGGATCAGCCACGACCTCAGCAGCCGCTTGTCGACCACCCCGCGCTTCAGGTGGGCGCGGAACGAGCGGATCGAGGTCGGCACGATGATGCCGAGCGAGGTGCCGACCGCCAAGTGCATCTGCACGTCCTCGTCGACCCGCAGGATGGCGAGGAACTCCACCAGCACCGGCACGATCACCGCGCCGCCGCCGATGCCGAACATGCCCGCCAGCACGCCGGCGATCGCGCCCGCGCCGAGCAGGGCGACGCCGAGCATCACCAGTTCGCTTGCTGTGGCCGTGATGTCCATGAGGTCCGTGTACGGGAGGAATGGCGGAGCGTTGCTTACCCGATCCGGATGCCGGCGTCTGCGGCCGCCTGCGCAACCCTGCCATGCGCGTGCGGCGGCAGATGCGAGTCCATCCCAAAAAAGCCGCGATCGGCTACTATGCCTCGCATCGGGGTGCTCCCGTGGGACCGGGGAGGGACGGAGCCATGCAAAGACGGATCAGAAGAATTCCGGCCGCCATTCTGGCGTCGGCGGCGATCGCCGGGCTCGGCGGCCCGGCCCAGGCATCGGAGCTCGACTTCGCGACGCTGACCTGCGCCACGTTCCTGAAGCAGACCGACGAAGGCCAGGCGGTGATCGCGCTGTGGCTGGACGGGCACCTGTCGCCGGTGACCGACCCGGCCAGGGTGGAGCTGGACCAGGTCAGGCAGATCGCGCCGGCGCTGCGTGCCGATTGCGAGGATCGCCGTGACTCCAAGCTGACCAGCGTCTACGAGTTGCGGGCGGCGCAGTGGGTGGCCTCCCGGCCGCAGCCCGGCGACAGGGCCTCGCAGGCCGACGACAGGGCGCAGCAGGCCAATGACTGAGCGCAGCACGCGCGCGTGGGCCGGGATGCGCCGATCCGGACCGCTGGCGATCGCGGCGCTGGCGATCGTTGCAGGCGCGGGCGCGGCCCAGGCCCAGTCGATCCTGGATTATGTCCGCATGGACTGCACCCGGTTCGCCGAACTCCCGCTGGAAACCCAGATCGGCGTACTGTTCTGGATCGACGGCTACCAGAGCCGCACAAGCGGGGACCTGGAGTTGAACTTCATCGAGATCGCCTATGCGATCCGCAATTTCGAGGATTCGTGCGCGAGCCAGCCGCGGGCTACGCTGGGGCGGTTTCTCGATGTTCGCTTCTAGAGCATTGGAATAGAGCAACTTTTCGCCGCCACCCTGGTGTGCATGTGAGGGAGCGTGAGATGAACAACGCAGACACCGGCGTCGACAAGGCGCCGCCCAGCGGCAGTCCGGCTTCGCAGGGCGTGAGGCTGCGGGGCCCAGCCTCGACCAGCCTGACCGCGCTCCTGCTCGGGCTGTCAGCCTCGATGGTCCTGGGCCAGGCCGCGACGGCCGACGACGACCTGGTCAAGCTGGAGTTCATCAACTGCACGCCGATGCAGGAGGCGCAGGTCGCCGAGGCGTTCGGGCTGGCGGCTGTCGCAATCGACCAGACGGCGGCGAGCCTGAGCAGCGACAAGATTCACCCGGCCGACATGGAGGCCGTCGCCCGCTGGTTCGGCGAGCGGACCAGTGTCTTCCACATCCTGAAGGACCTGAAGCACCTGGCGAGCCGGCTCGACGCCGGGCAGCTGCCAATCCGGGCGGAATGCCGGTTCGACGACCGGGACACCTTCGCCTGGACCTATCAGGCGATGACCGGCCCCGGCTACATCTCCTTCGGCTGGCACTTCTTCAACGCGCACCTGGTCGGCGGCGCCGATTCGCGGATGGGCACGGTGGTCCACGAGTTGAGCCACATGGTGCCGGGCACCGCGACCGACGACTATTTCTACAAGCAGGACCAGATGCTGGCGCTGGCCCGGATCTTCCCGGAGATCGCCCTGGACAACGCCCAGAACGTCGAATACCTGGTCGAGGAGGTGTTCGACCGCCTGAACGGCCTCGGCGCCGGCGTGAAGTCCTTCCTCTTCCGCCCGGTCACCCCAGGCGCCCACCTCCCGCCGATCATCCGCGAGCTCCGTTGAGGCGGATGGCGGGGGATTGCGCCTCCTGATCCGGTCTTCCGGCTCTCGGGATTGCCGCGCCGGCAAGCCCGCGGGGCGTTCGGCTCGCGCCTACAGCGCGGCGTAGTAAGCGTTGGTCGGTGAGCCGGCTTCCCAGAACGGCTGGGTGTAGCGGACCGTCACCCCGCCGTAGCGCCCGATCAGGCTCGCCATGTCCTCGAAGTGGAACCCGCCGCCCATCTGCAGGCCGGTGGTCACGCCGTTGTAGCTGAGGTTGTGCAGCGCGTAGTGCGCGCCCAGGTAGATGCCGACATAGATGGCCACGTGGTTGACCAGGTTGTTGGCGTGGTCTTCGAAGGTGAGCAGGTCGCCCGGGTTGGGAACGGCGGCCGGCGGGTTGTAGACGGCGGCGGTGCCGAACAGGCTGCGCAGCTTGGTGTCCGCCGCCACCGGCGACTGGTAGAAGTTGACGCACTTGGCCTTGGTCATGGCATCGCACTGGTAAGCCAGGTACAGCACGCCCTCCCAGCAGTTCATCTGCAGGTTCTGCTCGGATCCGGTGCTGCGCGAAGTCTTGGACCAGCCGGCGAAGCGGGCGCCGTTGGCATGGACCGGAGAGCTGGCCGCCCACATCAGCTTGCCGACCCGGTAGATGCCCTTCTTGACCACGCGCCGGGTCACGGCGTTGGCGATGGTGCCCAGTTGCGCATCGAAATGGGTCTGCATCAGCTGCTGCTGGGTGGTGAAGGCGCCGATGACGCCCCCCGCGCCGGCGCCGCCAAAGCGCTTGTTGAGCCAGCCCGTCGCGTTGCTCGGCATCAGAGTGCCCTCCGGGCAGTCGCCGGATCGGTGCGGAGGTCACCCCGGACTGCCATCGGCGGCGATCGTCACACCGCGCGGGCCGCGTGGCAAGGCCGCCGCCGCCAGGCATGACAAGCCCAACGTGATTAACCCATCTGCCAAAGCCGCTCGGTCGTCATGCTCCGGCTTGAGCAGGCTCGACCTGGTCAAGCCGGACCACGACGGGGGACGGCGCGAGGTGTGTGAATGCCTCAGGGTCAAGCCGGACCACGACGGAGGGGCGGGGGTGCCGGCGCTGACGATCTTGGCCGATCAGGTCAGGTGTGCCAAACTGAGTGCAGTATGCAACCGCTCTGGCAGGGATTCGATGCTGCAGATCTACGGCCACCCGTTCGCGGCCTTCTACTGGAAGGTGCTGATCGCGCTCTATGAGCGCGACGTGCCGTTTGCGTTCCTGATGGTCGACCCGGAACACCCGGACAATGCCGAGGCCGCCGGCCGGCTCGCCCCGACCGGGCAGTTCCCGATCCTGGTCGACGGCGACCGAACCGTGATCGAATCGGCGGCGGTCATCGAGTATCTCGATCTTCATCACGGCGACGCGCCGCCGATGGTGCCGGCCGATCCGCGGGCCGCCATCGAATCGCGGCAGATGGACGGCATCTTCGACGACTATGTCCAGGCGCCGCTGACACGGATGGTGCTCAACGCCCTGCGCGGCGAGGACAAACGCGATCCGCTCGCGGACGCCGAGGCGAAGGCGATGCTGGACAAGAGCTATGC
>JBHJOG010000138.1:0-9169 GCA_050329975.1 Alphaproteobacteria bacterium | reverse complement strand
GCCGATCGCCCAGTGCGCCTGCTCGCCGGCCACCGCGAGCGCGATCAGGCCGGCGTTGCACAGCAGGATCAGCCGGCAGACCTTGGCATGGCTCAGCCCGCGCTGGGTGGCGCGCTGGTAGGCGTGCTCGCGGTGCGCCTCCCAGGGCCTGTCGCCGCGCAGGGTGCGGCGGGCGAGCGTGAGCGTGGCGTCGGCGAGGTAGTAGGCCGGCAGCGCCAGCGCCGCCACCCATGCCCCGTCCGCCGCCAGCCGCAGCAGCAGCCAGCCGAGCAGGAAGCCGAGCGGCACGCTGCCGACGTCGCCGAGGAACAGCCGCGCCGGATGCCAGTTCCACATCAGCCAGCCGAGCGCGACGGCGGCGATGACCAGTCCCTCGACCGGATCGGCCCGGAGCGCGACCCAGCCGAGCAGCGCCGCGCCGAGCCCGATGGACAGGGCCTCGACGCCGCTGATGCCGTCGATCCCGTCCATGAAGTTGAAGATGTTCAGGAAATAGACGAGCGCGAGCAGCCCGAACACGCGATCGGCCCAGAGCGGCGCCAGCCCCTGGAGGATCAGGGCCTCCGCCGGCAGGGCGAGGACCGCGACCAGGGCGGCTATGATGTGGGCGACGAGCCGCGGCAGCGCACCGAGGGTGCGCCGGTCGTCGCGCCAGGAGATGGCCGCCAGCAGCAGGGCCGCCGCACTCACTGCATAGGCATTCCAGCTGCCGGGCTCTCGGCTCAGCCATAGAGCGAACAGCGCCGGCAGCAGCGCGGCCATCAGCCCGAGGCCGCCGCCTCGCGGGACCGGCACGCTGTGGGCCGAGCGCGCGTTCGGCCGGTCCAGGATCGCCCTCTGCCGCAGCCAGCGCAACGCCCGGCCGACCGCCAGCCAGCAGCCCAGGCCCGCCGCCGGAATCAACAGCATCTGCCACGTCCATGCCATCGCGCGTTTATAGGGTGGCACGGCCGGAGCGCCAATCGCGCTCCGCGCCGTGCGGGTTGCAAATCGCCGGGAGATCGGACTCTGTACCCCGTCGCCTGTGCCGAGGTTCGCTTGCTCCCGCCCCGCTTCCTAACCCTTGCCGTCCTGGCCGCCGGGCTCGGCGCAGTCGCCCACGGCGCGATCTTCGCACGGCTGGCGGATGCCGATCCGATCCTGATCTCGGCCGTGCGAATGGGTGTCGCCGCGACGGTCCTGCTGCCGCTGGGGCTGGCCCCCGGCTGGGCGGCGGTCCGGGCCGGCGGGGCGATAGTGTTCGGCCGCGCGCTGGTCGGCGGGCTGTTCCTTGCGCTGCATTTTGCGACCTGGATCGCGTCCCTCGACCACACCACCATCGTCAACAGCGTGATCCTGGTCAGTCTGAGTCCGATCTGGCTGTCGCTTTACGCGGTGCTGGTGCGTCGCGAGCCGATCGGCCGGGCCATGCTGCTCAGCGTCGCGCTCAGCCTCGCCGGCAGCGTCGTCGTCGCCTGGTTCGGCTCGGGGGCCGGCGGCAGCAGCAGCCTGTACGGCGACGGCCTGGCGCTGGCCGGCGGCCTGTGCTTCGCCGGCTATGTGCTCACCGGCCAGCGGGCGATGGTCACCGGCGAACGCCACCGGCTGCCGCTGCTCGCCTATCTCGGGCTGTGCTACGCCGCCGCCGCGCTGATCCTGTGGACGGCCGTGCTGGCGCTGGGCCTCCCGGTGACCGGGCTGACCCAGGTGACCTGGCTGGCGATGATCGGCGCCGGCCTGGTCTCCCAGGTGATCGGCCACAGCAGCTACAACTGGGCGCTGCAGCGGTTCAGCCCGCGCTTCGTCGCGGTGTGCCTGCTCGCCGAGCCGGCACTGACCACGCTGCTCGGCTTCGCCTATTTCGGCGAGGCCGTGCATCCGCTGGTGCTCGCAGGGGGTGCGATCATCCTGGCCGCGATCTACATCGGGGTGCGCGGCGAGCGCCGTGGCGCGGGTGCGGTTGCGTGAACAGGGATTCTCCACAATTGCGATCGAGCGCCCAATTTCGCTATCAAGGACGGGATCGCGGCGACGGGGAAAGACGATGACGGTGGTGAAGAGCCTGGCAGCAGATAGCTTGGCTGCGCAGATGGGCGCGCTCGGCGTGGCGGCGCGGGCGGCGGCGCGCGTGCTCGGGCTGGCGCCGGCAGAGGCGAAAACGCAGGCGCTGCACGCCATGGCATCCGCCGTGCGCGCCCGCAGCGCCGAGATCCAGGCGGCGAACGACCGCGACATGCAGGCCGCGGAGGCCAAGGGCCTGACCGGCGCCATGCTCGACCGGCTGAAGCTCGACGACGCCCGGATCGAGGCGATGGCCGCCGGGCTTGACGCCATCGCGGCGCTACCCGACCCGGTGGGGACCGTCATCGCGGACTGGGAGCGGCCGAACGGCCTCAGGATCTCGCGGGTGCGGACGCCGCTCGGTGTGATCGGCATCATCTACGAATCCCGGCCCAACGTCACCGCCGACGCCGGCGGGCTTTGCGTCAAGGCCGGCAATGCGGCGATCCTGCGCGGTGGCTCCGAGAGCCTGCACTCGGCGCGCGCGATCCACGCCTGTCTGCAGCAGGGCCTGAGGGAGGCCGGCCTGCCCGAGGATGCGATCCAGCTGGTGCCGACCAGCGACCGCGCCGCGGTCGGGCTGATGCTGACCATGGCCGAGCATATCGACGTGATCGTCCCGCGCGGCGGCAAGTCGCTGGTCGAGCGGGTGCAGCGGGAGAGCCGGGTGCCGGTGTTCGCCCACCTGGAAGGACTCTGCCACACCTATGTCGACCGTGCCGCCGACCCGGCCAAGGCGCGCGCCCTGGTGGTCAACGCCAAGATGCGCCGCACCGGCATCTGCGGGGCGACCGAGACCGTGCTCATCGATGCCGCGGCCGCCAGCCGGCTGCTCGAGCCGATTGTCGGCGACCTTCTGGCCGCCGGCTGCGCGGTGCGCGGCGACGCCGCCGTTCAGGCGGCCGATCCCCGTGTCGAGCCGGCGACCGACGCCGACTGGTCGACGGAATATCTGGACGCGATCGTCTCGGTGAAGCTGGTCGACGGGGTCGACGGGGCGATCGCCCATATCGGCCGCTACGGGTCCGACCACACCGACTGCATCGTCACCGAGGACGCCGCCACGGCCGAGCATTTCCTGCACAGCGTCGACAGCGCGATCGTCATGCACAACGCATCCACCCAGTTCGCCGACGGCGGGGAGTTCGGCATGGGCGCGGAAATCGGCATCGCCACCGGCCGCATGCATGCCCGCGGGCCGGTCGGGGCCGAGCAGCTGACCAGCTTCAAGTACGTGGTCCGCGGCACCGGGCAGGTCAGGCCCTGACCCACACCGCCCCGAGCCATGCCGCCCAGGACCACACCGCGCCGACCCGGCCGTTCCGTCGCGCCGGCCTGGCCCCGATCGGCGTCCGGTGGCGGATCGGCCTGCTCGGCGGATCGTTCAACCCGGCCCATGCCGGCCATCTCCACGTCTCCCGCCAAGCGCTGCAGCGGCTGCGGCTCGACATGGTCTGGTGGCTTGTTTCGCCGCAGAACCCGCTGAAGCCGCGGGCTGGCATGGCGCCGCTCGCGGAGCGGGCGGCCGGCGCACGCGCCGTCGTCGGCCACACCCGGCGGATCGCGGTGACCGCGGTCGAGGCCGATCTGGGCCTGCGCTACACCGCCGACACCGTCGCCGTCCTGCGCATGCTCTACCCGCGAATCCGCTTCGTCTGGCTGATGGGAGCGGACAATCTGGCGCAGATCGCCGGGTGGCAACGGTGGTCACGCATTTTTCACACCTTGCCGATTGCGATTTGCGATCGCGATTCCTATTCTTATAGAGCATTGGCGGGCAAGGCTGCGGTTCGATATCGCGGCTCGCGGTTGCCCGATCGGGCAGCCCGGCGGCTGGCAGACACCCGGCCGCCAAGCTGGGTATTCATGGCCGTGCGCCGGCATCCAGCCTCCGCCACCGCCATCCGGGCGCAGCGCGTTGCGGACAAGCGTGCAACCGGATTTGAGGATGTCCGCAGGAGGAAGGCGCCATCACAGCGATTGTGATGCCGTTCAACAAACGGATGATCGGGACTGAGGCCGTGCTGAGGGCGGTCATACGGTCCCTGGAGGACGACAAGGCCGTCGATGTCGTCACGATTGATCTCAACGGGAAATCCACGATCGCGGATCACATGGTGATCGCCTCCGGCCGAAGTCACCGGCAGGTGAGCGCCATGGCCGATCACCTGATCGGCACGTTGAAGGACCTCGGCCTAGGCCGGGTCGGCGTCGAGGGCCAAGCCCAGGCCGATTGGGTGCTGGTCGATGCCGGTGACGTGATCGTCCACCTTTTCCGTCCGGAGATCCGCAGCTTCTACAATCTGGAAAAGATGTGGGGCATGGACATGCCGAAGCCCGCGGTGGCCAGCGCATCGCACTGATGCTGCTGGGACCGGTGGATTCTCCGGTGCAGAACTGACCGGCGGATGCACCTGATCATCGCGGCCGCAGGGCGGATGAAGGACGCCCCGTTGCGCGCGGCCTGGGACGCCTATGCCGGCCGGCTGGCGTGGCGGCTGGACCTGCGGGAAGTCGAGGCCAAGGCAGCCGATGGGCCGCAACGGGTGGCGGAAGAGGCGGCCCTGTTGCGCAGGGCGCTGGCGCCGGCGGCCAGGGTGGTGGCTCTCGACCGGGGCGGACGCTCGCTGGAGAGCACGGCGCTGGCCACCCGGCTCGCCCGATGGCGCGACGACGCACAACTTCCGATCGGCTTCGTGATCGGCGGCGCCGACGGGCTCGAGCGCGAACTGGTGGCAGAGGCGGACCTGGTGATCGCGTTCGGCCATCAGACCTGGCCGCACCTGCTGGCGCGTGTGATGCTGCTCGAGCAGATCTACCGCTGCCAGGCGATCCTCGCCGGCCACCCCTACCATCGCTAGCTGCCTCCAGCCGCAAGAGGAAGGGCAAAGGGCAAAGCGCCGGGCTGCGGTGGTGAAGGTGCTTGCCGGGCCGCCCTACGGTTGCCACAGTCCGAAGCGACGACTGCGGCCAAGTGGGGCTGCGGGCGATGGAGACGATGAGCCGATGGCAATAGAGGACCGGCCGTCGTGACGGGCCGGCGGGCTGTCATGCTGCTGGGTTTGGCTGCGCTGGTGTCGATGGCGCCGGCGATGGCCCAGGATTACACCGAACAGCCCGAGCCCGTGCTCACCCAGTCCCTGGCCGCCGCCGCCGAGGCGCGCGCGGCAAGCGAAGAGCGGGCGGAGTCGATCACCCGCGAGGCGACGGCGGCTGCTGAACGGCTGGCGGCGTTGCGGCAGGAGCTTGTGATCGCGGCCTATGCGGTGCAGGACGCGGAGACGGTCGTCGCGGCGCTGGAGCGGCGGATCGAGGCGACCCGGTCCGAGCACGCGGCGCTGGCGCCGCAGCTGGCCGAGACCCAGGCGCGCCTGTTCCAGTCGGTGCTGGCGCTGCACGCGGTGGCGCGGGATCATCCGCTCGCCCGGCTGGTCGCCCGCGAGGATCCGAATGCGGTGCTGCGCGCCGGCGTCGTCATGTCTGCGCTGGCGCCGCAACTGCAGGACCAGGCGGAGACGACAGCCGGCCGACTCGGCGCCTTGCGCAGGCTCGAGCTGGACCTGGCCGGTCAGCTGGCCGAGGTGGCCGCGGCCCGCGACGAGCTGGCCGCCGAGCGGCACCGGCTCACCGGGCTGCACGAGCAGGTCGACGCGGTCTACGCCTCGCAGAGTGCGGCGCTCGCCGAGGAGCGTGCGCGGGCGGAAGCGCTGGCGCAGGAAGTGGAGTCGCTCGCCGGCCTGGTCGCTGCGCTGCGACGGGCCGCCGCAGAGGCGCCGCAGGTGACGATCGAGATCGCCGCGCTGGATGCCGCGGCGGAGCCCGCGGCCCAGGCCGCCTCGGCGTCGCGCTCGGGTGTGCCTGTCGACGCCTTCGTCGCGCCGGCCCGCGGGCGCATCGTCGGCCGGTTCGGAGAGACGACCGCCGGCATCAGGGCGAGCGGAATCAGGCTCGAGGTGGCAGCAGGGGCCCAGGTGGTCAGTCCCTTTGCCGGGCATGTCGCCTATGCGGGCGATTTCCCCGGCCGAGGGCTCGTCTTGATCATCGAACACGGTGGAGGATATCATAGCGTGTTGACGGAATTGGCCCGGATCGACACGGCCGTCGGGCGCCAGTTGCTGGCCGGAGAGCCGGTGGGTGTGCTTGCCGGGGATGGCGAAGCTGCGGGCAGCGACTCAGGTGACTCGATTGGCCGAGCCTCGAGCGGCGGCACCGCGTCGGCCCGGCTTGCCGAGCTCTACTACGAGTTGCGCCGCGACGGGGCGCCAATCGACCCAATGCCTTGGTTTTCAACAGTCAGTGACGGGATAGACCAATGAACCGGAAAATGCTGGTGGCGGGTTTCGCTTCCACGGCGTTGGCGTTCGCTTTCGTGGGCGCAGCGACCGGCGTGTCGGGCCAGGAGACCACCTCCGAAACCTATCGGATGCTGGACCGCTTCGGCGAGGCATTCGAGCAGGTGCGGGCAAACTATGTCGAGGAGGTCAGCGACGAGGTGCTGATCGAGGCGGCGATCAACGGGATGCTCTCCTCGCTCGACCCGCACTCGAACTTCCTCAACCTGAACAACTTCTCCGAGATGCAGGTCGACACCCGCGGCGAGTTCGGCGGGCTCGGCATCGAGGTGACGATGGAGAACGGCTTCGTGCGGGTGGTCTCGCCGATCGACGGCACGCCTGCGGCCGAAGCCGGGATCATGGCCGGCGACTACATCACCACCATCAACGGGACCCCGGTGCAGGGCATGAACCTGAACGAGGCCGTCGACATGATGCGCGGGCCGGTCGACACGACGATCAACCTGACGATCGCGCGCCAGGACACGGAGTCCTTCGACGTCGAGTTGACCCGGGCAGTGATCACGGTGGAATCCGTGCGGTTCCGCGTCGAGCGCAATGTGGGCTACATCCGCATCACCCGCTTCACCGAGCAGACCCAGCCCGGGCTGGAGCGGGCGCTGGAGGAGATCCGCGCCGAGGCGGGCGACACCCTGGAAGGGCTGGTGCTCGACCTGCGCAACAATCCCGGCGGTCTGCTGGAGCAGGCGATCTCGGTGGCCGATACGTTCCTGGACCAGGGTGAGATCGTGTCCACCCGCGGCCGGCGCGCCGCCGACACGACCCGCTTCAATGCCCGGCCCGGCGATCTCGCCGAGGGCCTGCCGATCATCGTGCTGATCAACGGCGGCTCGGCCTCAGCGTCGGAGATCGTCGCCGGCGCGCTGCAGGACCACCGGCGGGCGATCGTCCTCGGCACGGATTCCTTCGGCAAGGGCTCGGTGCAGACCATCATCGAACTGCCCGGCAACGTGGCGATGAAGCTGACCACCGCGCGCTACTACACCCCGTCGGGCCGCTCGATCCAGGCGGTCGGCATCGAGCCGGACATCGAGGTCGAGCAGGCGACCCTGCAGACGGTCGAGGAGCGGAGCATCCGCGAGTCGGATCTGCGCGGCGCGCTGGACGTCGGGACCAACGGCGTCGACGAGGACGCCGGCGTCGTCGAGATCGAGGACTACCAGCTGCAGCGGGCGATCGACCTGGTGCATGGCATCTCGCTCGCGATGCGCGACTGAGCGAGGCAGGCCGGGACGGACAGGGCAGGCGGGCAAGCCGATGGCAGGCACAGCCGGGCGCGTCCTGCTGGTCAGCGCGTGGGTGGTCGTGCTCGGCGGGCTGGCGGGTGGTGCCGGCTATCTGCACAGCCTGGGTCCGCCACCGGGTCCGCCCGACCTGAGTCAGCCCGAGGCGGCGCCGGCGCCCGAGGCGCCGCCTCGGCTCGACGCCGCCCCGGCCGCGCCCGAATCGCCGGTATCCGAATCGCCGGTATCCGAATCGCCGGTATCGGAATCGCCGGTGCCCGTATCCCCGGCGCCGGACGGGGCCGACGCCGCCCCGGCCGGCCCGGTCGACGCCGGTGATGCGCCGCCGGCAACGGCCGTCGCGGAGGCGCCGCGGCTGCCGTCGCTGGCCGAATCGATGGGCGAGGCGAACGCCCGGACCGCATCCCAGCCGGAGGTGGAGTCGCTCCAGACCCTCGCCGACCAGGTGGGCGAGGCCGCCCCGGCGCGTTCTCTCGCCGATCCGCAGCCTTCGCTGGCCGAGCTGACACTCGGCGCCGATGCGGCCGAGGCCGAGCGGTTCGAACCGGACACGCAATGGCCGGTCCGCACGCCGGAGCTGCACGGCCCGATGCCGATGATCGCCCGCCAGGCGATCGACCTCGCGATGCTGGCCGACGCGCCGGCCCAGTCCGCTGACGACAACGTCATGCGCGAGGCTGCACCGCCGGAACCGGTGCCGCCGCAGGAGGCCGCCCCCGCGCTCGAAGCCGCGCCGGACGCGCCGGAGGTGGCGGTGCTGGAAGCGCCGGAGCTCGATGAGCCTGCCGAGGAGCCGGTTGCCGTACCCGTGGCGGCCCCGGAACCCGCGCCGGACGCGCCGGCGCCGCCAGAAGCCGCGACACCGGAAGCCGCGACACCGGAAGCCGCGACACCGGATGTGCCGCCCGCCGAGGTCGCGGCGGCGCCCGGCATCGCAGACTCAGTTGAGACTCCGGCCGAACGCGGGCTGTCGGCCACGCCCGACGACCGCGTGGTCGAGAGCACGGAGGTCGGGCCGTTGCCGGTGGTGAGTTCGACCGGGGTGCGGGCGGCCGACGTCTACGCGCATCCGTTCGATGTGTCAGGCAACCGGCCGATGGTAGCGGTGGTGGTTTCCGGGCTGGGCCTATCCAGCGGGGCGACCGAGGCGGCGATCCAGTCGCTGCCGGGTGCCGTCACCCTGTCCTTCTCCCCCTACAGCAGCCGGCTGCAGGACTGGGTAGCGCTGGCGCGTGCGGCCGGCCACGAGGTGCTGATCGACCTGCCGATGGAGCCGGCCGACTTTCCGAACAGCGATCCCGGACCGCAGGCGCTGATGACCGGTCTGTCGCCCGAAGTCAATCTGCAGCGGTTGGAATGGGTGCTGTCGCGGACGACCAACTATGTCGGCGTCGGCAGCTTCATGGGCTCCCGCTTCGCGGCCGATGCCGCCGCCATGCGCCCGGTGCTTGAAGCGATCCGGGCCCGCGGCCTGATCTACCTCGACAATGGCGAGGCGATCGGCAATGTCGCAACCGCGCTGAGCGGCGA
>JBHJOG010000137.1:0-38904 GCA_050329975.1 Alphaproteobacteria bacterium | reverse complement strand
ATGTCCGGCGCACCATCCAGGCAGGAGGTCCTCATGATCGGTTTTGCATCCTTCAAGCGTTTCGTTGCCGCCGAAGACGGCGCCACCGCCATCGAGTATGGGCTGATCGCGGCCCTGGTTTCGGTCGCCGCCATCACCGCGCTCGGCGCGATGGGCGACTCCCTCGAGAGCCTGTTCACGACCGTGTCGACGTCGGTCGACGGCGCGATCCCCGAGGGCGAATAATCTCGACGGCTGCCCGGGGGGCTGCCGGCATCTGCGGCCGCTCCATCGTCAGACATCTTCAACGGCCCGTGGCACCCGCCACGGGCCGTTCGCCTTTGTGGGCAGGGTTGGACTTGCGCCGGCAACCGGCAATTGATGAGATTGCGCATCAAAACGTCTCAATTCTTGTTAAGTAGATGGTAAGTATTAACGATTTAATCGAACAATACTTGCCTTCATATCTTCGCTTTCCTGTTGCGAATGTCGCGAGTATTTGGGAATCTCTTGTGACGGCGACGACGCGTCGCCCCAGGAAACGTCCAAGCCAGATTTCAAGCGCGGAGACCCACCATGCTCGCTTCCCTCAAGGCCTTCCTCTCCACCGAAGACGGCGCGACTGCGATCGAGTATGGGCTGATCGGCGCCATGGTGTCGGTCGCCGCGCTCACCGCGCTCAGCGCCATGGGCGACGGGATCGCGCAGGTGTTCGAGATCTCCGCCGGCTCGATCGACGCCGTCATCCCGGCTGGCGACGCCTGAGCCCACTCCTCCCGGCATTCGATCTGCGTCAGACACAGCTCGACCGAAAGCGTCAGACAGCGGCCCCTGGCTCACAACCAGGGGCCGTTCGCTTTTCGGGACAAGCCGGCGAGATCAGCCGAAGCGGTTGTTGCGTGGGAAACCGTTTGGGGGCAGGCGCCCGGCCTGCGCACGCTTGCCGAGCCAGAGTCGCAGGTCGGTTTCCCGCCGCTCGCGGTCGCCGAGCCGCCAGGTCAGTCCTTGCTCCAGCCGGAACACCTTGGCGTCGGCCAGCCCGCCATCCTTGAACTTCTGCAGGATCACCCCGCGGCCGCGGGTCATCTCAGGCACCTCGTCCAGCGGGAATACCAGCAGCTTGCGATTGTCGCCCACGGTGGCGACATGGTCGCCGTCGGCGATCACGCAGATGCTTCCCTCGACGTCGCCGGACACGTTGAGCACCAGTCGGCCGCCGCGAGTCTGGGCCAGCGTGTCCTCCTCCGGGATCAGGAAGCCGCGCCCGTCGCTGGCGGCGACCAGCAGCCTGCGGCCCGGGCGGTGGACCATCAGGGTGACGATGTCGTGGTCGTTGCCCAGGTCGAGCATCAGCCGCACGGGCTCGCCGAAGCCGCGGCCACCCGGCAGCTTGTCCGCCGCCAGGGTGTAGAACCGGCCATTGGTGGCGAAGATCAGCAGCTTGTCGGTGGTCTCGGCGTGAATGCGGAACCGGTCGCCGTCGCCGTCCTTCCAGCGCTGTTCGGCGTCCTCGGCCAGGTGGCCCTTGGCGGCCTTTATCCAGCCCTTCTTGGACAGCAGGACGGTGATCGGCTCGCGCTCGACGATCGCCTCGATCGGCATGTCGCCGAAGACCGGCGCGTCTGCCAGCATCGTCCGCCGGCGCCCGATCGCGTCGTCGCCGCCGAACTGCCGGCGCGTCTCCTCGATCTGGGCGGCAATGTGCCGGCCGCGACGGCCCGGGTCGCCGACAAGAGCGGTCAGCTCCTTCTGCTCGCTGCGCAGCCCCTTGATCTCTTTCTCGATCGCGATCTCTTCCAGCTTGCGCAGGGCGCGCAAGCGCATGTTCAGGATCGCTTCGGCCTGGATGTCGGTCAGTTCGAAACGCGCGATCAGTTCGGCCTTGGCGTCGTCCTCCTCACGAATGATGCGGATCACCTCGTCGAGGTTGAGGTAGGCCACCGTGTAGCCGCCCAGCACCTCCAGTCGGTTGGCGATCTTGTCCAGGCGGTGGCGGCTGCGGCGGACCAGCACCTCGTCGCGATGGTCGAGGAAGGCCTGCAGCACCTCCTTCAGCGACATCACGCGGGGGGTGCGGCCGAAGTCGAGCACGTTCATGTTGAGGCTGATCCGCGCCTCCAGGTCGGTCTGGCGGAACAACGATTCCATCAGCATCTCGGGCTCGACGTTGCGGCTGCGTGGCTCCAGCACCAGCCGGATGTCCTCGGTGGACTCGTCGCGCACGTCGCCGAGCAGCGCCACCTTGCGGTTATGGATCAGGTCGGCGATCCGCTCGACCAGCTTCGACTTCTGCACCTGATATGGAATCTCGGTGACCACGACCTGCCAGGTGCCGGACTTGAGCTTTTCTACCTCCCAGCGGGCCCTGACCCGGAAGCTGCCGCGGCCGGTCTCGTAGGCGGCGCGGATCGTCGCCGGATCCTCGATGAGCAGCCCGCCGGTGGGCAGGTCCGGGCCGGCGATGTGCTGGAGCAGGTCGCCGACGCTCGCCTCCGGATTGGCGAGCAGGTGCAGCAGGGCGGCGCACAGCTCGCCCGCATTGTGCGGCGGGATCGATGTCGCCATGCCGACTGCGATGCCCGACGCGCCGTTGGCGAGCAGGTTGGGGAAGGCGGCGGGCAGCACCACCGGCTCCCGGCCCTCGTTGTCGTAGGTGTCGCGGAAGTCGACCGCATCCTCGTCGATGCCCTCCAGCATCGCCTCGGCGATCGCGGTCAGCCGCGCCTCGGTGTAGCGCATCGCCGCCGGGTTATCCCCGTCGATGTTGCCGAAGTTGCCCTGGCCGTCGACCAGCGGATAGCGCTGGGAGAATTCCTGCGCCAGCCGGACCATCGCGTCGTAGATCGAGCCGTCGCCATGCGGGTGGTACTTGCCCATCACGTCGCCGACGATTCGGGCGCACTTCTTGAACCCGGACCGCGGGTCGAGCCGGAGCTCGCGCATCGCGAAGAGCAGCCGCCGGTGCACCGGCTTCAGGCCGTCGCGCACGTCGGGCAGCGAGCGGGCGGTGATGGTGCTCAGCGCATAGGACAGGTAGCGCTCGCCCAGTGCGTCGGAGAGCGCGACGTCATGGATGGTGGTGGTTTCGTCGTCAGCCAATGGTCCATCGTCCCGGTTCGGCGACTCGATGGCCGCTCCATCGCCCCTTGATGCCTAAAACCGGTCGATCCGATAAGGGGCTGCGTCGATCGACGACGGGCGTCCGGCGATCATGGCGGCGATCATCCGGCCGGTGACCGCCGCCAGGGTCAGCCCCAGATGCTGGTGGCCGAAGGCGAACCAGGCGTTGGGCATGGCCGGCGACGGTCCGATGACGGGCAGCGAATCGGGCAGCGTCGGCCGGAACCCCATCCAGCGGGTGGGGTCGCCGCCGTCGAGCCCGGGCACGAGGGTCCGGGCCTGTTCGAGCAGGATGTCGGCGCGCCGCCAGTCCGGCCCGGCCCTGAGACCGCCGAGCTCGACCGTGCCGGCGATGCGCAGGCCAGTCTCCATCGGGGTCAGGAAGAACTTGCGCTCGGCGTCGTAGAGCGGGCGCGCCAGCGTCACGCCCGGATTGGCGAGATGGATATGGTACCCGCGCTCGGTATCGAGCGGCACGCGGTGGCCCAGCGCGCGGGCCAACGGCTTCGACCAGGCGCCCGCCGCGACGAGCAGGCGGCGGACCGGGATCGGGCCGGCGTCGGTGCGCAGCAGCCGCGGTCCGTCGGGGCCGGCCTCGATCGCCGTCACCTCCGCGCGGGTGACGCGGCCGCCATGCCGGGCGACCGCCTCCGCCAGATGCTGCACCAGGCGGAACGAATCGATCGAATGGGCAGAATCGGGGAACAGGACGCCGCGGGCCAACTTGCGGTCGCCTAGCGCCGGCTCCTGCTGGCGCAGCGCTTCGCCGGCCAGTTCCTCGACCGCGACCCCGAGCGACCGCTGGCGTTCCCGCTCGCCGGCGTCGCGGAGGAACGCGCTTTCGGTTCGGTACAGCGCGAGCCATCCCCGCTGCTCGATCAGCGGCTCTCCGCCGATCTCTGCCAGCAGGTCGCGCCAGTCGTCGAGCGCCGGACGCGTCAGGGCGACCAGAGCCGCACTCAGCCGTTCGACCCGCGCCGGCGTCGCGTTGGCGAGGAAGCGGACCAGCCAGGGCGCGATCCTCGGCAGGTAGGACAAGCGCAAAGTCAGCGGCCCCATCGGATCGAACAGCATCCGCGGCACCTGGCGCAGGATGCCCGGCGTCGCGAGCGGCAGCACATGGTCGGCTGCGATCAGCCCAGCGTTGCCCTTGGAGCAGCCTTCCCCCGGCGCGCGCCCGTCAACCACATGCACCTGCTGGCCGTCGCGCTGCAGCGCCACGGCGCAGGCCATGCCGACGACGCCGGCGCCGATGATGGTGACGGGATCGCCCATATCGGGGTGATCCGTCATGAAACCAGGCGCGCGGGCGGCTCGCGGGTGAGCCTGGCGACCAGCCGGGCGCGCGCATCGGGGGGCTTCCGCTCGGCGGGATCGAACACGTGGGCGTGCAGGAAATGGCCGGTCAGCCGCAGCCCGTCGGCCAGCGCAGCGCGGTCGGCCGGCGCGTCCGGCGTGATCAGGAAGTGGGGCAGGGGCAGCAGCCGCTCGGCGTAGAGTCCAGCCCCGGCCCGGCTGACCGCACGGCCTGTCCGCGGCGAGACGAAGGCGAGTCCGTCGCTGTCGCCGGTGACGGCACAACGCGAGAGGTCGAGGCCGAAGCCCAGTTCGGCGAGGAGGGCGACCTCCCAATGGACGTAGTCGCGGCGCCACGCCGGGCCGAGTCCGGCGATCGCGTCGAGCAGCGTCGCCAGTCGCTCGTAGAGGCCTGGCATCGGCATCCGCTCGGGCAGGCCGGCATCGCAGAGCGCGCAGGCGCTCGACAGCGCCGCCAGTGCATCCGGATCGGCCATGCAGCGGGCGGCGCGGGCGGCGCTGACCTCGCAGGTCAAGGTCCCCAGATGCTCGGCGAGCCGCGCCCGCCACTTGGCCGCGGCCTGGTTTCCAGGCTGGAAGTCCCCCCGTCGCCGCGGTCCGGCGGCGCCGCGGGCCAGGCCGGCGTGGCGGCCGTGCGTCCGGCTCAGCAGCCCGACCAGCAGCGAGGTCTCGCCGTGAGGCCGGACCGAGAGGATGATCGCATCGTCATGCCACTCCATCGGCTGCTTTTACGCTGCGGCCGTGAGGAGGTCCAGAAATCGACCATCTCACTCCGGATGTGACAGCATCACAACCGTGCCGGCGGCAGCGTCCGCGTCGGCGGCGTCGTGGGTGACCAGCAGCACTGGAACCCCCTGCTGCAGGGCGTGGTTGAACACGAAGCTGCGGAACTGGTCCCGGAGTCCGGCGTCGAGCTTCGCAAAGGGCTCGTCGAGCAGGAGCGCCCGGGGCTCGGCGAGGAGGGTGCGCATCACCGCGACCCGCGCCCGCTGGCCGCCCGAGAGCGAGGCGGGGTCACGTCCGGCGAAGCCGGCGAGCTCGGCCTCGGCGAGCGCGCTCTCGATGCGGTCCCGCCGTTCCGACCGCGGCAGGTCCGCCGGCAGCGCGAAGCCGAGGTTGCCGCCGACCGACAGATGCGGGAACAGCAGGTCGTCCTGGAACAGGATGCCGATGCGGCGGCGCTCGGGCGGCAACCGCGTCACGTCGACACCGTCGAGCCTGACCCGGCCGAGACCGGTCAGTGCCGGGTCGAGCGCGCCGCTGAGCCAGGCGACCAGGCTGGACTTGCCGCTGCCGCTGGCGCCCATGACGGTGAGGATCTCGCCGCCGGCGATCGTGACCGTGAGCGGCGCGAACAGCGGCCGGCCGCCGACGGCGACACCGACCTGCTCCAGGGTGAGCGCATGCTGGAGCCCGGCGCTCATCGGAACGCTCGCATGCCGGAGCGATGGCGCCAGATCCAGGCAGGCACCGCCAGCGCCAGCGCAAAGCCGAGGAAGGGCAGCACCGCCTGCAACACCGCGTAGATGCCGACGATGCGCCGGTCGCCACCGGCCGCCAGCGCCACTGCCTCGGTGGTCAGGGTTTCGACCCGGCCGCCGCCTGCGAACAGCGTCGGCAGATATTGCGCGACGCTGACGGCGAATCCGACCGCCAGCGCGACCAGGACCGGGCGCATCAGCAGCGGCAGCCTGATCTGCCAGAACACCCGCCAGGGCGGGGCGCCGAGGCTCGCGGCCGATCGCCGATAGCGATCGTCGAGCGCTCGGTAGGGGGCGGCCAGCGACAGGAAGACATAGGGAAGGACGAACAGCAGGTGGCTCCAGGCGACAGCGGTGTATCCGCCGTCGATGCCGGCCCGGATCATCAACTGCTGCGCGCCGTAGAGGAAGCTCGGCTGGGGTACCAGCAGGGGCAGATAGAGCAGCCACAGGGCGAACACCGGCGCGCGCCGCCGCTGCTCATGCTCCAGGCAGGCCAGCACCAGCACGGCGGCCGCCGCCACCGCCGCCGCGCCGATGCCGAGGGTGGCGAAGAACGGGCGCGCAACCACATCGGCTGCCTGCGCCCACCGGTCGAGGCTCCAGGCTGTGGGCAGCGGGGCCGGAAAGCGCCAGGTCTCCGTAACCGACCACAGGCCGATGCCGGCCAGGCCCAGATAGGCGGCGCCCACGATCAGGGCGGCGGCCGTCCCCGCCAGCCAGCGCAAGGCCGAGCCGCCGCCGCGTCCGCCGCCGACCAGCCAGCGTTGCACGGCACGGCCGCACAGGCGCTCGGCGGCAAGCCAGGCCCCGATGGCGGCGACGGTCAGTGCCAGCAGCAGGCAGGCGCCGGCGGCGGCCTGGAGACGGATGCCGGTGTCGGGGTCGGCGGACCAGCGGGTGACGAGCACGGCGAGCGGCGGCGGCGTCCCCGGGCCGAGGATCAGTGCCATGTCGACGACGGAGAGACTGAACGCGAGAACGGCGAACGCCGGGAGCCGCAGCTGCGGATAGAGGAGCGGCCACACCACCTTGAGCCACGCGGTCGCCGGCCGATACCCCAAGGAGCGGGCAACCAGCAGCTTGCGGCCGGGATCGACCTGACCGAGCGCCGCCAAGGTCATCAGGAACAGGAAGGGCGTCTCCTTGATCACCAGGCCGGCGATCAACGCCAGGCCGAAGGGGTCCTGGATCAACGTCAAGTCCGGCGGCCGGTCGAAGCCGGTTGCCCATGGCGACACCAGGCGCAGCAGCCAGCCGCTCGGGGCGGCCAGGAAGGCCAGGCCGATCGCCATCGCCGCGTGGGGCACCGCCAGCAGGGGCCCGATCAGCCGGCGCAGCAGCATGAACAGACGGCTGTCGTGGAAGGCGGCGCAGAACGCGACGACCAGAGCCAACGACAATGCGGTAGCGGCGATGCCGCTCGCCAGGGTGACCAGTACCGCCGTGCGGACGCCAGGGGCAACGAACAAAGCGCGCCAGGGCTCCAGCCCGGCGGTGCCGAACGCCTGCAACGCCATGCTGCCCAGGCCGGCCAGGATCGGCCCCAGCACCAGGACCAGGGTCAGGGCCGGCGCAGCTCCCAGCGCGCGCACGCGGCCCTATTTCGCGTAGCGCTCGGCCCAGGAAGTCTCGAGCAGGGGAACCCAGGCGGCATGAGGCTCCGGCAACGTAGGTCCGAGGGCTTCCGGGGCCAGGTCGGCAGGTCCCAGGGGCAGCGCGTCGAACAGGGCGCGACCGGCGGAGTCCAGCCTGTCGAGAGCCAGCACGGTCGGATCCCCCCAGAGAGCCGGGTCGGCCTTGCGCGCCTGGGCCTCCGGCGAGAGCAGGAAGTCGGCGACGACCATCGCGCCGGCCGGGGCGTTGGCGTTGAACGGAATGGCGACGAAATGAGTGTTGCCGATGGTGCCGCCATCCAGGACGAAGCTGCGGGCGGTCTCCGGCAGCAGTCCCTGGGCGATCGCCGACGACGCCTCGCCCGGGTTGAAGGCCATGACGATGTCCAGTTCGCCATCGTTCATCAGCTGGCGAAGTGCCGGATAGTTTGCCGGATAGTGGTTCCCGCCGCGCCAGAGCAGCGGCCGCAGCGCGTCCAGGTAGGTCCACAGCGGCTCGGTGGCGGCGTCGAATGCCTCGGCGTCGGCCGGCGGTTCTGCGAACTTCGTCTGGTCGTCGCTGAGCGAGAGCAGCAGCTGCTTCAGCACCGTTGTTCCGACGAAATCCGGCGGTGCCGGGTAGGTGAAGCGCCCCGGCGAGGCGCCGGCCCAGTCGAGCAGGGCTGCCGGAGACCGCGGTGGCTCCGGCACAGTGGCGCTGTCATGGATGAAGACCAGTTGGGCCATGCCCCAGGGCGATTCCATGCCGTCGGTCGGCACCGTAAAGTCGCGCTCCGTCGTCGGCTTGCCCACCGTGTCGATCAGCGCCGCGTTGGGCAGCAGTGGAACGAAGGGCCCGAACAGCAGGTCCTGCGCCTTCATCGCGGCGAAGTTCTCGCCGTTGATCCAGATCAGGTCGACGCTTCCCCCCTGCATGCGGTCGGCGGCCCGCTCGGCGCGCACCCTGGTCACCACTTCCGCAGTGTCCGCCACCTTGACGTGGACCAGCTCGATACCGTAGGCGGCCGCCACCTCCTCACCCACCCAGTCCAGATAAGCGTTGATCTTGGCGTCGCCGCCCCATGCGTTGAAATAGACAGTCGACCCGTGCGCCTCTGCGACCACTTCGGTCCAGTCGGCGTAGTCGATCGGCATCGGTCGCTCGCCGGCACCGGCGTTGCCGGCCACCCCTGCAAGCGAGAGTGCGATCAGGGCCTGGAAGGCCTTGCTGAACTTCATCGTTGGTTCATCCTGCCTCGTTCGTTGCGGCCAAGTCCTCGCCCAATCTCGCGGCGAATCCAACCGCCAGTACACGACAGTCTGCAGGTGTCACACAGGATTGATCCAGGCGGAGGTGGTCGGCCCCTGGCTCAGGCGTTGTAGTCGAGCCCCCAGGCGGCGAAGCGCTCCGGATCGTCGAGCCAGCGAGCGCGTACCTTGACGAACAGGAACAGGTGCACCTTTCGGCCCAGCTCCCGCTCCAGTTCGTTCTGGGCCGCTTCGCGCACGGGCTGGATGGCGGAGCCCTGCTTGCCGAGGATGATGCCCTTGTGGCCCTCGCGGGCGACATAGATCGTCTGGTCGATCCGAACGCTGCCGTCCTTGAACTCGGTCCAGGCCTCGGTCTCAACCGTCAGCGCGTAGGGAAGCTCCTGGCGCAGGCGCAGGAACAGCTTCTCCCGCGTGACCTCCGCCGCCATCAGGCGCTCCGACAGGTCGGAGAGCTGGTCCTCCGGATAGTGCCACGGCCCCTCCGGCATCCGGGCGGCCAGATGGGCCTTCAGGTCCTCGACCCCGTCGCCCGTCTCCGCCGAGATCATGAACGTCGCCGTGAAATCGCCCATCGCGTTGAGCGCCGCCGACCGTTCCAGCAGCACCGCCGGCTTGACCAGATCGATCTTGTTGAGGGCGAGGATTGCCGGCCGGCGCGCCTGGTTCAGCCTGGCGATGATCGCCTCGTCCTCCTTGGTGATCCGGCGGGCGTCTACCATCAGTACCACGTCGTCGGCATCCTGCGCGCCGGTCCAGGCTGCCGCGACCATCGCCCGGTCCAGCCGGCGCCGGGGCGCGAAGATGCCGGGGGTGTCGACGAGGATGAGCTGGGTCGTGCCTGCCATCGCCACCCCGCGAAGCTGGAAACGGGTGGTCTGCACTTTCGGTGTGACGATCGAGACCTTGGCCCCGACCAGCCGGTTCACCAGCGTCGATTTGCCCGCGTTGGGCGCGCCGATGATGGCGACGAAGCCGCAGCGCTGGGGCGGATCGGCGGTCACCGGGGCAGCTCCGCCGGCTCAGCCAGCGCCAGCATGCGTTCGGCGGCCAGCCGGGTGGCGACCCGTTTCGACGGACCCCGGCCCTGCTGGGTCGGCAGTCCCTGCACGCTGACTTCGACCACGAACACCGGGGCATGGTCGGGCCCGGTGCGCTCCACCTCGGTATAGCTCGGCAACGGCAGGCCGCGGCCCTGCGCCCACTCCTGCAATGCAGTCTTCGGGTCGCGAGGCGGTGCGAGATCGGCGGTCAGCAGCGGCTCCCACCACGTCTCGACGAACCGGCGGGCGGCTTCGAGGCCGCCGTCGAGATAGAGCGCGGCGATCACGGCCTCGCAGCAATCGGCGAGTACCCCCTGGTTGTCGAGGAGATCCTGGTTGGCGTCCGGGCTCGCGACGCGGATGTGGGTGGCCAGTCCGATGCGCAGCGCGACGTCGGCCAGCGCCTCGCGCCGCACCAGTGCGGCATGCCGCTTCGCCATCGCCCCTTCGCTCTCGTCGGGGAAGCGGTGATAGAGCATGTCGGCGACAATCACCCCGAGCACGCGGTCGCCGAGGAACTCGAGCCGCTGATAAGCCGAGGCCTGGGTGCCGTGGCGCAGGCTGACATGGGTCAGCGCAGCGATGATCAGCGCGGGATCGGCGAACCGGTAATCGAGGGCGTCGAACAGGCTGTCGGAGACGCCCGAGCGCACAGCGCCGGCCCCCGGTCGGGTCACCTGATGCCGTCGAACAGGCGGTCCAAGCGGGTGGCTCCCGGCCATTTCCAGATTTCCCAGATCTCGGCCGTTCCGTCGGTCGAATAGAAGATGAACTCGGCGCGGCCGACCAGGTTCTCGAAGGGGACGAATCCGACGTTGGCCCGGCTGTCCAGCGAGTTGTCGCGATTGTCGCCCATGGCGAAGAAGTGCCCTGGCGGCACGATCCATTCCTGGGTGTTGTCCAGCCGGTGATTGTCGGAAAACTCGAAGATGGTGTAGGGATCGCTGCCCGGCAGCGTCTCGCGATACTCCTGGACCCGGACCTCGTTGCCGTTGGTGTCGAGATAGCTGCTCGGGCCGACCAGCTCCCGCGGCACCGCTTCGCCGTTGAGGTGGAGGATGCCGGCGACCATCTGGATGCGGTCGCCGGGAAGGCCGACGACTCGCTTGATGTAGTCGAGGTCGGTGTTGCTCGGCAGCTTGAACACCACCACGTCGCCGCGCTCAGGCGTGTCTTCCATGATGCGGCCGTCGAACAGGTCGGGCGAGAACGGCAAGGAATAGCGGCTATAGCCGTAGCTGTATTTGGAGACGAACAGGTAGTCGCCGACCAGCAGCGTGGGAATCATCGATCCCGATGGAATGTTGAACGGCTCGAAAGCCACCGTCCGCACGACAAGCGCGATCAGCACCGCGTAGATGATCGTACGCACGGTCTCGCCAAGGCCCGAACGCTTGGCTTTGGCTTTCTTGGAAATGAGCGAAATGGTCGGTCCCCTATCGGCTGACGGCGACATGGACAAGGCCGGCGCGCGCACAGGCCCACGACATATACATCAGCCCAGTGCCACGCAAGCAGTTAAGCTGGCACCAGTGCCGCGTCCGGGATCGCCGAGATGATCACCATCGCCTGCGCCAGCGGATACTCGTCCGTGATGGTCAGCGCGATGTCTGCGCGGTGCCCGGCCGGGATCAGGGCGGCCAGCCGGGCGGCGGCCCCACCGGTGAGCGCGAGCGTCGGCTTGCCCGTGGGCAGGTTCACGACACCCATGTCGCGCCAGTAGACGCCGAGGCGCAGGCCGGTCCCCAGCGCCTTGGCACAGGCTTCCTTGGCCGCATAGCGCTTGGCGTAGCTGTCGGCGCGGCGTGCCCGACGGTCCGAACGGGCCTGCTCCGTCGCGGTGTAACAGCGCTGGGTGAAGCGGTCGCCGAACCGGTCGAGCGTGCGCTCGACCCGGCGGATATCGATGATGTCGATGCCGATCCCGACGATCATGTCCGGAGGCGCCCGAAGATCATCCCTGCTGACGCTCCACAAGTCCGATCACCTTGTTCGAGCGCAAGTCGGCGATCACGTCGTTGAGGTGCCTGGTGTCGTGCACCTCGATGTCGACCAGCATGTCGAAGAAATCCACCGATCGGTTGGTGATCTTCAGATTGGTGATGTTGCCGTCATTCTTGGCGATGATCGTCGTCAGCGTCCCCAGACTGCCGGGCAGGTTGTCGATGGTGACGTGGAGCCGCCCGACAAAGGGGTTTTGTCCGCTGCCGTTCGGCGTCCAGTAGACATCGAGGAACCGCTCCGGCGTGTCGGCGAAGCGCTCGAGCGTGATGCAGTCCTCGGTATGGATCGTCACCCCCTTGCCGGTGGTGACGATGCCGCGGATGCGGTCGCCGGGCAGCGGATGGCAGCAGCGGGCGAAGTGGACGGCCAGCCCTGGGATCAGTCCGCCGATGGGGACGCCGCGGTCCACCACGTCGTGTCGGCGCTCCGCCCCATGCCCGCTGGGCAATTCCTTCGGCTTCTGTGGATGGGCGAGCTCCGGGAAGACTGCGTGCAGGACCTCGGTCGACGACTGCAGGCCCTCGCCGACTGCGGCGTAGAGGTCGTCGACGGTCTCGGCCCGGCAATGGCTGAGCGCTCGGCCCAGCAGCTTGTCGGACAGCGCATGGCCTTCCTGCCGGAAGCTGCGCTGCAGCATCGTCCGGCCAAGATCCATGTACTCCTGCCGCTTCTGGGTCCGGACGAAGCGCCGGATCCTGGCACGGGCCTTGCCGGTGACGACGAACCGCTCCCAGGTGGGCGACGGAGTCTGCGACTTGCTGGTCGTGATCTCGACCTGGTCGCCGTTGGATAGAGCGGTCCTGAGCGGCATCAACCGGCCGTTGATCTTCGCGCCGGTACAGTGGTCGCCGACCTCGGAATGCACGGCATAGGCGAAATCCACCGGGGTCGATCCCCGGGGCAGGTCGATCAGATCCCCCTTGGGCGTGAAGCAGAACACCCGGTCGGAGAACATCTCCAGCTTGGTGTGCTCCAGGAAGTCCTCCGGGCTCGCAGCCTGTTCCAGGATCTCGAGGAAGTCCTGCAGCCAGCGGTAGCGCTTGCCCTCGGTGACCTCGCTGCCCTGCTTGTACTGCCAGTGGGCCGCCACCCCGCGTTCGGCGACCTCATGCATTTCGGCGGTCCGGATCTGGATCTCGATCCGCTGCTTCTGCGGCCCGATCACGCCCGTGTGGATCGAGCGGTAGCCGTTGGTCTTCGGTGTCGAGACGTAGTCCTTGAACCGGCCCGGCACCACCGGGTAGGCGCTGTGAATGACGCCCAGTGCCTGGTAGCAGTCGGGAATCGACGGCGTTACGATCCGGAACGCCATGATGTCGCTGAGCTGCTCGAATCCGATGTTCTTGTGCTGCATCTTGCGCCAGATCGAAAAGGGCGACTTCTCGCGGCCCGAGACCTCGCAGTCGACGCCGCCATCATGCAAGACGCGGCCCAGTTCCTCGATAATGGCCTGAACGGTGAGGCTGCCGGACTCGTCGTTGAGGTACTTCAGCCGGGCAATCACCGACTCTCGCCCGTCGGGATTGAGCTCGGCAAACGCCAGGTCTTCCAACTCTCCACGGATCGAGTTCAGACCGATGCGCTCCGCGAGCGGGACGAAGATGTCCATTGTCTCGCGGGAGATCCGCCGCCGCTTGTCGTCCGACCCGATGTAGTGCAGCGTGCGCATGTTGTGCAGCCGGTCTGCGAGCTTGACCAGCAGAACACGGATATCCTCGGACATCGCGATGACCAGCTTGCGGAAGTTCTCCGCCTGCTTGGTTTGGTCGGACTGCAGTTCGATCCGCGACAGCTTGGTTACGCCATCGACAAGGCGCCGGATCTCCGTCCCGAAATGCGCCTCGATATCGTGAAGCGTGTACTCGGTGTCCTCGACTACGTCGTGCAGCAGCGCGGTGACGATCGAGGCGGTGTCCAGCTTGAGGCCGGTCAGAATGCCGGCGACTTCCAGGGGATGAGAGAAATAGGGATCGCCGCTCGCCCGCTTCTGGCTGCCGTGCGCCTGCATGGCGAAGACGTAGGCCTTGTTCAGGGCGGTCTCATCCGCGCCGGGATCGTAGGCGCGTACACGCTCGACGAGTTCGTATTGACGGATCATCCGCGGCGCGGCAGGCCGCGGGGCCGGTCCGCCTTGCGACGGGCGTTCCTCTGAGCGGACCGGAACCCGGTCCGCGATTGCCTGTGCCTGCTCCAATCGCTCAGGTCACCCTTGCTGCCCGTGTCGACCGCCGGATCCGCGAGTCTCGGCGGTCAGTCGTCAACGGCTGCCGGATCGTCCTCGAACGCGCTCACGCCCGTGCCCATCAGCTCGGTATCCTCCAGAGCCTCGGCCATGATCGCGCCTTCACCCTCCAGCGTCGGCAGCAACGTTAGCTCATCCTCTTCCGGTTCATCAATGTCCGGCTGGCGCTGCAGCGAGTGGACGAGGGAGTCGCGCAACCGCTCGGCCTCGTTGTCGACCTCGGCGATCTCGCGCAAGGCCACGACCGGGTTCTTGTCGTTGTCGCGGTCCACTTGCAGGCCCGCACCCGCGGCGACCTCGCGCGCACGATGGGCTGCCAACATGACCAGTTCGAAACGGTTCGGAATACGCTCTACGCAGTCTTCCACGGTGACCCGCGCCATGAGGCAAACCCCTTGTCTGATTGAAAGCCGGACTGTATATCCTCGTTCCATTCGGAACTCAAGACCGACCCGGCGGTTTCGCTGGGCCGGTCGTTGTCTGTGCGGTGCCACCTGATGGCTCGGCACGGAATTAGATATTGGTTCGCCACCGCGCGACTGCCAGCACAATCGGCAGCCTTCGTCGGCAATCAGCTCCACCTCGCGACCATTGGCGTGCCGATGTCACATTGCAAGAGTACGTGCCTATGACCACGACGATCCCTGGGGGAAAATTCTACGACCATGAGCGCGTGGCGCTGTTCATCGACGGCGCCAATCTCTACGCCGCGGCGCGGTCGCTCGGTTTCGACATCGACTACAAGAAGCTCCTCGAGCTGTTTCGGGAATCCACCCGCCTGCTCCGGGCGTTCTACTACACAGCGCTGGTCGACGATCAGGAATACTCCCCGATCCGCCCGCTGGTCGACTGGCTGGATTACAACGGCTACGCCATGGTCACCAAGCCGACCAAGGAGTTCACCGATGCCTCGGGTCGCCGCAAGATCAAGGGCAACATGGATATCGAGCTGGCGACGGACGTGATGGAGATCGCCGACAAGGTCGACCATGTGGTGATCTTCTCCGGAGACGGCGATTTTCGTCGCCTGGTCGAGGCGGTCCAGCGCAAGGGGGTGCGCGTGTCGATCGTGTCCACCGTGCGCTCGCAGCCGCCGATGGCCGCCGATGAGCTGCGACGGCAGGCAGACGTGTTCCTTGAACTGGAGGCCCTGGCCCCCGCGATCCGACGTGCGCACGCTCCCCGCGCGCTCGACGAGCGACGGCCGGACGAGCGCAAGGTTGTGGACGAGCGCCGGCCCCCCGATCGCCGCTCCGCCCGGGAGCCCCTCGAGGAAGACGAGGAGGATGACGACTACGAGTACGACGACGATGACGATGAATTCGACGATGACGACGAGGATGACACCAACGACAAGCGCTGACGCGCGGTGACGGCGAGCATCGTGACGCCCATCGCCGAGACGGCCGGCATCGCGACCGGCGACGCCGCCATTGTCGGGCCGGGCCGGGATTGTCCACGGTGTCCCCGCCTCGCCGACTTCCGCGCCGGGAACCGGGCACGCCTGCCCGACTACCACAATGCGCCCGTCCCCAGTTTCGGGCCCAAGGATGCCCGCCTCCTGATCGTCGGGCTCGCCCCCGGCCTGCACGGTGCGAACCGGACCGGCCGCCCGTTCACCGGCGACTATGCCGGGGACCTGCTGTACGACACGCTGCTCCGCTACGGATTCGCCGAAGGAGCCTACCGCCGCGACCCCGCGGACGGGCTGCAGCTCAAGGGCTGCATGATCACCAACGCGGTGCGGTGTGTGCCGCCCGAGAACAAGCCGGTCGGTGCCGAGTTCAGCGCCTGCCGGCCATTCCTCGCCGAGACGATCGCGGCGCTGCCACGGCTCCAGGTGATCGTGGCCCTGGGAACGGGATCGCACGCGTCGGTGGTTTCCGCGCTGGGCCAGCGGCAGTCGGCGCTCCGGTTCGGCCATGGCGCGCTGCACCGGCTGGACCATGGCCTTACCCTGGCCGACAGCTACCATTGCTCCCGCTACAACACCAATACCGGTCGGCTGACTGAGCCGATGTTCCACGCCGTGTTCGCGCGAGTGAGGGCCATTGTCGACGCCGGCAGCTGAGGCACGGCGAGCGGTGGCAGGCTCCCCGGGTTCGGATTACCACTAGCGACCGGACTCCCTTCCCACGCTTCCCCCGGGACCTTGCTTCGATAGCTCACATGCCGCTCGCCTCGCGCCGACTGTCGATTGTCCTCGTGTTCGCCATCCACGGGTTGATCCAGGGCGGCCTGTTCGCGCGGCTGGCCGAGATCCAGCAACGGGCGCGCCTGAGCGAATCCGAACTCGGGATCTCCATCGTCGGATTGCCGGCCGGCGTCTTCCTTGGGTCGCTGCTGGTCAGCCCGCTGATCGAGAGCCGCGGCACGCGGCCGATGCTGCTCGCCGGTCTGCCGCTCTATGCGCTCGGGCCGGTGCTGGCCGCGCTGTCGTTCGAGATCGTGGGACTGTTCGCGGCCCTGTTCCTGTTCGGCCTGGGGCTGACGGTCGCCAACATCGCGATGAACGTCGAGGCAGACCGGGTCGAGGCCGCCACCGCGACCCGCCTCATCAACCGCTGCCACGGAACCTGGAGCTTGGGCTTCCTCACCGCCAGCGTGATCGGTGCCGGCGCCGTCGCCATGGGGCTGTCGCCGATAGCGCATCTGGCCGGCATGCTGGTGCTGCTGGCCGCGGCGACCCTGGGCGTGGTCGGCCCGCTGCAGGCCAGCGCGCCGCGGGCATCGGGGCGAGCAGGTGGGTCGCGGCGTTTCGCGCTTCCGACCGTCCCGGTTTTTCTGATCCTGGGGTTCGCGCTCTCGGGGATGCTGCTGGAGGGCAGTTCGCGCAACTGGTCGGTGATCTTCGTCCGCGACGTTTTCGCCGCTGCCGACTGGGTCGCCGCCCTGGCGCTGCCGGCCTTCATCGCGGCGCAGACCGTGGGGCGCTTCCTCGCCGACCGCTGGGTCGACCGCGACGGGCCGGTGCGGGTGGCCGTCATCCTCGCGGCGGTCTCATTCCTCGGCTTGGTGGCGGTTGCCTCCGCGCTCTCGGTCGCGGTCACACTGCTCGGCTTCGCGCTGATCGGATTTGGAATCAGCACAGTCTACCCGCAGGCATTTTCCGCGGCGGCCAGGCTCGGAGACCGGCCGGCATCGGAGAACGTGGCCGCCCTCTCGACCGTCCAGACGCTGATCGGATTCGCCTTCCCGCCGCTGTTCGGGCTCATCGCCACCGACCACGGCATCCAGGTCTCGTTCGCCGCCATCCTGCCGCTGCCGCTACTGGCGATCCTGCTCGCACGCCGCTCCCTTTCCGGCGGGGTTGGGCCGCGCCGGGATTCTGCTATGTAGAAGCAACGCCATCGCAACAGCTCTCAGAGGGGGAAATCATCATGGCTAAGTTCAGGTTCGGCATGGTCGGCACCGGCTTCATCGCCGGGGTGGTCGCCGGCGGTCTTGCCCGGTCCGACAAGGCGACGCTGTCCGCGGTCGCCAGCCGCAGCCTCGACCGGGCGAAGGAGTTCACCGACCAACATGCCGGCGCGCCGGTCGAAGGCTGGCAGGCGCTGATCGCTCGCGACGATGTCGACGCGGTCTATGTCGCCACGCCGACGATGGTGAAGGAAGAGATCGCGCTGGCCGCGGTCGATGCCGGCAAGCACATCCTGGTCGACAAGCCGTTCATCGACGTGGCCTCGGTCAAGCGGATGGCGGATGCCGCGGAGGCCAGGGGCCTCGTGTTCATGGACGCGACGCACTTCGTCCACCACCCGCGCACGGCGGCGATCAAGGCGGCGATCCCCGGGAAGATCGGCACGCCGCGCTCGCTGCACACCAAGTTCTACTTTCCGTTCGAGGACAAGGCGAACATCCGCTTCGATCCGAAACAGGAACCGACCGGGGCGCTCGGGGACCTGGCCTGGTATTCGGCCCGCGCCATCGTCGAGTACCTGCAGCCCAAGGGTGCCATCTCCACGGTCACGGCGGTCGCCGACCGCGATCCGGCGACCGGCGCCGTGGTCCGCGTCATCACGCTGCTCGCCTTTGCCAGCGGCGAGGTCTCTACCTTCGACGCCGGCTGGACCGCCGGCTCGCTGATCATGGACCTCGACCTGCTCGGCACGACGGGGGTGATCGAGATGGACGATTTCGTCCTCGACGTCCACGACAGCCTCGCCTTCCAGAACCCCGACATGCCGGCGCGCTACGTCCATCGCACCGGCGTCACCACCCGCAAGGGCTTCACCGAGATCGCAGCGCCTGGCAGGACGGGCCAGCATGTCTCGATGGTCGACGACTTCGCCGACCTCGCCGCCTCGGGCGACAAGGCTGCGCGCGCCGCTTATGTCGATGCGTCGGTGAAGACGCAAGGCATCCTCGACGCGGTCTGGGCGAAGATTGGCTGACGTCGGCCGTGTTTGGCCTGGCTCCCACCGTGGCGGCTGGGAACGTTCGTATACTTACGAATAGTTGCCTGGCCGCAACAATCCGGCGAGGATTCGATAATCCTTCCCACGTCGACTCTTGCCACGGCTCGCCGGCAAGACTAGAAGCCGCCTCCCCGCCGAACGCGGTCTGAGCCTCAACGGCCGGAGTTCCGAGACTCCGCCGGCATGAGCCCTCTGGGTGATCATGTGCCGAGGCCGGTCCCAGGGGCGGCGGGATGGAGCAGGGCCCGATGGTCGGGCGCCGGGGCAACCCGGAGGTCGGGTTCGATCCCCGATGCTCCGCGCCGCGAATGTAGCTCAGTTGGGTTAGAGCACTGGACTGATACTCCAGCTGTCAGAGGTTCGATTCCTCTCTTCGCTTCAAGACTGACCTGAACCGTCAGTTTTACAAACCCGGCTCCTCGGGTCGGATCGGGCAGCGCGTGCGGCAGGTGGGATGGCTTCGGCCGACCCGACCGGCGGCGCGGTGCCGCGGCCCGCACGATCCGTCGACGGGATTCCGGCGGGCGCGCCCAGCGTTCCGGCCGGTCTGCAAGGGCGGCATGCCGGCGGTCACTCGACCGTCGTCGGCCGCCGGACCAGGCCGGCCTCGGCGCGACGGCTCGCCCGTCCGGGCCCGCAGACCATCGGACGGCCGTCAGGTCCGGCCCGGGGAGTCAGTTCCGCAACCCGAACCAGAAGAAGGAAGCCCACGGCATGCGACGACGCTGACGTGTCCTGGAAGGAGAACGACGATGACGACGACCACGACGACCAAGAACAAGATCCTGCGCACCATCGTCACCGTGCCCGAGAACGAGCGGGCGCTGGTGATGCGGAACGGTCGGTTTGTCGACATCCTCCTGCCGGGCCGTCATGTGCTGTCCCGCCTGCGGGGCCGGATCGACGTCGAGTCCTTCGACATCGGCCAGTTCTTCAACCCGAAGGCGGCAGCGGCGCTGATCGCGGCGCGGCCGGGCCTGATGGCGCGGCACCTCACCGAGGTGCGGACCGGCGCCAACGAGGTCGCGGTGATCTACCGTGACGGCCTGCCCTTCTGGGGGCAGATGCCGAACCGGGTCGCGCGGCTGTGGACCGATGCCGGACCGTGGACGGTGGAGCGGGTGGACGTGCTCGCCGAACTCGATGCGCTGCCGGTGCTGCGCAAGGTCGCGACCCAGCAGACCGCTGCGGTACGGCTGACGACCGAGGCGCTCGGCCTCGACAAGGCCGTGCACAGGGTCGAGGTCGCCCAGAGCCAGCAGGGCATCCTCTATGTCGACAACGCGTTCGCGCGCGTGCTCGGCGCGGGGAGCTACGCCTTCTGGTCGATCGGCCGGACTATCGCGGTGAAGATCGTCGACCTGCGCCTGAACGCCATCGACGTGCCGGGCCAGGAGATCCTGACCCGGGACCGAGTGTCGATCCGGGTCAACATCGCCGCTGCATACCGGGTCGCCGACCCGGTGAAGGCGGTGGACGGGGCGAAGGACTTCGCCGACGTGCTGTACCGGGCGCTGCAGCACGCATTCCGCCAGTCGCTGGGGTCGAAGACGCTCGACGCGATCCTGGCCGACAAGGTGGCGGTCGACGCCGAAGCGGCCGATGTTGTGCGGCAGCAGATGGCGGCGATCGGGGTCGAGGTGACGGATATCGCGGTGAAGGACGTGATCCTGCCCGGCGAGATCCGGGCCATCCTCAACCGGGTGGTCGAGGCGCAGAAGGAGGCGGAGGCCAACGTCATCCGCCGCCGGGAGGAGACCAACGCCACCCGGTCGCTGCTCAACACGGCCCGGGTGATGGAGGAAAACCCGGTGATGCTGCGGCTGAAGGAGCTGGAGGCGCTGGAGACGATCGCCGGCAAGGTCCAGAACCTGGTCGTCCACAACGGCACCCAGGGCCTGCTCGAGGGTGTCGCGAGCCTGCGGCCGGCGATCTCCGGCCCCACCGGCTGAGACCTGGGGCCGTCCCGCATGCGCGGGACGGCCCATCCCACCGTCTCGACAAAGTATCGCCCGCGCCCCATCTTTCGGGCGAACAGCTGGAGGACATCGTCATGACAGTCGAGAAGGCCGTGCTGGCCGGGGGCTGCTTCTGGGGCATGCAGGACCTGATCCGCCGCTGGCCGGGCGTGGTCTCGACCCGCGTCGGCTACAGCGGGGGCGATGTGGCGAACGCGACCTATCGCAACCACGGCACCCATGCCGAGGCGATCGAGATCGTGTTCGACCCGGCGAAGACAAGCTACCGCGCCATCCTGGAGTTCTTTTTCCAGATCCATGACCCGACCACGAAGAACCGCCAGGGCGGCGACGTCGGAACCAGCTACCGCTCGGCCATCTACTACCTCGACGACGACCAGCGCCGGATCGCCGAGGACACCATCGCCGACGTCGACGCCTCCGGGCTGTGGCCCGGCAAGGTGGTGACCGAACTGGAGCCGGCCGGCCCGTTCTGGGAGGCCGAGCCCGAGCACCAGGACTACCTGCTGCGCCGGCCCGGAGGCTACACCTGCCACTTCGTCCGCCCCGACTGGAAGCTGCCGAGGCGCGCCGCCGCGGAGTAGTCCGTTCCGCCTTGACCGGGCGGAGGCACTTGGCCGGCACATTACAAAGCTGTTGCCCGGCCCGCGCCCGATACGCATGCTTGTGCCGCGTTTCCGCGTGGGGGCAGGGGCATGGCACACATACCGCATGTAGTGGTGGTCGACGATGAGTCGGAGATCCGCGACTCGGTGGCGGAGTATCTGGTCCTGCACGGCTTCGAGGTGACGACGGCCGACGGTGGGCCGGCGCTGCGCGAGATCGTCGCCGGGCGGAAGCCGATCGACCTCGTCATCCTCGATTTGCGCATGCCGGGCGAGGACGGTATCTCGCTCGCCCGCTTCCTGCGCGAGAAGGGGGGCATCGGCATCATGATGCTCACCGCCTCGGGCGAGGTGGTCGACCGCATCGTCGGCTATGAGGTCGGCGCGGACGACTACATGATCAAGCCGTTCGATCTGCGCGAGCTGCTGGCCCGGGTGAAGAGCCTGCTGCGCCGGATCTCCACCGCGCCGGTGCCGGCGATGCAGGTCAGTGCCAGGACCATCCGCTTCGGCCGCTTCGAGCTCGACCTCGACGCCCACAAGCTCTGCGGCGACGGCAAGGACATCCCGCTGACCGCGATGGAGTTCGACCTACTGAAGGCCTTCGCCCAGCATCCGAACCGGGTGCTGAACCGCGACCAGCTGCTCGACATGGCCCACAACGCCGAATGGGACCCATTCGACCGCAGCATCGACATCCGCATCACCCGCATCCGTCGCAAGATCGAGAGCGATCCGTCGAAGCCGCAGATCATCAAGACCGTGCGCGGCGCCGGCTACATGTTCGTGCCGGGCTCGCATTGATGGTCCCGTGAGGCCAGCACTTCGCCGACCACGCGGCGGACGTCTGCGGGATCGAACGGCTTCTCGAGGCAGGGCAGGCCGGACCGGGCCAGGAAGGTCTGAGCGGCGGGGTTGAGGGTGTCGCCGGTGACGATGATCATCCGCCGGGCAAGGTCCGGCCGCTCCCGGTCCAGCCGGCCATAGAGCGCCGGCCCGTCGAGCCCCGGCATCCTCAGGTCGCTGAGAATCGCGTCGTAAGACCGGCTCGCGATCCGGTGCAGCGCCGCCTCGCCGCTCTCGGCGACATCGACCGCGAGCCCGTCCAGCACCAGGATTTCGGCCAGTGTCGAGGCGATCTCGGCCTCGTCGTCGACGACCAGCACCCGGCGGTCGGCTGCGGCGGCGGGGGACGCCGGCTCCGCAGCCGGCGCCGGGGCCGCGTCGGGCGCGCCGACCGGCAGCTCGACCACGAACCGGGCCCCGCCTTCCGGCGCGTCGTCGACCGTGATCGCGCCCCCGTGCGAGGTGACGATGCCGTGGCACACCGACAGGCCGACGCCGGTGCCGATGCCGGTCGGCTTGGTGGTGAAGAACGGATCGAAGATCCGCGGCCGGATCGTGGGCGCGACGCCGATCCCGCTGTCGCGCACCTCGATGCGGACCAGCGCGGCATCGGGCTCGTGCCGGGCGGCGATCACCAGCCGGCGCTCGCCGGGGATGTCGGCCATCGCCTGCTGGGCGTTGACGATCAGGTTGGTCAGCACCTGGTTGACCTGGTCGCCGTCGGCCCAGATCTCCGGCAGGTCCTCGGGCAGGTCGCAGCTGACCGAGATGCTGCTGGTGCGCAGGCCGTAGCTCAGCAGACCGAGCGCGTCCGCTACCGTCTCGCCGATCCGAACCAGCTTTCGCTGCTGCGGCCGTTGGCGTGCCATGGCCAGGAAGGTGCGGACGATCTTGGCGCAGCGCTCGGCGGCATTGCGGATGCGGACGCCGCGCGCGGCGATCTTCTCATCGGTAGCAGTCTCTTCGAGCAGGGTGGCCTGGGCGACCACCACCGACAGCGGATTGTTGAGCTCGTGGGCGACCCCGGCGAGCAGGGAGCCGAGTGCGCCCAGTTTCTCGCTCTGATGCAGCCGCTCCCGCTGTTGACCCATCTCCTGCTCCAGCCGCCTCGCCTCGGTCAGGTCGCGGATGAAGGCAGTGAACAGCTGCCGCTCGCCGAGCTTGAGTTCGGTCATCGTCAGCTCGGCGGGGAAGGTCGAGCCGTCGGCCCGCAATGCGTCGAGCTCATTGCGCTGGCCGATCAGCCGCGGCGCGTTGGTGGCGAGGTAGCGCGCCATGCCCGTCCGGTGCGCTTCGCGCTGGGCAGGCGGCACGATGGTGTCACCGACCGGCTTGCCCAGCACCTCTTCGCGCCGATAGCCGAAGATCCGCTCGGCTGCCGAGTTGAACTCCAGGATCGCGCCGGACGCGTCGATGGTGACGATTGCGTCGAGCGCCGCCTCCACGATCGCGCGCATCCGCGCCTCGTTGTCGCGGATCGCCTGCTCGGCCTGCCGCCGTTCGCGCAGGTCGCGCACCGAGACAACCCGCAGCACTTCGCCGTCATGGGTGACGTGGCGGAAGTTGAGCTCCACCGGCAGCCGGCTGCCGTCCGCACGCAGGCCGATCGCTTCATAGGGGCGCTCGTCGCGGGTAGCGATGCGTTCGGCCGCGAAGTCGCGGAACTCCGGCGCCAGCAGCTCAAGCGTGCTCTTGCCCTTCAGATCCTCCGGTGCATAGCCGGTCAGGGAGACCAGCGCGGAATTGAAGTCGAGGATGATCCCGTTCTCCAGGATCAGCACGGCCTCATGGGTGATCTCCGAGAGGCGCCGGAACCGCTCCTCGCTTTCCTGCAGGGCCTGTTCCCGGCTCCTCAGCTCGGTGATGTCGGTGCGCACGCAGACGGTGCCGCCGTCGGCGGTGTGGAAGTTGGCGAGCCTGATCCAGCGGCCGCGCAGGGTGCGGTATTCGAGATGCCTGCCCAGGTCGTGCAGTGCATCGATCCGCTCCTGGACAAAGGCCTCGATCCGGCCCGCGGCCTCGGGCACCTCGCCGGTCATCGCCAGCCGCTCGACGAAATCGCGATAGCGGGCGCCGGGGACCAGCGCGTCGGCCACGCTGCTGTACATCGTGCGGAAATTGGCGTTGATCAGCACGAACCGGTCCTCGCGGTCGAGCAGCGCGAAGCCGTCGGAGATGGTGTCCAGCGCCTCGGCGAGCTGATTCCGCCTCGCCCAGCCGTCCGGCTCCAGACGGCCATCTTTCCTCGTGTCGCGGCGCAGCCGCGATAGAACAGTCGACAACGGCCGCATCGGCGCTCGCTTCCCCCAAGCCGCGGATCGCACGGCGGCCGCAGATTACGCTGCGGCAGAGGCGCCGTCTCCACGCATTTCGCAAACGGAGGCGGGTGCACGAACCCGTCCACGCTGCAACATTTGAAACAATTTCGCTTCTGCCCGCGCAATCGGGCTGAAACGTGGTGAACCCATTCTTGCTGCATGCCCGATCGGCGGTGCCGGGCGGGGTGAGGGCCGAAGCCGCAGGGCGGGCCCGGACTTGCAACCGCAGCCGGCCGCCCAGCAGCCGTGCCGCACAAGAAAGAGACAGGAAACGACGATGACCACCACGAAGAAGCTGATCGCCTCCGTCGCCAGCGTGCTCGCACTCCTGGCCAGCGCCAACGCCGCCAACGCCATGACCGAGAACCAGGTGTTCGACTCCTGCATGGCCCATGACTGGGCCCGGTTCGCCGAGGCGGTCGAGAACAACGACTTCGCCGCCCTGGACCAGATGGCGCGCGATCCCGAGTTGCGCGGTTGCCCGGAAATGGTTTCCACTGCCCGGCTGCTGGCCTGCCAGGCCGATCCGCTGGCGTGCATCGAGCCGGCTGCCGGCCCCGATCCGAAGGTGGACATCCCGCCGCCGCCGTCGGTCGAGATCGAGTGCCCCACCTGGAACCTGCGCTGCACCGATGCGCTGCCCCCTCCCGGCGCCCACATCGGTGTCGAGAACGACCGCACCGACAATTCCGACAATGACGGCGGCAATGAAGCCGGCGGCAGCGGCGGCGGCAGCGGCGGTGGTGCCAGCAGCGCTCCGAGCGGACCGGCCGCGCGCAGCTGAGCCCTCGGCCCCCACACCGGGGATGTTTCGGACAAGGACGCCGGCCCGGGCCGGCGTCCTTTGCGTTGCCGATCAGGCAGGCCTCAGGCCATCATCACCTCGACCATTGCGCGCGCCAGGCTCTCGTCGATCGTCCGCGGCGGGCTCTGCGGACCGGGGATCAGGCCGGTGCTGCCGGTCGCCAGCGCTTCCAGCGAGCGCGCCTGCAGGGCAAAGCCCATATCCATCACCTCGATCGGGTTGCCCTTGGCCTCGACCCCGCCGAGATTGTACATCCGCCCGCCGCACAGCAGCGTCACATGGCGGCCGTTCTCCAGCCTGAATCGCTCGATCCCGGGCTCCAGCACCTCGCGGGCCGTCGCCTGCTCGCGCAACGCGCCGGTATCGATTTCATGATCGAAATGGCCGGTATTCCCCAGGACAACGCCATCGCGCATCCGCGGGAAGTGGGCGGCCGCGATCACGTTCGGCCGGCCGGTGGCGGTCAGGATCACGCTGGCGCGCCCGACCGCCGCATCGATCGTCGCCACCCGGAAGCCGTCGACCGCCGCCTCCAGCGCCCGGATCGGGTCCGGCTCCACCACCTGGACATGGGCGCCGAAGTCGCGGAAATACTTGGCGATCCCGCGCCCGACCCAGCCATAGCCCAGCACCGCCACCTGCTTGCCCTGGATCATCAGGTTGGTGATCCGGTAGAAGCTCTCGACCGCACCCTGGCCGACACCGTGCTTGTTCTCGACGATCAGCTTCAGCGGGCTGTCGTTGATGACGATCACCGGAAACGGGATCCGACCCGCCAGGTCCTCGCGCATCCGATGCCCACCGGAGGTCGTCTCCTCCGTGCCGCCGCGGATGGAGTCGAGCGGGAACTCCGGCTCGCCGACAGCCAGCGCGGTCAGGTCGGCGCCGTTGTCGAGCAGCAGGTCGGGCTTGTGGCGCAGCACCTCGCGGACGTTGTCGAGGTGCTCGTGGGGCGTGTCGTCGCGCTTGCCGTAGACCTTGATGCCGAGCGTGTTCAGCGCCAGAGCCACATCGTCCTGGGTCGTGCCGAGGTTGCCGGTGGCGACGACATGCGCGCCGCCGGCCTGCAGGGTCTGGAACAGGACCGCGGTCTTCTTTTCGATGTGCAGAGACACGCCGATGGTCAGCCCGGCGAACGGTTTCGTCTCCCGGAACCCGGCCGCGATCCGCCCGAGCAGCGGGCAGTTGGCCCGTGCCCAGTCGATCTTCTTGGTGCCGGCGAGGTAGAGCGACGTTGAATCCATCAGGCTGCCTGGGCGGTTGCTTCAGGGATACACCATGACCCCGCCGTGCCGCGCGACGCCAGCACAACGTCAGCCGCTGCGCCGAATCAGCTGCCGGACCAGCTTGACCGGCGGCGGCAGCACCGTGCGCAGCCATTGCGCCAGCGACTCGTCGAGCAGGCGCAGGGTGCGCCACACCACGTAAATCAGCATGGCGAACTCGGCCGCCGCGGCGGCTATCCCTGCGCCGGGCAGCCCGACCAGGTCCAGCAGCACATAGGCAACTCCGACCGAGACCGCATTGGTAGCCACCAGCATCAGCGCCAGCCCGTGATGCCGGCTGGTGCCGTAGAACACCATCGAGCTCGCGAACCACAGCGCGTAGAACAGCATGGCCGCGATCAGCCCGGCCAGCAACCAGGGGTCCAGCGCGACCTGGCCGTGGGTCCACAGTGCGAGGACCCAGTCGCCGATGGTCGCGAAGCCCACAGCCGCGCAGACCGCCAGCCAGATCGCGACCTGGCAGGCCATCCCGTGCAACCGGCGGATCAGCGCGATGTCGCCGCGCCCGTAGGCGATGGAGATCTCCGGCCGGACCGTGCCGTAATACGCGCTGAGCAGCGTGTTCACGAACCGGGTCATCATCCGCATGGTATTGAACGCGGTGACCGCAGCCGGCCCAAGCACCGCCGCGACCACCAACAGAATGCCCTGGACGTTCAGCGCCTGGCCGACCGAATACACGACGAAGCCGAGCGCCGGCTTGAGCAGCTGGCGCACGCGTGCCCGGCTGGCCATGGCGAACCCGAAGCTGAGCCAGGGCGCCACCCTGCGCAGCGTCAGTCGGATCACTATCAGCCCCGCCAATTCTCCGACGATCAGCGCCGCCGCCGCCCCGACCGGTCCGAAACCGATGGCGACGGCCCCGGCTAGCAGGCTGAAATTGGTCAGGGAGATCCCGGCCATCAGCGCGGTGCCGAGTCCGTAGGCGCCTTCACAGACGAAGCCGGCATTGATCAGGCCGACCTGGATGCCCATGACGATGAGCACGAGCTGCATCGCGATCACCATCCCGGCCTCGTCATTGTCGAGGTGGACGAAGCCGAACCAGTCGGCCATCGGCGCGAACAAGGCGAACAACCCGCCGATTCCCACCAGGGCCACGGACAGCAGGCCGAGCATTGCACCGCTTGACTGGAAAGTGCCCAAGGCGCCTTGCCGGTCGTCGCGGGCGACCTGCATGGTCATCTCGTTGATGGTAGCCGAGGTGAAGCCGAGATCGCCGAGCATCAGGTAGGCGGGGATGGCGGTCAGCACCAGCCATTCCCCCATCAGCTCCAGTCCCCAGAAGTGCAGCAGCAGCGGCACCGTCGACAGCTGGATCAGGATGTTGACCGACTGTGTCGCCGCCTGTCCGCCCAGCCCCTTGACGAACCGGCTCTTCAGGGATTTTGTCACGGCATTCGGCCTTTCGCGCCCCTGCGTCTCTGTCTCGAGCGGTCTGTCCCAGGTTGAGGGAACCCAGGCATATCGCATGATTGGCCCCCGGCCCGACAGTGCGGCATCATAGCCGCCGGCGACCACCAGTTGCTTAACGACGATTTGCCGAAAAGGGAGCACCGACAATGATCCGCGCTCTGGTCTGGAACGAGAATGTGCACGAACGGACCAACCCGGTCGTGGCCGGGATCTACCCCGAGGGCATCCACGGCCGGATTGCGACTGTCCTGGGTGAGGATCCCGGGATCTCCGCCACGACTGCGACCCTCGAGCAGCCGGAGCATGGGCTGACCGAAGCCCGCCTCCGGGAGACCGACGTGCTGCTCTGGTGGGGCCACAAGGCCCATGGCGACGTCCTGGACGCGATCGTGGAGCGCGTCCGCCAGCGGGTGTGGGAGGGGATGGGGCTGATCGTGCTCCATTCCGGCCATTTCTCCAAGATCTTCAAGGCGCTGATGGGCACCCCCTGTTCACTGAAGTGGCGCGAGGCTGGCGAGCGCGAGCGGGTCTGGGTGATCAATCGCAACCATCCGATCGCCCAGGGGCTGGATGAGCGGATCGAGATCGAGAACACGGAAATGTACGGCGAGCCGTTCAACGTGCCCGAGCCGATGGAAACCGTATTCGTCTCCTGGTACGAGGGCGGCGAGGTGTTCCGCTCCGGCATGACCTGGCAGCGCGGGGGCGGCCGGATCTTCTACTTCAGCCCCGGTCACGAGACCTATCCGATCTACTACGACGTCACCGTCGCCACGGTGCTGCGCAACGCGGTGCACTGGGCGTGCAACCCGGCGCCCGCCTGGGCCGACATTGGCGCCGCGCCCAACGTGCCGGTCGAGCGGGCGCTCGAGCCGCTGACGGTCAAGGGCGCCAAGCTCCACGCCGATGGCGAAGAGGGATACCGATGACCGGTGGCCCTGTCCGCGTCCTGATCCTGGGCACGGGCGCGATGGCTCAGCGCCACGTGCTGTTCTTCGGCGAGAATTCCGACTGCGAGATCGTCGCCGGCGTGGACATGGATCCGGACCGGCTGGCCATGTTCAACGAGCACAACAAGATCGGGGTCGGCTTCCACGACCTGGAGCGGGCGATCGCCTGGGGCGCGTTCGATGCCTGCGCCAACGTCACGCCCGACCCGGTCCACCGGGCGACGACGCTGCGCCTCGCCGAGGCTGGCAAGCATGTGTTCTGCGAGAAGCCGCTGGCCGAGAACTACGCCGACGCGTTGGAGATGACCCACGCCATGGAGAGCCGCGGGCTGATCAACATGGTCAACCTGCGCTATCGGGCGGTGCCGGAGATCGCGATGGCGGCGAAGCTGGTCGCCGAGGGCGCGATCGGCGAGGTCCGGCACATCGAGGCCGCCTATCTGCAGAGCTGGCTGGTCGGCAAACAGTGGGGCGACTGGCGCACGGAGCCGCGCTGGCTGTGGCGGCTCAGCGGGCGCCATGGCTCCAAGGGCGTGCTCGGCGACATCGGCATCCACATCCTCGACACCGCCTCCCACATTGCCGGCCTGAAGCCGACATCGGTGCATTGCCGGCTGAAGACCTTCGTCAAGGCGGAGGGCGGCCGGATCGGCGACTATGAGCTCGACATGAACGACAGCTTCGTGATGTCGCTGGAGTTGGAGGGTGGGGTGCTCGCCGCCATCCACGCCAGCCGCTTCGCTACCGGCTATGCCAATGCGAAGCAGATTTCTGTGTTCGGGACGCTGGGCGGACTGGAGGTGAAGTTCGAGAGCGACGTGTCGTCGCTGCGCGGCTGCCTGGGCGACGACATTCACACCCAGACCTGGCGGGACATCGACTGTCCGAAGGTGCCGCTTGTCTACGACGACTTCGTCACCGCGGTGAAGACCGGCATCAACGGCGAACCCAGCTTCCGCCACGCTGCCGAGCTGCAGAAGGTGCTCGACCTCTGCTTCGTCAGCGACGCCGACGGCCAGGTGCATCAACTCTGATGTGCAGGCTCTGAGGCTCAGTGTACCCAGGCGTCGATGGCCGCCTCGGCGGCAGGGGTGAGCGGGATGAAGGCGCCGAACAGGTTGCTGCGCACCACCTGCACGCCGCCACCTTCAAGATCGAGCAGGACCAGCCCGCGATGGGCAGCGCAATCATGGGCCATGCACCCGGACATGACCAGGAAGCGGTCATCGATGAGTTCGCTGGGAAAGACCACCTGCATCGCCTCGACGAAGGCGTCGTAGCCGGCCCCGAGGTTCTGGCGAAGCTCGGAGGCAAGCACGGGATCTGCCAGGATCTCGTCGGTGTACTGTCCGGCCATCGCCCGCAGGTGCGAGAGATCGGCCGCTCCAGCGCCGTTCAGTCCTGCCGCCATGCCGGAAACCGCCACGACCATGCCTAGGATTGAGACCCGCATCGTTCAATTCCTCCCGCGCGGCCGGTCTTTGGCGATACGCGACTGTGTGGAGAAGAGACTATCTCGCCGCCGCGTTGGAAATGCGGCCAGATAGCGGCATTATCGGGAAGGGATCCGGAATGGCCACGCTGTTCACCATCGGCTATGAAGCCGCCTCGCTCGACCAGTGCATCTCCGCGCTCACCGCGGCGGGCGTCGAGCGGGTCATCGACGTGCGCGAGGCGCCGCGGTCGCGGAAGGCGGGATTCTCCAAGGGCGCGCTAGCCGCCGCGCTGGCCGAGGCCGGCGTCGACTATCTGCACCTCCGGCCGCTCGGCACGCCGAAGCCCGGCCGCGTCGCTGCCCACAAGGGCGACCTCGAGACCTTCGAGCGCATCTTCCGCGAACATTTGGCCGGAGAGGAAGCGCAGGCCGCTCTGGCGCAGGCCGCGGCCATAGCGGGGGAACGCAGGTGCTGCCTGCTCTGCTTCGAGCGCGACCCCGCCCGCTGTCACCGCTCGATTGTCGCCGACGCGATGGCGGACCTGTCGGATATCGAGATCGTCCACCTGGTTGCCGAGGCCGAGCCGTCCAGGGCCCAGGGTCCTCCCGGCTGACGGCCGGTCGCTTCACGCGGTCCCAGGCTAAAGCAACCCGCGTCCATCCGGACGCGGACCAGTTGCTCTAACTCGTTGATGCCGATCAAGTTATCTGCCTCAAACCGATTCCGGCTTGAGGCAGCTTGATCTAGGGTGCCTCCGGGCAATGGAGATGAACGAGATCATGCAGCCCAGCAGCGTCAACGACCTGCTGCATGCGGCCGACGGGGCTGCGACGGTGGCGCGGGACAGCCCGACGCGCGAGGCGCTGGTGCATCTGGTGCGCCCGTCCTTTGCCACGATGGGCACCCTGGGCGGCGGGCCGCTGAACGACCGCACCCTGTCACGGGAGGCCTGCGAACGCCGGTTCTGGTGGCGTTGGGGGGGACCCTATGCCGCGCTTCTGCTCGGCGTGCCTCTGGTCCTGTGGGCGGCGGCCATCGCCGGCGCCGCCTTTCGGGGAACCTTGGACGCGGACTGGCCGTCGATCATCCGGGCCTGTGGCTTGGTTCACCTTGCCGTCTGGACCGCGGCGCTGTTCTTTCTGCCCATCGGCCTGCGGGAGTACCGCAAGAGGGTCGGCAGCCTCCCTGATCCGGCACTTGCCCTGCGCGCGACGGTAGATGGGCTGATGGTCTCGCGGGATGCCGAGACGGCGCTGGCCGGGCCCTGGCATTCGCTGACGCTGCTTGAGGTGGGGGTCGGCCGCATGTGGTTCACCCCGATCCGTCTCAGGCAGGTCGAGGCGATCGTCCTGGGCGACGCCCAAGGTCGCCGCGAAACTCTGTCGGCACATCACCTCGCGGGCGGACACGAGACACTGGTCTGCATCGTTCATCGCCTGATCCGGCACGATCGTCTGCTTGGATTGCCGAAGATCTGAGCGTCCCGGCGCATCGTCGACCGCGGCCGCGCCGCCGTATACGCCGGCGCCTCTCCGCGATAGCTTGACCGATCTGGCACCCGTGACGATGCACCCATGCTCGCCGTAATCCGATCCGCCTGGCCCCTGCTGGCCGGCATGCTTCTGCTGATGGTCGGCAACGGGCTGCTGGTAACCGTGCTCACCTTGCGTGCCAGCGGACTTGGCTTCGGCGAGACGGCGATCGGGCTGATGCAGGCGGCCTATCCGGTGGGGACCCTGCTCGGCTGCGTAGTGGTGCCACGGCTGGTGTCGCAGGTCGGTCACATCCGGGTGTTCGCCGCCCTCGGCTCTGTCGCCAGCACCGCCTCGCTGATCCACCTCGTCACCCATGACCCGTGGAGCTGGGCGGCGATGCGCTTCGTCTCCGGCTTCTGTTTCGCCGGCCTCTACGTGGTCGCCGAGAGCTGGCTCAACGGGCGGGCGACCAACGACACCCGCGGCAGCTTGCTGTCGGTCTACTTCGTCATCCAGAGCGGCGGCTCGGCAGTCGGCCAGCTGTTGCTGAGCCTCGCCCCGCCGGACGGCATCCTGCTGTTCGTCCTGGTCTCGGTGTTGATCTCGCTGGCGCTGGTGCCGATCCTGGTCTCGGCCGGGACAGCGCCGCCCTATGCGGTGCCGGAGCGGATTTCGATTGTCGCGCTGATACGCATCTCGCCAATGGGGCTGCTGGGCTGCTTGCTGAACGGGGTGGCTCAGGGCGCGATCTACATTGCGCTCGCCCTCTACGGCGAGGCGATCGGACTTGCGCCGGGCGCGATCGGCCTGCTGGTCGGCTGCGCCACCGTCGGCGGCATGCTGGCGCAGTTTCCGCTCGGCCGGCTGTCGGACCGGATCGACCGCCGGCTGGTCATCCTGGGGGCGGGCGGGGTTGCGGTTCCGCTCTGCCTGGGGCTGGCCCTGGCCGGTCCGCTGTCGCCGACCCTGCTCTATGCCGGCATCGGACTGGTCGGCGCCTTGACCCTGCCGATCTATTCAATCTGTGTCGCCCACACCAACGACCGGCTGCACCCTGGCCAGATCGTCGCCGCCAGCGGCGCACTGGTGCTGGTGCTCGGTTCCGGCATCATCCTGGGCCCGATCCTCGGGGCGCTGGCGATCGCCCAACTCGGGCCGCCCGGACTGTTCTACCTGCTTGCCGCCGTGCAGGGCTTGACCGCAGCCGCGGCGCTGCTCCGGGCCTGGCGCGGCAGCGAACGCGCTGCAGCACCAGGCAGGGCCGTGGCGGTCGCCCCGGGTGCCACGCCGGGCGCGGCCCGCCTCAACCCCGAGGCGGCCGCGCCCGAATCTGGCAGTGGCCGGGAGCCGGGGCGTCGGTGATCGTCTGAACTGGCGCGTGCCCTGCATCCTCCGGGACGGTTGAAACACTCGGTGTTGCCGGATGGGACGCTCCGGCAACGCATCCCCGCCATTTCCTGCGCCATGCCACCCCCGGTCGACGCACGCCGGAGGGACGGGGAAGACCCCTTCGAGAAAAGGTGCAGTCAAGCGGCCGGCGAGTCCTATCGCGGCAGTCGTGACCATGCCCAGCCGGCCTCCGGGACCATGACGGGTCCGTCGTCCGGGCCGTCATCCGCGCCGCCCTCGCGGCCGACCGACACCTCGATCGGCGACTCCGCCGGCTGAGCGCGCACCCCACGCGCCTAGCCGTTCGCCGCCGCCCGGCCGTCTCCATCCGGACGGTCGCGGGCGGCAGCATCATCAGGCGCGGATGGCGTTCAGAACCGGTACCTGGCCCCGAGCATCAGCCAGTTCGAGCCGCCGCGCTCGGCGAAGACGCCGTAGCCGCTGGAGCGGTGGTGGAGGCGGGCGAAGCCGCTCCACGGCGTGTCCGCTGGCCCGGCCTCGACCTCGGCCATCCAGTAGAGCATGAACTCCGCACTGTCTCCGCTGCGCGCCGCCTCCTCGTTCGGCACCTCGGTCGCCAGCGACGGGCCGACCCCGAGCGCCAGGCTGGTCGGCACCCACTCGTCCCAGGGGAAAGCGCGCCAGCGGCCGACGAGCACCGCGTTGAACTCCCAGTGATCGTTCTTGCCGAAGTGACGGATGACGTGGCCCTCGGCCTCGATCGCCCAGGATTCGCTCCCGATCAGCTCGTGGGACAGCATGCCTCCGACCAGATAGGCATCGCGGAATCCAACGTTGTCGAGAACCGCGATCTCCTTCCAGTTGTTGTCGGTCATCCAGGCGCCGACCAGCGAGACCGAGCTCAGCGGCTCGCCGATCTCCTGCTCTGCGGATGCGCCCGAGGCGGCAATACCGCACAGCAGCGCCAAGGGTAAGCTGAGAAATCTGCTGCACCGTGCCATGTCCACTCCTGCCGTTTGCGGAACGTCAAGCCGAGGGGAGCGACCGAAGCCGCCCGGTGGAGGCGCAGGCTAAGACTAAGGGGGCGGAACCAGTCCGGCAACCCGAATCGACCGTCGATTTCCCTGCCGACCGGCGGCGAAAGCTGGCACAACAGCGGCAGGGGATGGCGCGGAAACCATGGAAGCCTGGGTCGGAAGCATCAACTACGCGATCTCGCTGCTGACGGTCGGCGGCATCTATGCCGTCGTCGCGCTGGGCTTGAACGTGCAGTGGGGCTTCACCGGCCTGTTCAACGCCGGGATCGCCGGCTTCTACGCCATCGGCGCCTATGTCTCTGCGATCCTGACCACGCCGGACTCTGCGAGCCATCTCGGCGGCTTCGGGCTGCCGTTCCCGCTCGGCTGGCTGGGCGCCATGCTGGCGGCCGGACTGCTGGCCTGGGGCGTCGGGGTGGTTTGCATCCGGCTGCGCAGCGACTACCTGGCCATCGCCACCATCGGCATTGCCGAGATCCTGCGCCTGATCCTGAAGAACGAACTGTGGCTGACCAACGGCCCGCGCGGCATCCAGCGCATTCCACGGCCTTTCGAAAGCCTCGGCCCGCCCTATGCCGACGCAGCCTACCTGGCGCTGATCGCGGCCGTGGTGCTGGTGCTGTTCCTTGCCCTCCAGCGTGCCTCCCGGTCGCCATGGGGGCGGACGATGCGGGCGATCCGCGAGAACGACGTCGCCGCCGAGGCGGTAGGCAAGAACGTGCTGCGCTTCCGGCTGGAGGCGTTCATCGTCGGCGGCATGCTGATGGGGCTGGGCGGCGCGATGCAGGCGCACCTGACCAAATTCATCGGCGTCGAGGCGACCGAGCCGATGATGACCACCTTCCTGGTCTGGGTGATGCTGATCGTCGGCGGCAGCGGCAACAACATCGGCGCCATCGTCGGACCGCTGCTGATCTGGACCCTGTGGTCGGCGACCGAACTGGTGACTGCCCGCCTTCCCGCCGACTGGATCACCCGCGCCGCCTATATCCGCATCTTCCTGGTCGGCCTGCTGCTGCAGGTAGTCCTGCAGCGCTACGCCAAAGGCCTGTTCCCGGAACGCTCGCCGAGGGCGGAACGGGACCGCGAGGTCGTCCCCTGAATTCAGTCCTCCCCCAGCACATGCGAGGGGTCGAAGGCGCATTCTTCGGCGATGCGGCGGTAGGCGTCGCGGAATCCGTCCATCGGCCAGGTCAGGAACTCCTGGGCGTCGAGCGGGCGGCGGACGCCCACCTGCAGCGTCAGGGCGCGCGCGTTGCCGACCGCGCTGGCGAAGACCGGGAAGGTCAGCGGCACGAAGCCGATGCCGCGGTTGACCGCCATCGGCATGGTCAGGTCGCCGGCGATGATGTTGATGAACTCGTTCGGCGCCAGGGCTTCATCCGGGGCGAAGCGCAGGTGGGTCGGGTAGACGAAGATCCACAGGCCGCGGGCCGGATCGGCATTGCGCGCGCGGGCGTAGATCACGCAGCTCAGCCGCCCGTCCTCGTGCGCCACCGTCGCCGCGTGCCACTCGCCGGCGCCGTAGGTGGCAAGCTCGGTGCGCTGGCCCGGGCAGGCGGAGTCGCCGAGGCAGTCCAAGTCGGCCCCGGCCATCCCGATCGGCATCAGCAGCATGGCCAGCGCGCCGGCCATCATCGCCACCCTGACCACCGCAGTCCTCCCCGACCGGCCGCTTGACGGACCGTTTCGCGTCAAGCGCGATCATAGCGCGCCACGCCCTGCCGGGCAAATTCCAGCGGCCGGCTGTGGTTTGGATCGAGCTACATCGAGCGGTATTCGGGCTCCTCGCGGTCGAGGATCCGCTTGATCGAGGCGAAATGCAGATACGCCTGCTGATCCTCGCCCTCGATCTGCTGGGCCGAGAGGGCCGCGATGTCGTCGGGGACGCATTTCAGCGGCCGGCCGGTCGACATCGCCTTGATCTGGATCGCGGCGTGGCGCTCCAGGTAATAGAGGGTGTCAAATCCCCAGGCCATGTCCGGCCCGGTCACCATCACCCCGTGGTTGCCCATCATGCACACCGGCTTGTTGCCTAGCGAGCGCGCGATCCGGTCGCCTTCCTCGTCGCTGAGCGCGACGCCGTTGAAATGGTCGTCATAGGCGACCCGGTCGTAGAAGCGCAGGCCGCTGATGTAGAGCGGCTTCAGTTCGCCGCCCTCGATCGCGGTCAACGCGGTGGCGTTCGGCATGTGGGTGTGCAGCACCGCTGCCGCATGCGGCAGGCGGTAGTGCACCCGGCCATGGATGTGGAACGCGGTCGGCTCGACACTGTGCCTGCCCGATACCACCGTGCCGTTGACGTTCAGCCGCATCAGGTCGCCGGCGGTGAGCTCCGACCACTGGAAGCCCTGCGGGTTGATCAGATACTCGGTGCCATCATCGGTGACGGCGAGGCTGAAGTGGTTGCACACCCCCTCGTTCAGCCCCAGCCGCGCTGCCCAGCGCAGCGCAGCGGTCAGGTCGATGCGCGCTTGCGCTTCCCGTTCGTCCATTACACTCCCTCCCGATGCTCCCGCCAACGCTCTTCCAGGTCGACGGCGATTCGTTCCAGCCGGCCCATCACCGCCATCGACAGCACGACGGCGGCGGTGAACAGGTACAGTCCTTGATGCACCCAGACCTCGGTAATGATCGAGATGTTGAGCGCGGCCACCACTATGGCGATGACGAACACGTCGAGCATCGACCATTTGCCCAGCTGCTCGATCCGCCGCACCAGCCGCAGCGGCGAGCGCACGCCCAGGTCTGCCCACAGCCAAGCCCACAGCCCGAGCACGATCTTCAGCGCCGGGAACAGGACCGAGAACACCACGATCACCGCGAACAGGAAATACTGCTCGTCGTCCCACAGCACCGCCGCCCCGTCCAGGATCGAGATCTCCTCCTCGAACCAGGGCAGCGCCTCCACCGACAGCGCCGGCAGCCAGAGCCCGAGTGCCAGGCAGGCCAGCGCCAGCAGCAGCAGCGGCGTCAGCAGCCAGCGGTCCGGTACGTCGGCATGGCGACGCAGGGTGTCAGCCTGCCTCATGGCGCGCTGCCCATACCGTCGTGGTCCGGCTTGAGCGGAGCACCCACGGGCCAGAAGCCGCGCTGTGGCTTCGTCAAGGTTGCCGCGACAGGCGACCGCTCCGACTGGGTCCATCCAGATTCTCTGCGCCCGACGCCGTGGATGGTCCGGTCAAGCCGTACGAGATTCACACATCCCGGATGCCGCACAGTCCCCTCCCTCGGCACGAGGGAGGGCTCACCTGAGTCCCATGGGTGCGCGATCAGTAAATGTGTGAATGCCGTAGCGCCAAGCCGGACCACGACGGCGTCGGGATGGTTCGCAATGACGGGAACGGTATTCAGCCTCAATACGCCTTCGCAAAAATGGCATCGAGCGTCGCCGGCTTGCCGGTCAGCACGCATTTGCCTGCGCTCCCCGACTGGTCGAACGGCAGGCAGCGGATCGAGACCCCGAGCTCGCCCAGCATCGCTTCCGAACCCGTCTCGCCGCACCATTTCGCCCGGACGAAACCCCGTTCGGCATCGTAGGACTCCGCGCCCGTACCGCCGAAATACTCCCTGAACGCCGCGAAGTCGACGATGTCGGTCCGCATCCGCGCAGTCCGATACGCCAGCGCCTGGTCGTACAGCGCCTGGTGCAGTTCGGTGAACTGCCGCGCGATGCCCGATACGAACTCGCCCCGGCCGAGGATCGCCTTCTTCTCGCCCAGGCGGTCGCGGCGGACATAGGCGACGCCGTCGTTTTCGATGTCGCGCGGGCCCACTTCGGCGACGATGGGAGTCCCCTTCTTGATCCATTCCCAGCGCTTGTCCTGGGCAGGCATGTCGCGCTTGTCGACCCTGACCCTGACCGGCGCCCCGTCGAACGACTGGGCCGCGAGCTCGGCCGCCAACCGGTCGGCATAGGCGAACACCGCTTCCTCCTGCTCGGGCGAGCGTATGATCGGCACGATCATCACCTGCCGCGGCGCTATCTTCGGCGGCAGCCGCAAGCCGTCGTCGTCGCCATGGGTCATGATCAGCGCCCCGATCAGCCGGGTCGAAATGCCCCAGCTGGTGGTCCAGGCGTGCTCCATCCCGCCCTCGCGGGTCTGGAACTTGATGTCGGCCGCCTTGGCGAAGTTCTGCCCCAGGAAATGCGAGGTGCCGGACTGCAGCGCCTTGCCGTCCTGCATCATTGCCTCGATGGTGATGGTGCGGTCGGCGCCGGGGAAGCGCTCGCCCTCCGACTTCTCGCCCGGGATGACCGGGATCGCCATCACCTCCTCGACCACCTCGCGATAGACCTCCAGCATGCGGAAGGTCTCCTCCATCGCTTCCTCCGAAGTGGCATGGGCGGTATGCCCCTCCTGCCACAGGAACTCGGAGGTGCGCAGGAAGATCCGCGGCCGCAGCTCCCAGCGGACCACGTTGCACCACTGGTTGATCAGCACCGGCAGGTCGCGATAGCTCTGGATCCAGTTGGCGAAGGCCTCGCCGATGATGGTCTCCGAGGTCGGGCGGACGATCAGCGGCTCTTCCAGCTCGCCGGCCGGCGTGAGCTTGCCGTCCTTCATCGCCAGCCGATGGTGGGTCACCACCGCCATCTCTTTGGCGAAGCCCTCGACGTGCTGTGCCTCCTTCTCGATGAAGCGCAGCGGGATGAACAGCGGGAAATAGCAGTTGTCGTGCCCCGTCGCCTTGATCCGGTCGTCGAGCGCGCGGCTTACCAGCTCCCAGATCCCGTACCCCCAGGGCTTGATCACCATGCACCCGCGTACCGGCGAGTTCTCCGCCATGTCGGCAGCGCGGATGATCTGCTGGTACCAGCCGGGATAATCCTCGGCCCGGGTGGGAGAAATCGCGGTCTTGGCCATACGTGCGTCCTTGGCGCGGGTGTCAGGGGCGCGGCACGCTAGCCGATGGCGGGGGTTGGGGGCAA
>JBHJOG010000136.1:0-5313 GCA_050329975.1 Alphaproteobacteria bacterium | reverse complement strand
TCCGGGGCGGCGTTGGCGCCGAAGTCCTGCACCGAGACATGCGGCGCCTTCGGGATCACCAGCACGTGCACCGGCGCCTGGGGCGCGATGTCCCGGAACGCGAGCACGTGGTCGTCCTCGTAGACCTTGTCGCAGGGAATCTCGCCGCGCAGGATCCGCGCGAAGATGTTGCCGTCGTCGTAGCTCATGCGCTGTCGTCTCCTCCCTCGCCGGGCCGGCTCGCCTTCTCCGCCAGTCCCGATACGCCTTCGCGCCGCGCCAGCTCGGCCCACACCGCCGCCGGATCGGCCCCGCAGGCCGCCCACAGCACCAGCAGATGATAGAGCAGGTCCGCGCTCTCCGACACCAGCCGGCCGCAGCCGCGGCTGCCGGTGTTGATCGAGGCCAGCACCGTCTCGAACGCCTCCTCCCCCACCTTCTGCGCGATCCGCTCCGGGCCCTCGGCGAACAGGCGGGCGGTGTAGGACGAGTCGCGATCGGCGCCGCGCCGGCTCGCGATCGTCGCGAACAGCCGCTCCAGCACCTCCGGGCCGGTCGTTTCAGCCATCACCTTCCCCCTCAGTGCAGCCGCACCGGCACGCCGGCCGCCGCCAGATGCGCCTTGGCCTGGCCGATGGTCGCCTCGCCGAAATGGAAGATCGAGGCGGCGAGCACCGCCGAGGCATGGCCGTCGCGCACGCCGTCGACCAGGTGGTCGAGGCTGCCGACGCCACCGCTGGCGATCACCGGCACCGACACCGCGTCCGCCACCGCCCGGGTAAGCCCGATGTCGAAGCCGATGCGGGTGCCGTCGCGGTCCATCGAGGTCAGCAGCAGTTCGCCGGCACCAAGGTCCACCATCCGTTCTGCCCAGGCCACCGTCTCCAGCCCGGTCGCGCGCCGGCCGCCATGGGTGAACACCTCCCAGCGGTCCGGTTCCCCGGGCGCAGACACTGTCTTGGCGTCGATGGCTACGACGATGCACTGGGTGCCGAACTTGCGCGCCGCCTCACCGACGAAGGCCGGCCGCGCGACGGCGGCGGTGTTGATCGAAACCTTGTCGGCGCCGGCGAGCAGCAGGCGGCGGACATCGTCGGTGGTGCGCACCCCGCCGCCGACGGTCAGCGGCATGAACACCCGCTCGGCGGTGCGGGCGACCACGTCGTAGATGGTCTCGCGTCCTTCGTGGCTGGCGGTGATGTCGAGGAAGCAGAGTTCGTCGGCGCCCTGGGCGTCATAGAGCTCGGCCTGCTCCACCGGGTCGCCGGCGTCGCGCAGGTCGACGAAGTTGATCCCCTTGACCACCCGGCCGGCATGCACGTCCAGGCACGGGATCACGCGCGCCTTCAGCATGTCAGGCCGCCAGGAGGGCTAGCGCGGCCGCCGGGTCGATCCGGCCGTCATAGAGCGCCCGCCCGCTGATCACGCCGGCCACGCCATCGGCCTGCACCGCCTTCAGAGCGGCAAGGTCGGCCAGCGAGGAGACGCCGCCGGACGCGATCACCGGCACGGTCACCGCCCGCGCCAGTGCGGCGGTCGCGGCCACGTTCGGCCCGCGCAACGCACCGTCGCGGTCGATGTCGGTGTAGATGATCGCCGCCGCCCCGGCGTCCTCGAACCGGCGCGCCAGGTCGACCGCCGGCACCTCGGACTCAACCGCCCAGCCCTCGACCGCCACCCGGTCGCCCCGGGCGTCGATCCCGATGGCGACCTGGCCGGGAAAGGCCGCGCAGGCGTCCCGCACCAGCGCCGGGGTCTTCACCGCAGCCGTGCCGAGGACGACCCTGGTGACGCCGCGGGCAAGCCAGCTTTCGATGCTGGCCAGGTCGCGGATCCCGCCGCCGAGCTGCACCGGCACCGTGACCGCAGCGAGGATCGCGTCGACCGCAGTCCCGTTGACCGACCGGCCGGCGAATGCGCCGTCCAGGTCGACCACGTGGATCCACTGGAAGCCGGCGGCCTGGAAGGCGTGCGCCTGGGCGGCCGGATCGGGGTTGTAGGTGGTCGCGGTGCTCATGTCGCCCCGCAGCAGGCGCACGCATTCGCCGCCGCGCAGATCGATGGCTGGAAACAGGATCACGCCGATGCTCCCTCTGCCGCCGGGCAGCCGGCCGGCGCCGGCCCGATCACAACCCCGCCGCCAGCGTCTTGTAGTAATGGAAGCCGCGGATCACCTTGTCGTCGACCCGGGCATAATACGGATCGACCCCCCATCGCACATAGCCCCGGCTCTCGTAAAGGGCGATGGCGACGGTCTGGGTCTCGCGCACGTCGAGCTTGAGCAGCTGGTAGCCGCAGTCGACGGCCTCCTGCTCGATCGCCGCCAGCAGGCCGCGGGCGAGTCCGTGCCCGCGCGCCCAGGGCGCGACGAAGCTCGTGGTCATCTGCGCGGCGAAGGCCTGCGCCTCGTTGTTCTTGGGCGGATGCAGCAGCTGGGCCGAGCCGGCGATCACCCCGTCGAGCCGGCCGACGAACAGTTCCCGGCCCGGCACCAGCAGCACGCCCTGCCAATAGCTCTCCAGCACGTGCGGCATCGGCGGGGTGAGCCAGCCGAAGCCGCCGCCGGCCTCGATCGCATCGGAGGTGGCGTCGCACAGGTCGGCCAGGTCCCCATCGGAGAATTTTTCCAGCCGCTCGACCGCGATGCTCGCCGGCGCGGCAACGGTACGGGGTTCACGCGGTACGCGTCGTGTGGTCATTCAGGGCCGCCAATCGAGAAAGTTGCGCAGGATCGCGAGGCCGACGGCCTGACTCTTCTCCGGGTGGAACTGGGTGCCGACGATGGTGTCCCGCCCGACCACCGCCGCGATCGGCCCGCCATAGTCCGTCTCGGCCCGCACCAGCGCCCGGTCGTCCGGCTCGAAATGGTAGCTGTGGACGAAGTAGACGTCCGGGGCCTCCGGCAGGCCGGCCAGCACCGGGTGCGGTATAGCGCAACGGCGCAGTGTGTTCCACCCCATGTGCGGCACTTTCAGCGCGCGGCCCTGCGGGCCCGGTCGGATGCCCAGCCCGACCACCGCCCCCGGCAGCCAGCCGAGGCCCGCGTGGTCGCCGTGCTCGCGGCCGACGCTGGCCAGCAGCTGCATGCCGACACAGATGCCCAGGAACGGGCAGGCCCTGGTCCGGACCGCCTGGTCCAGCGCCGCCAGCATGCCGTCCAGCGCCGAAAGGCCGGCCATGCAGTCGGCGAACGCGCCGACGCCGGGCAGCACCACCCGGTCAGCCGCGGCCACGGTGTCGGCTTCCGCGGTCACCACGATCCGCGGCACCGGCCCCATCGCACTCGCCACCCGCATCAGCGCGTTGGCCACGGAGCGCAGGTTGCCTGCTCCGTAGTCGACCACCGCCACCACTTCGCTCATCCCACATCGCTCTCGTGCTTGACCGGCCCGAACCGGATGGCCGAACCGGAATGGCCGGTTGCGCAATGGCCGCTTTGCTTGAATGGTGGGCCGCGATGCCCCACATCCCATGCGGTGTGCACGGATTGCCACGCCTGCGCAAGAATTTCGGGAGCCCGATGTCAGAGAGCCAATTGCACGGCACCACGATCCTGTCGGTGCGCAAGAACGGCAAGGTCGTGGTCGCCGGCGACGGCCAGGTCACCTTCGGCAACACGGTAATGAAGGCGACGGCGCGCAAGGTACGTCGGCTGGCCGATGGCGCCGTCATCGCGGGCTTCGCCGGCGCCACCGCCGATGCCTTCACCCTGTTCGAGCGGCTGGAGGCGAAGCTGGAGCAGCATCCCGGCCAGCTGGTGCGCGCCGCGGTCGAGCTGGCCAAAGACTGGCGGACCGACCGCTTCCTGCGCCGGCTGGAAGCGATGATGGCGGTCGCCGACGCCGGCAACAGCCTGGTGCTCAGCGGCAACGGCGATGTGATCGAGCCCGATGACGGCCTGATCGGCATCGGCTCGGGCGGCGCCTTCGCGCTCTCCGCGGCCCGCGCGCTGATCGACCGCGACGAGATGGACGCGATCGAGATCGCCCGCCGGTCGATGGAGATCGCCGCCGGCATCTGCATCTACACCAACGACAATATCCTGATCGAAAGCCTGTAATCCATGGACACCACCGCCGTGCCCCTGCCCAGCCAGCCCGCGTCCGGCCGTGACCCCGGTCCCGGCCCGGCCGCGTTCAGCCCGCGCGAGATCGTCTCCGAACTCGACCGCCACATCGTGGGCCAGCACGACGCCAAGCGGGCGGTGGCGATCGCGCTGCGCAACCGCTGGCGCCGCCGCCAGCTGCCGGAGGGCCTGCGCGAGGAGGTGCAGCCGAAGAACATCCTGATGATCGGGCCGACCGGCTGCGGCAAGACCGAGATCGCCCGGCGGCTGGCCAAGCTGGCCGACGCGCCCTTCCTCAAGGTGGAGGCGACCAAGTTCACCGAGGTCGGCTATGTCGGCCGCGACGTCGAGCAGATCATTCGCGACCTGCTGGAGATCAGTATCGGCCAGGCCCGCGAGCGGATGCGCAAGGAGGTCGCGGCCCGCGCCGAACTCGCGGCCGAGGACCGGGTGCTCAACGCACTGGTCGGCGACAATTCCGGCCAGGCCACCCGCGACGCCTTCCGCCGCCGGCTGCGGAGCGGCGAGCTGAACGACCGCGAGATCGAGATCGAGGTCGCCGACACCGGCGGACTGTCGATGCCGACCCTCGATATCCCCGGTATGCCCGGCGCGCAGATCGGGGCCATCAACCTGGGCGATATCTTCGGCAAGGCGATGGGCGGCCGCACCCGGCGGCGCAAGATGACCATCGGCGAGTCCTACGATGCGCTGATGGCCGAGGAGAGCGACAAGCTGCTCGACAACGACAAGGTGGTCCGGTCCGCGATCGAGGCGGTCGAGGAAAACGGCATCGTCTTCCTCGACGAGATCGACAAGATCACCGCCCGGTCCGAGCGTTCCGGTGCCGACGTCAGCCGCGAGGGCGTCCAGCGCGACCTGCTGCCGCTGATCGAGGGCACCACCGTCAGCACCAAGCACGGCGCGGTGAAGACCGACCACGTGCTGTTCATCGCGTCCGGCGCCTTCCACCTCGCCAAGCCGTCGGACCTGCTGCCCGAGCTGCAGGGCCGGCTGCCGATCCGGGTGTCGCTGAAGGCGCTGACCAAGGACGATTTCCGCCGGATCCTGACCGAACCTGAGGCGAGCCTAGTCAAGCAGTACACCGCCCTGCTGAAGACCGAGGGCGTGACGCTCGACTTCGGCGACGATGCGGTCGACGCGCTGGCCGCGCTGGCCGCCGAGATCAACCACAGCGTCGAGAACATCGGCGCCCGCCGGCTGCACACGGTGCTGGAGCGCCTGCTCGAGGAGGTCAGCTTCACCGC
>JBHJOG010000135.1:0-6195 GCA_050329975.1 Alphaproteobacteria bacterium | reverse complement strand
CTTGGCGTCGGCGAACAGCATCATCGTGTTGTCCCGGTAGAACAGCGGATTGTCGACGCCGGCATAGCCGGAGCCGAGCGAGCGCTTGACGAACAGCACGGTCTTCGCCTTCTCCACGTCCAGCACCGGCATGCCGAAGATCGGGCTCGAGCTGTCGGTCTTGGCGGCCGGATTGGTCACGTCGTTGGCGCCGATGACGAAGGCGACGTCGGCCTGGGAGAAGTCGCGGTTGATGTCGTCGAGCTCGAACACCTCGTCATAGGGCACGTTGGCCTCGGCCAGCAGCACGTTCATGTGCCCGGGCATGCGGCCGGCCACCGGATGGATGGCGTAGGTGACCTTGACCCCCTGCTTCTTCAGCATGTCGGCCATCTCGCGCAGCGCGTGCTGCGCCTGGGCGACCGCCATGCCGTAGCCGGGCACGATGATGACGGAGGAGGCATTGCTCATCAGGAACGAGGCGTCTTCGGCGCTGCCCTGCTTGACGGTGCGGTCGCCCAGATCGGCGATCGCCGCCGTGGTGTCGCCGCCGAAACCGCCGAGGATCACGTTGAAGAACGACCGGTTCATCCCCTTGCACATGATGTAGCTGAGGATGGCGCCCGAGGAGCCGACCAGGGCGCCGGTGATGATCAGCAGCGAGTTGCCGAGCGTGAACCCGATGCCGGCGGCGGCCCAGCCGGAATAGGAGTTCAGCATCGAGATCACGACCGGCATGTCGGCGCCGCCGATCGGCACGATCATCAGCACGCCGAGCGCCAGCGCCAGGATGATGATCAGCCACAGCAGGATGCCGGGCTCCCAGATCGAGAAGAAGATCACCAGCAGGACCAGCAGCGCTCCCAGGCCGAGATTGACGAAGTGCTGGTAGGGGAAGACCAGGGGTTTTCCCGAGACCAGGCCCTGCAGCTTGCCGAAGGCGACCACCGAGCCTGTGAAGGTGTAGGCGCCCACCGCCGCGCCGATGCTCATCTCGATGAGGCTGCCGGCGGCGATGTTGCCGGAGATGCCGATGCCGTAGGCCTCGGGCGAGTAGAAGGCGGCGAGCGCCACGAACACGGCGGCGAGCCCGACCAGGCTGTGGAAGGCGGCGACCAGCTGCGGCAGGGCGGTCATCTGGATGCGGTTGGCAATGACGTAGCCGATGGCGCCGCCGATGACGATGCCCAGGATGATCAGCCAGTAGTAGCCCTGGACCTGCGGCCCGAACAGGGTGGTCAGGATGGCGATCGCCATGCCGGCGATGCCGTAGAAGTTGCCCCGGCGCGCCGTTTCCGGCGAAGAGAGACCCCGCAACGCCATGATGAAGCAGATCGCGGAGATCAGGTACATGATCGAGGAGAATGCGTCGGGCACCGGCCCCTCCCTGTCGTCGGACTATGGCATTGGAGCCGGTTGCTAGCGCTGCTTCTTCCTGAACATCGCCAGCATCCTTCGCGTCACCAGGAAGCCGCCGAAGATGTTCACCGATGCGAGGATGACGGCAAGGAAGCCGAAGACCGTGGAGATGCTGAACTCGGCCGGTCCCGCCGCGATCAGCGCACCGACGATGATCACCGACGAGATCGCGTTGGTCACCGCCATCAGCGGCGAGTGCAGCGCCGGCGTGACGCGCCAGACGACGTAGTAGCCGACGAAGATCGCCAGCACGAACACGGCGAGCAGCGACAGGAAATCGGGGCCGTGCGCCATCGCGAGCATTTGCTGGAGCCCGGCATCCGCGGCGGGCGGGGCCGTGGTCTGGGTGGTGACGTCGGGCGCGATCGGAGCGACCGGCACGACGTCTGTCCGCTGGGCGGCCTCGCCTGCCCGTTGCAGCATGTCGCCCAGGGAGTCAAGAAGCCCGCCCTGGCCGCCCTGGCCCTGCTCTTCCATCGCTCAGCCCTCGGTCTTGGCGCCGCCCCCGGCGCCGTTGGCTTTGTCGTCCTGCCCGGGCGACGGCTCCGGCTGCGCCGGGGCGATCGTCGCGTCGGCCGCGACCGCTCCGGTGGGCGCCGTCTTGGCCTCGTTCTTTTTCGGCGCCGCCTTTCTGGCCGGCGTCTTCTGCGCCGGCTTGGCCGCCGCCTTCGTGGTCGGCGCCTTCTTGGCCGCCGGTTTCGGCTTGGCGGCGGTGCCGGGTTCGGCAACGGCACCGCCCTTTGCCGCCTCGCCTGCGGGCGTTTCCTTTGCCACCTGACCCGGTGACGCTGTCGGTGCGGGCGCCGCCGGGGCGGGGGTGGGCGCCGCTGCAGCTGCCGCCGCGCGGAACGCCTGGTGCACCACCTCGTGGTCGCGGCTCAGGCAGGTGGCGGCGACGATCTCGTCGTCGAGGTCGATCGCCAGTGCGCCCTTCTCCCGGTCGATCAGCGGGGTGAGGAAGTTCAGCAGGTTGCGGGCGTAGAGCGCGCTGGCGTCGCTGGCGATGCGCCCCGGCATGTTGGTGTAGCCGATGATGCTGACCCCGTTGGCGGTGTCCACGACCTCGCCGGGACGGGAGCCCTCGACATTGCCGCCCTGTTCGACCGCCAGGTCGACGATGATCGCACCCGGCTTCATCTCGGCCACCATGTCGGCGGTGATCAGCACCGGCGCCCGGCGGCCGGGGATCAGCGCTGTGGTGATCGCGATGTCCTGCTTCTTCAGCGTCTCGCGGACCAGGGCGGCCTGCTGGCGTTTGTAGTCCTCCGACATCTCCTTGGCGTAGCCGCCCGCGGTCTCGGCCTGCCGGCTCTCCTCGTTGTCGACCATGACGAAGGTGCCGCCCAGGCTCTGCACCTGCTCCCTGGCGGCGGGGCGGACATCGGTGGCGGAGACCACGGCGCCGAGCCGCTTGGCGGTGGCGATCGCCTGCAGGCCGGCGACACCGGCGCCGAGGATGAAGACGCGCGCCGGCGGCACGGTGCCGGCGGCGGTCATCATCAGCGGGAACGCCTTGGCGTGGTTGGCAGCCTCGAGCACCGCCTTGTAGCCGGCGAGGTTGGCCTGCGACGAGAGCACGTCCATCGACTGGGCGCGGGTGATTCGCGGCAGCAGCTCCAGGGAAAAGGCAGTGACGCCGGCCGCGGCATAGGCCCCGACCCGGGCCGCATCGGCATAGGGGTTGAGCAGGGCGACCAGGACGGCGCCGTTCGGCAGCAGGCCGAGTTCGTCCTCGGCGGCACCTTCCTCGCCTTTGGCCAGCGGCGCCCGGACCTTGAGCACGATGTCGGCGCCGTCAGCGGCGGCCCGAGCCGTCGCCGCGATCGCCGCCCCGGCCTCGGCATAGGCCGCGTCGATCATGCCGGCCGCGGCGCCGGCGCCGGTCTCGACGGCGACCGTCGCGCCGAGCCCGATGAACTTCTTCACCGTCTCCGGCGAAGCGGCGACGCGCCTTTCGTCGGCGCGGCGTTCTTTCAAAACGGCAATTTTCATGGCACGCGACTAGCTGGGGTGGCTGCTGGTGAGCCCCTACAAAGGCAAGGGCAGGCGGATTTTGCAAGCCCAATGATGGCCCGCGCGGGTGCGCCACCGGCCAGCCGTATGCGTACACCCAGCCGGTGGCGTTTTTTCAGGCAGCCGATTCCCGGGCGATGAACCCGCCCGACTGGCGGGCCCAGAACTGGGCATAAAGCCCGCCCTGGCGCAGCAGCGCGTCGTGGCTGCCTTCCTCGACGATCCGCCCCTCGTCCATCACCACCAGCCGATCCATGGCGGCGATGGTCGACAGCCGGTGCGCGATCGCGATCACGGTCTTGCCGGACATCAGCGCATAGAGCTGCTCCTGGATCGCGGCTTCGACCTCGGAATCCAGCGCCGAGGTCGCCTCGTCGAGGATCAGGATCGGCGCATTCTTCAGCAGAACCCGCGCGATGGCGATGCGCTGGCGCTGGCCGCCGGACAGCTTCACCCCGCGCTCGCCGACCTCGGCCGCATAGCCGGTGCGGCCCTTGGAATCCTCCAGAGCGGGAATGAAGCTGTGCGCCTGGGCCTGGATCGCGGCCGCGGTGATGCTGTCCGCGTCGACGGCGAGCTGGCCGTAGCCGATGTTGTCGGCGATCGACCGGTGCAGCAGCGAGGTGTCCTGGGAAACCATGCCGATCTGGGCGCGCAGGCTGTCCTGGGTGACGCCGGCGATGTCCTGCCCGTCGATGAAGATCCGCCCGCCCTCCAGGTCGTGGAAGCGCAGCAGCAGGTTGACCAGGGTGGACTTGCCGGCGCCAGACCGGCCAACCAGCCCCACCTTTTCGCCCGGGCGGACAACCAGGGAGAGGTCGTCGATGACGCCGCCCTCCTTGCCGTAGTGGAACCGGATGCTCTCGTAGCGGATCTCGCCGCGTTCGACGTTCAGCGGCGTGGCATCGGTGCGGTCGACGACGCCCAGCGGCTTGACGATCGAGGTCATGCCGTCCTGGACGGTGCCGATCGCCTCGAAGATGCCGGTGACGACCCACATGATCCAGCCCGACAGGTTGTTGATCCGGATCACCAGCCCGGTCGCCAGCGCGATCGCGCCCAGCGTGATGCCCCCGCTGCCCCACAGCCACAGCGCCAGCCCGGCGGTTCCGACGATCAGGAATCCGTTGATCGACCACAGCCAGATCTGCATCGCGGTGATCGCCCACATCTGGTGCTGCAGCTTCTCGGTGTGCTCAAGGATGCCTTCGCGGGCGTACTGGTCCTCGCGGTCGGTGTGGGAGAACAGCTTCACCGTCGCCATGTTGGTGTAGCTGTCGACGATGCGGCCCATCAGGCCCGACCGCGCTTCGGACTGGATCTTCGAGCGCGCCCGGATTCGCGGCACGAACCAGGCGAGAATGCCGCAATAGGCGGCGATCCACAGCAGCAGCGGGATCACCAGCGGCGGGTCGATCTCGAAGAACAGCACCATGGTGCTGACGGCGTAGACGGTGACGAACCACAGGGCGTTGACCACCTCAAGCACCGATTCGCGCAGCGAGGCGGCGGTTTGCATCACCCGGTTGGCGACCCGGCCGGCGAAATCGTTCTGAAAGAAGCCGATGCTCTGGCGCAACACGTAGCGGTGGGTCTGCCAACGGACCCGCGCGTTGATGTTCGGCGCCACCGCCTGGTTGATGAGGATCGCGTGCAGCCCGAACAGCAGCGGACGCGCGATCAGCGCCACCACCGCCATCCAGATCAGCGTGTCGCCGTGGTCCGCCCACAGCGCGGCGAAGTCGTCGGCAGCCTGCAGCAGGTCGACCAGCTGGCCGACAAAGGCGAACAGCGCCACCTCGACCAGGGCGGCGCCGGTGCCCACGACCAGGATCGCGAGGAAACCCAGCCGGAACTGGCGGGCGAAATACCAGTAGAACCCGAGCAGGCCCGTTGGTGGCTGCTCGATCGGACCGTCGGGAACCGGACTGTAGAGGGACTCGAACCAGCGCAACATTTTCGCCTCAGCACATCGTACAACGGATATGGCCCGCACGGTCCCCAGTTCTGGCGGCGCGTGGCCTGATGAGGGTCCTGTCGACGAGGATCCTGCGGACGGCCCGCCGATCGTCGGTCACACCAGCCAGGCGCCGCAGATCATGCGTGCCAGGTTCACAGGGTCCTCCGGGTGCTTCGCGGGGCTGCCTCAAGGCCGCCGGCGACGGGCGTCTCGGCCGCGCCGGTCGAGCCTTCTCGTACTCCGAACCGGGGCGAAGGGAAACCCATTTCGGGCGGCGGCGGGTGCTTTGCACAACCCTGCCGGCAGATCAGGATATCGTGAACGCGGTCGAACCGGCGTTGTCGCCGGCGCGCGGCCTGGACTACTCTGTCACCTCAGCGAGCTGCCCCGGGCGCCGCCCGGTTGTCCGTCACGACGACAAGGAGCCTCGATGATGCGCGTATTTCAGACTCTCGGCCTTGCGGTCGTTGTAACCGCGTTCGCGGTTCCCGCGGCACTGGCCTGCGAGGGATCGCGGGTGTCGGCCGACAGCGGCCAGATCACCATTGCGACCGGGCCGGAGCCGGTGACGCCGCAGACCCCGGTCGTGATCCTGCCGAGCGACTGATCCGCACGGCCCTCCCGATCCGAGGATTTTCGGGCGCCACCGAAAGGGGCGCCCGTCCATGTTCGGCGGCGATGCCGGCTCAGCCGAAAGCGACGAGCCCGATCATGGTGATCGCGAATGTCGCCGCGCCGAGGGCGGCTGAGATCGATACTGTCAACAAGGCTGCCATCGGACCATCTCCGGGTGCGAATGCGCTCATCCTCCGACATGACGCGCA
>JBHJOG010000134.1:0-11256 GCA_050329975.1 Alphaproteobacteria bacterium | reverse complement strand
AGCACCGGGTGCGAGAGGGGGTCGCGCTGCCAATCGTGCTCCCGGGCGCGTTCCCGTGCCGCCTTCGCCGCCGCGCTGCGGCGGTTCAGCCACTCGGCGATCCTGTTGAGCTGCATCTCGGCCTCCTGTCGATGCCGGTGCACCCTGCCGGCCTCGGATAGAGATCGCCGCGCCACCCGCCGAAAACAATCGATGTTCCCTCGCCGCCGGTATAGAAAAGCTATATGCGAGAGCTGAACCGTATCCGCCTCAACGGCCTGCGCGCGCTGGAGGCCGCCGCCCGGCTGGGCTCGCTGCAGGCGGCGGCCGAGGAACTCGGGGTGACGCCGGGGGCGGTGAGCCAGCAGGTCATCCGGGCGGAGGCGGAACTGGGCCGCGCCGTCTTCCACCGCACGCCGCGCGGGCTGGTGCCGACCGCGTTCGGCCGGGCGCTGCAGCCGCATCTCGCCGCCGGCTTCCGCGAGCTCGCGCTCGCCGCCGGGCTCGCCCGTCGCCGCAGCGACGACGTGCTGACCATCTCGGTGGCACCGGTGCTGGCCGCCAAATGGCTGGTGCCGCGGCTGACGCGGTATCGCGACCTGCATCCCGAGGTGCGGGTCAGGATCGAGGCCTCGGTGGAGATGGCGGACCTGAACGGCTCGGACGTGGACCTCGCGATCCGCATCGCGCCCTCGCCCGGCCCGGAGTCGGAGGTGGCCGGCGCGTTCCTGATCCACCAGGAGGTGTTTCCGGTCTGCACGCCGGGCGTCTCCCGGGGCCTCCGCGTGCCGCGCGACATGCTCGACGTGCCGGTGCTGGTCGACGCCTATTCGCGGATCACATGGGACGACTGGCTGCAGGCGGTGGGGCTTGCCGGTTCGGCGCTGCGCGTCGGTTACACCTACGCCGACGCCGGGCTCTGCCTCGACGCCGCGATCGCCGGCCAGGGGATGATGCTCGGCTGGCAGACCCTTGCCGCCGACGCGATCGCCAGCGGCCGGCTGGTCGCGCCGTTCCGCGAGCGGGCGCGCACGGGCTACAGCTACTGGCTGGTCGCCGGCCGCCACCGCGCCGCCGCGCCCGCCGCCGCGGGCTTCAGGGCGTGGCTCGAGGACGAGATGGCGCAGACAGCGGCGTGTTTCGGGGCATGACGGCCGCTGGCGCCGCCGCGCTCAGGTGCCGAGATACTCGGCCCGGGCATAGGACGGGTTCAGGATGCCGCCCAGGTTGCAGGCCCAGTCCTGGTTGACGGGAAACACCGTCCGGACCGAGCCCATCGGGCAGGACCAGCATTCGCCGCGCCCGATGTCCCAGAAGCCGTGGCCGCCATTCCGGCCGACGCGCTGCAGAGTGGTGGCGGCCACGACGGCGACGGCGAGGCCTTTGATACGAATGGAGGTTCCGAGCATTGCATCCTCCTTCTTGTGTCTGAGCGCCGCACCATGCGGCCGCATCGATATGATGCGTGGATAGGGCCGGCGAGGCCCGGCCGCATGGGGGGTCCCCTTAGCGCGCGGCCCCCTGTCCGTGCTGATCCCCGGCCCAGTCATAGCATCTTCCCGGGCGCGGCGCCTCAGGGCGGGCAGCTGCCCAAGCTGTCGTCGTTGCGGAACGGCAACGGCGCCTGCGATCACGCGCGCGGCCTCAGAACGGCGTGTGCGGGATCTGGCTCAGCAGGAAGTCGCGGAATACCTGGAGGCGGACCGAGTTGCGCAGCTCCGACGGGTAGACGAAATAGGCGTCGTAGCTGGGGCCGTCGATCTGCGGCAGGATGCGGACCAGGCCGGTCACCGATTCGGTGATGAAGTCGGGCAGGCCGGCGATGCCGATGCCGCTGCCGACGGCGCGGCCCATGGCGAAGATGTTGTTCACTTCCAGCACCGGCTGGCGCGGCTCCGGCTCGTCGCGGCCGACGAACAGCGCCCAGTTGATGTCGGGCGCCGGCGGCCGGCGGCCGAAGCCATAGGCGATCAGGCGGTGCCGGTCCAGGTCCTCAGGCTTCTCCGGCGCGCCGTGGCGTTCGATATAGGCCTGGCTGGCGTAGACGTGGGTGTGGACCGTCATCAGCTTGCGCCGGACCAGGTCTGCCTGCTGCGGCGGCGACAGCCGGACCGCGCAGTCGGCCTCGCCCATGCCGAGCGAGACGTCGGCGTCGTCGGCGATCACCGCGACCCGGATCTCCGGGTAGAGGTCGAGGAAGGCCTGGATCCGCGGCGCCAGCCAGCTGGTGGCCAGCGCCACGGTGCAGGTGATCTTCAGCAGGCCGACCGGCGCGCCCTTGCTGTCGGTCAGCGCCCGCTCGGTCGCCGCCAGCTTGCCGAACACCTCGTGGACCGTCGAATAGAGGTGCTCGCCCTGCTCGGTCATGATCAGGCCGCGGGCGTGGCGGTGGAACAACGGTACGTTCAGGCTCTCTTCCAGCGCCGAGATCTGCCGGCTGATCGCCGACTGGCTGAGCTTCAGGGTCTGGCCGGCATGGGTGAAGCTGCCGGCCTCGGCGACCGCATGGAAGATGCGCAGCTTGTCCCAGTCGAGGGCCATGGCGGATAGCTCTTTCGCGCGGCCGCAGCGGGCCTTGGCGGGTTGGGCGGCGGGAAGGTCCGCCCGGATGCCGGCGGGCCGCCGGCGGCGGTCATTCGGCGGCGCGGATTTCGGCGGGCGCTGAAATGCTTGCTTGCGGGCGTTCGGCCCGGTCGAGAACGGCGCGGTGCGCCGCGGCCTCCTGCTCGGCCAGGAAGCGCTCGGCCTCCAGCGCGGCCATGCAGCCCATGCCGGCGGCGGTGACCGCCTGGCGGAACACCTTGTCCTTCACGTCGCCGGCGGCATAAACGCCAGGAATGTCGGTCGCCGTGCTGTCGGGCGCGGTCAGGATGTAGCCGGACTCGTCCATGGCCAGCTTGCCCCGGAACAGGGCGGTCGCCGGGTCATGGCCGATGGCGACGAACACGCCGTCGACCGGCAGCTCCCTGCGCTCGCCGGTCTTCAGGTCGCGAATCCGGATGCCGGTGACGAACCTCATCGGCCCGCCGGTATCGCCCAGCACCTCTTCCAGCGTGCTGTCCCAGATCACGTCGATCTTCGGGTTGGCGAACAGCCGGTCCTGCAGGATCTTCTCGGCGCGGAAGGCGTCGCGACGGTGGACGATGGTGACGCGGCTGGCGTGGTTGGTGAGGTAGAGCGCCTCCTCGACCGCCGAGTTGCCGCCGCCGATCACCGCCACCTGCTTGCCGCGATAGAAGAAGCCGTCGCAGGTGGCGCAGGCGGAGACGCCGAAGCCCTGAAATGCCTTCTCGCTGTCGAGGCCGAGCCAGCGCGCCTGGGCCCCGGTGCAGATCACCACGGTGTCGGCGATGTAGACGTCGCCGCCGTCGCCGACGGCGCGGAACGGGCGCTGGGTCAGGTCGATGTCGACGATGGTGTCGGTGAACATCCGGGTGCCGACATGGGCGGCCTGCGCCGCCATCTGCTCCATCAGCCACGGGCCCTGGATCACCTCGGCGAAGCCCGGATAGTTCTCGACGTCGGTGGTGATTGTCAGCTGGCCGCCCGGCTGCAGCCCCTGGACCAGCATCGGCTGCAGGTTGGCGCGCGCCGCATAGATTGCGGCGGTATAGCCGGCCGGCCCGGAACCGATGATCAGCATGCGGGCGGAGTGGGTCTGGGACATGGCGGCAGGCTCCGGGCGGCGCTGTGGAGATCGCCGGTTGAACATAGGGATGCGAGCGGCGCAGAGCAAACCTTGCCGGCGCGGCAATGTGCGGGAAATCATAGTTGAGAGCGACGGGCGTCACAGAAGGGCGCCGGAGTTGACGGGCCTTCCGCATGCGCCCATGTTTCGGCCCATGAGGATGCCGCTTTCCCAAGACCTGCTGGCCGATCGCCGCCCAATAGCCGAGCGACCGACGCTTGCGGAGCTGCGTGCGCGGCTTGCGAGCCGGCCTCCGGTTGCTCCCCCGGAACCGCCGGAACAGGCGTCCGAGCCGAACGCGATAGCTGACGCTAGAACCCGAACATGTGGTCCAGGCTGAACGCCCGTGGCGACACCAGGCCGTGGTAGCCGAACAGGCGGCAGGTGACGTCGCGGACCAGGACGTAGGCGCCGGGTCCCGCGGCAGCAGCCTCGGTGCGGGCGTCCGGGTCGAACATCTCGGAATGGCGCCAGAGCAGAGAGCCGCTGCACGGGATCGCGATCTCGCGGGTTGCCACCTGGCGGCCGTCGGCTGCGTGCAGGCTGAGCGTGGTCCGTGAGGTCGGGTGCCACGGGGTCGAGGCCGGGTAGATCAGGTGGCAAAGCGAATCCAGCGGCGGCGCGCCCAGCCGCAGGAACAGCCGGGTCGACAGGCCCGGCGGGCGACCGGCATAGGATTGCGGCTCGTCGCGCCAGGTCAGCACCGTGTTGAAGATGTGGGCGCCGAAGCTGGTTTCGGCGGCGTGTCCGGTCTGGCCGTCGTGATAGCGGAACAGCCCGTGCAGCCAGCCGTCGGCGCCGCCGCCGTCGGCGAAATCGTAGACGATTTCCATGTGGCCGTAGCCGCCGGCGAGCGCGGCGCCGTCGAGCAGATCGGCCGCCTCGAACACCGTGGCGTGGTCGCGCGGCAGCCGGCCGAGCGTCCGCCGCGCCACTTCCCGCCCGGTCGAGTCGTAGAGCAGCACGGCGACCGGCAGGTCGGTCTGGCTGCGCGCCATCGGCGTCGGCAGCGCGATCGAGCGGAAGCGGTCCACCGGAAGCACCGGCGCCGGCAGCAGGTAGCCCTTGCCGAGCAGGTTGGCGAGCTCGCGGAGCTGCGGGTCCGGCTTCAGGTCGGTGCGCTCGACGTTCGGATGGGCGATGCGGCGCCGGCCGGCCGGGCCCACCACCTCATAGCGCGGGCGGACGAAGTGCCGGCCGGCGGTGATCTCGATCTGCTCCGGCCAGCCGAGGCCAGGCATCAGCTCGCCGACGTCGAGCGCGGCGCTGCCATAGGCCGGGACCGCGCGATCGAGCGCCGCCTCCGCATCGCGGCCCATCCGGTTGAGCCGGACCGCGCCCGGCGGGATCGGGCAGGGATGGCTGTTCTGCACCCACAGGATCACCCGCTCGCCGTCGCGCGGCGCCGGCAGGCCGGCGTAATAGTCGGCGGGCCAGGCATTGGCGTCGTGGGTGCAGGAGAGCACCGACTCGTCGTCGCCATAGGTGTCGAGGGCGTATTTGACCACGTCGTGGCCGCTGGCGCCGATGACATGGACGAACAGCTGGCCGCAGAAGGCCGGCAGCCCGAAGCGGGCGCGCACCTCGGCGCTGTCGATGACGATCGCCGCGCCGTCGCCGGCCACCGGCTGCTCCCATTCGGCCAGCGTCTCGCCGGCGGCGTCGAACAGGCGCAGCCACAGCTTCACCCTGGTGCTGCCGTAGCCCGACCAGTAGTTGCAGGTGGCGATCCGGGTGTGGTGGCCGTCCTGGTCGCGGAAGAAGGCGAAGTTGGTGGCGAAGTTCAGCTTGTCGAGATAACGCCGCGGGTTGGAGAGCAGGGAGTCCGGCAACCGGACCTGGTCCAGGGTCGCCACCGCGCACTCCGGGGGCAGCAGGTGGCGGATCTGGTCGACCAGCCGCTGGGCGTCGAAGGCTGGAACCAGCAGGGTGTCGACCCCTGCCTCGGCGAGCTCGGTTACCGGCGCGCCGGCGCAGCCGAGCACCGAGCGGCCGATCGCCGCGACGTCCTGCACGAAGACCGCGGACGGACGCAGCGCGGCGAGGTCGAACAGTTCGGCGAGCGGGGCGGCCAGCCCCTCGGGGTCGTAGATCGCGACCCGCCGGCCGGACAGTTCCGCCAGCAAGGCCTGCAGCCGGCCGGCGGTCAGCGGATGGCCGACTGCCTTGAAGAAGCTCGAGCCGCCGGTGGCGTTGTTGAAGGTCTCGATGTCGAGTGCCATGGACGGTTCCGCAGCTCAGGAGTCCGGTGCGTCGCGACGGGAACGGCGGCCGAGCCGCTTGCCGAAGGCGGAGAGCCGGTGGCGCAGCTGCTCCTTGATCACGTAGCGCCGGCTGGTCACCCAGTTGAGCTGGATCGCGCGCCGCGGGCCGCTGAACGGGTGGTGGCCGTGGAAGCTGTTCTCCGAGCGGCGGAAGGCGATCATCGAGCCTGCCTCGGGCGCCGCCTCGGCGACGAAATCGTCGAGGTCGTGGCCGGAGCGCAGGATGCGCAGCCGGCCGGTGGCGCTCTGCCAGTCCTCGTTCAGGTAGATCAGGACGGTGATGATCTTCTCCACTGAATCGGTGTGGATCCTGCCGTCGGTCGGCCGGCATTCGCCGCGGACGGTGATCATGGACGGCCGCCGGCTCAGGTCGACGCCGAACTTGGCGGCGAACGCCTCGCGCACCGGTTCGCTGCGCAATTCGTCGAGCAGGGCGGCGAACGCCGGCCCGTAGCGCAGGACCTGCACCGGGAAGCTGCCGGGCCCGCCGGGGCGCGGGAAATCGGCCACCACCCGCGCCACGGCCTCGGGGGCCAGGAACCGGGGAACGATCAGGTGGTCGTAGGGATCGCGCTGCAACGGGGTCGCTGCGAGGGCCGGGAGATCGACCAGCCTCCCGGCCGGATCGACTCTTCCGGGCGCATCGTCTCCCCCCTGGGCGGCTTCTCCTGCGGTCGAGCTGTCCAGGGCCGCCGGCCGCCGGCTGCCGGCCGTACTGTCGCGCCGTTTTTCGATTCTATGAAAGTTCATGGCCGTCACTATGGGTCAGGATCCGGCGCCGGCAAACAGCTGTTCGACCGCGGCGACCGCGCGCCGCATATCATCGGGCGGTTCGTAGTTCCAGTGCTCCAGGTGGCCGGTGAAGGGACGGGTCAGTCCGCGCTCGCGCAAGGCCGCGTGGAAGCGGGAGAACTTCGCCGAGCCGCCGGGCAGGTCGTAGATGTGGACCGGGCGTCCGGTCGAGAGCGCCTCCGAGACCATGTTGACCGAGTCGCCGGTGGCGACGATCGCGTCGGCCAGCGCCAACAGCCCGAAATACGGGTTGTCGCCGTCGCCGGCCCAGATGTCGGCGGGCGCATCACCCAGCGCCGCGCGGAAGGCCCGCACCGCGACCGGATCGGTCCGGCGCGAGGTGGTGACGGCAAGCCCGGCGCCGCTGGCCGCGCTCATCGCCCGCAAACGGGCGGCGAAGTCGGCTGCGGTGGGTGCGTCGAAGCGGAACACCCGGTTGGCGCCGCCGACCAGCACCGCGACCAGCGGCCGCGGCAGCGGCGCATAGCGGGGGGCGAAGCGGAGCCGGCCTTCGTCGAGCCGCGCCCGGTCGACCCGGTGTATCGCACCGAGGGTGGAGAGGACGTTCGGGCCGACCAGCTGGTCGTGTTCCGGCGCGATCACCAGGTCGAATCGGCGCAGATCTGCGCTCGGTCGCTGGATCTGCACCAGGCGCAGCGCCGCGCCGGCGCGGTTCGCGGCGGCCTTGGCCGCGAGCACCGGTGCCACCGATTTCCGTCCGGACGCGATGATGAGGTCAGGCCAGGGCGGGGCCAGCAGGGCGCCGCGCCGATCCAGGCTGCCGAGCGCGTCCAGCTTCAAGGCCGGCTGCAGCCAGCGCCACGGCCTGCGAACCCGGATCCGCTTGACGACGGGATCGAGGCCGAGCGCCTCGGCCAGCCCGAGGCACTGGTTCTCCATCCCGATCGTGCCGTCGGAAACGACCCAGCAGCGGCGCAGCGAATCGCGCGTCATGACCGTTCCGTTTGAAAGATTCTTTCGTGCGTGGCCTGGCAATCGCTATAGTGCAGTCGGCGCCGACGCGCCAGCCCTCTGTCGCCGAACCGACCAAACCGAACCAAGGCGGACCCGACCGTGCGCGACCTGAAACTCGACCGGATCGACCTGAAGATCCTGCGCGACCTGCAGGATGACGGCCGAATGACCAATGTGGACCTGTCGAAACGGGCCGGAATCTCAGCGCCGCCCTGCCTGCGCCGGATGCGCGCCCTGGAGGACGCCGGCTACATCCGCGGCTACCACGCCGAGATCGACGGCGAGCGGCTGGGCTGGGAGGTGGTGTTCTTCGCCCTGGTGGGGCTCGACAGCCAGGCCGAATCGGTGCTGACCGGCTTCGAGGCGCTTGTCGCCGACTGGCCGGAGGTGCGCGAGTGCCACATGGTGCGCGGCGGCGGCGACTTCCTGCTGCGGCTGGTCGCCCGCAACACCGGCCACGAGAACCGGCTGACCACGCGGCTGACCTCGGCGCCGCACGTGGTGCGCGTCACCACCTTCCCGGCGATCCGCACCTCCAAGCACGTCGCCGGCGTGCCCATCGACCCGGACCAGCCGCCGGCCCCTCCGGCTGACGTCGCGGCGGGGTGACGCCTACGACCCAGCGAGTGCGTCGCGCAGGATCTGGGCGGCGCGCTGGTGGTTGCTGCTCTCGGCCCAGGACAGGGCGTCGCGGCCGGTGAAGTCTGTCAGGTCGACAAGGGCGCCGGCGTCCAGCAGGCGGCGGATCACGCCGACGGCGCCCGCCTGGGCGGCACGCATCAGCGGGGTCATGCCCTGCTGGTTGGCCCAGTTCACCTGAGCGCCGGCAGCGATCAGCCGATCCACCGCGTCGATATTGCCGAGCGCGCTCGCCTGGGAGAGCGGGCTGTTGCCGGTGCCGTCGGTCTCGTTGGCGTTGGCGCCGTAGTCGAGCAGCAGGGTCAGCATCGCCACATCGTTGTTGCTGACCGCGATCACGGTGAGCGGCCGCCGGCCGAGGTCTCGGCCCTGAGGCTGGCTGCCGGCGAGCAGCAGTGCTTTTGCCCGGCCTGCGTCGCGTGCAAGCACCGCGGACACCAGCGGATCGCCGCCAATCAGCGGCTGCTGGGCGGACACCGAGCCGACGCCGACGCCGATGGCGAGGATGAGGATGGTCGCAAAGCTCTTCACATCGTGCCTCGGCTTCCTGGTCGCCGCCGTGCTATCACCCACGTCCCCGACCGTGCACGAGCACCAGTGGCGCACGGCATTGCTGCCGACCGGGCATTGGCCCATCTTGCCGACGGTTGTGTCAACATCAAGGCTGCCCATGAACGATATCGCGGATCGGTTTCGCCTCGACGGCAAGGTCGCGCTGGTGACCGGCGCAGCCGCTGGAATCGGCCGGGCGACGGCGGAGGCGCTGACCGCGCTGGGCGCGGCGGTGATCGTCAGCGACCGGGACGCCGCCGGGGCGACAGCGGTCGCCGAGGCGCTGCCGCAGGCGCGCGCGCTGGCGCTGGACGTCGCCGATGCCACAGCCATCGCCGCCGCCTTCGCCGGCCTGGAACGGTTGGACATCCTGGTCAACAATGCCGGCCGCGGCGCCCGGATGCCGGCGACCGAGATGCCGGCGGAGACGTGGGACGCGGTGCTGCAGATCAACCTCTCCGGCGCCTTCCACTGCGCCCGGGCGGCGGCGGCGCTGATGCAGGCCACCGGCGGCGGCGCCGTGGTCAACGTCGCCTCGATCATGGGCCTGGTCGGCGGCGCGCTCTACCCCAATGCGGCCTATCACGCGAGCAAGGGCGGGCTGGTCAACCTGACCCGCGCACTGGCGCTGGAATGGGCCGGCCTGGGCATCCGGGTCAACGCGGTGGCGCCGACCTTCGCCCGCACCGTGCTCACCGAGTCGCTGCTCGCCGAGCCGGAGATGGAGGCGCAGATCAAGGCGTTGACGCCGATGGGCCGCCTGGTCGAGCCGATGGAGGTGGCGACCGCGATCGCCTTCCTGGCCAGCCCGGCGGCGGCGATGGTCACCGGCGTCACGCTGCCGGTCGACGGCGGCTGGCTGGCGCGCTGACCATGGCGGAGAAGATCCCACCCGCGGCCGAGGGCGAGCGCATCGCCAAGGTGATGGCCCGCTCCGGCCTGTGCTCTCGGCGCGACGCGGAGCGGATGATCGGCGAGGGCCGGGTCACGCTCGGGGGCGCGGTGGTCGAAACCCCGGCGACGATCGTCGGGCCGAAGGACCTGATCGCGGTCGACGGCAAGCCGCTGCCGGAGCTGGAGAAGGCGCGGCTGTGGCGCTACCACAAGCCGGACGGCCTGGTCACCACCCATCGCGACGAGAAGGGCCGGCCCACGGTCTTCGACCGGCTGCCGGCGGGGATGCCGCGGGTGATCTCGATCGGTCGGCTCGACCTGACGTCGGAAGGCCTGCTGCTGCTGACCAACGACGGCGGGCTCGCCCGGATGCTGGAGCTGCCCAGCACCGGCTGGAAGCGGCGCTACCGTGCCCGCGTCTACGGAACGGTGACGGACAGCCACCTGGCGCGGCTGGCGGCCGGGATCACCGTCGACGGGGTCAACTACGGGCCGATCGAGGCGGTGCTGGAACGTGAGCAGGGCGATAACGCCTGGCTGGCGATGAGCCTACGCGAGGGCAAGAACCGCGAGATCCGCAAGGTGCTGGAGCATCTGGGGCTGCAGGTCAACCGGCTGATCCGCATCGCATACGGCCCTTTCCAGCTCGGCAACCTGCCGCGCGGCGAAGTCGAGGAGGTGAAACGCGGGGTGATGCGCGCCCAGCTCGGCCATCTGCTGCCCGACGGCGGCACCAGCGAAGGCGCGGCGGTCGCCAAGCCGAAGCCGAAATCGCTCGGCCCGCGCAGTCATGCCCCGCGACGGCCACGGGCGGATGCATCGGGCGCGGCACCCGGCCCGGCGCCCGCGCAGCGGACTCCCCGGCCGGCAAAGCCGGCCCCGCGTACGCCCGCAGCGGCGAAGCGCAGCGGTTCGCCGACCAAGGGCGGAAATGCGGATCGTCGCCGGCGTCCATAGGGGGCGTACGCTCGCCGCCCCGGCGGGCGACGCGGTACGGCCGACGGCCGACCGGGTGCGGGAGGCGCTGTTCAGCATGCTGCAATCGGGACGCTATGGAGGCGAGCGGGTGCAGGGCGCGCGGGTGCTCGACGCCTGCGCCGGTAGCGGCGCGCTGGGACTGGAGGCGCTGTCGCGCGGCGCGGCCCACTGTACGTTCCTCGACACTGCCGGGCCGGCGATTGCCGCGATCCAGGCCAACATCGCCAGGCTGGGCGTCGGCGACCGGACGCGGGTGCTGCGCGCCGACGTTGCCCGTCCGCCGGCAGCGCCCGCGGGCTGCGACCTGGTCTTCCTCGACCCGCCCTATCGCCAGGGCCTGGTGCCGGCGGCGCTGGCCGCGCTGGCCGCCGCCGGTTGGTGCGCCCCCGGCGCGCTGCTGGCGGTCGAGCACGACGCGCGCAACCCGGTCGAAGCGCCGGCAGGTTTCATCGAGGATGTGAGCCGGACGTACGGGCGTACGTGCGTGACCCTGCT
>JBHJOG010000133.1:0-20958 GCA_050329975.1 Alphaproteobacteria bacterium | reverse complement strand
CCTTGCTTGCCGAACATCAGGTTGGCGAAGGCGAACTCGGCGATATTGCCGAGCCCATCTGTGATCACGCCGGCGTCGTAGCCGCGGGCCTTCGCGGCCCGCATCGCCAGCCCCAGATTGGGATAGTGGCAGGCCGCCTTGGCCTTGGTCGGCGCCGCGTTCGGCACCGGGCGCTCGAACGGGACCAGGCAGGCGCTGAAGCCCTTCGGCTCCGGCAGCGGCGACACCGACATCACCAGTGCGAAGCGCGTCGAGGCCGGATCCGGGTCGATGAAGCCGCTCTCGGCCCAGAACATCGGCCGCACGTAGAGCGGCGCACCGGGCGCGAAGCGCTTCACCCCGTCGACGACGAGGCCGAGGATCTCGTCGCAGGACATCGTCGGTTCCATGCCGAGCGTGCGCGCGGAGTCCACGACCCGCTGGCAGTGCCGGTCCATGTCCGGCGCCATGCCGTCGAAATGGCGCGCGCCGTCGAACACGACGGAACCCAGCCAGGCGGCATGGGTCGAGGACGTCATCAGCGGCACGCTGCCCTGCCGCCACTCGCCGTCGAGGAAGGTCCAGCGCTCGCCTGCCGCCATGGTGCCCATCTGGTTCTCTGCTATGCTGGTGCCGGGCCGTTATCCCGTGCGGACCGGGGCGAGGCAAGGCCGCAATTGTCCCGATTGTCCGTCTGGGCGGGCATGCGGCGAGAGGGTGGGACGATGGAAGAGGCCGAGAGCGGGCCGTTGGAGTTCATTTGTGCGCTGTTCGCCGGCGCGGCCTGCACCAATGGCGGGCCCGCGCCCGACCTCGGCAACCCATGCCTGTATGCGCCCTATGCCCATGTCTACCGGCTGCGCGCCACCGAGGCGACCGCGCCGGCCGCATTGGAGGCGGCGCTGGCGGTACTGGAGCGGCGCATGCTGTTCACCGGGACCTGCAGCCTGGAGGCCCGCATCGAGGCCGACGGGACGGTGGTGTTGCAGGCAGTGGGCCTGGACGCCAACGGACCTCTGCTACCGTTCGTGCTCGAGCCGGGTGTCGTCGGCATCTTCCCGGTCCTCGACCCGAATACGCCTGCGGGCCCGGGAATCGCGGTGCTGCCGGGCGCGGGCGGCGAGCCGGTAACCGTGCGTTGGCAGTCGCTGCTGGGCCCGGATGCGATCGAGCAGTCAGTGCCGCTGCGGCAGCCCGACGGTCAATGGATCGTCCGGGCGGAGCTGGCGGACGAGGCCGCAGCGGCTTTCGGCGACGCCACCGCCGCCCTGGTCGGCAGCGCGCTCGCGATCGTCGTCGACAACCGGGTTGTCCTTCAGCCCAGGCTGATGGAGCCGATCCGCGGCGGTAGGCTCGATCTCGCCGCCGGCTTCGGCTTCGAGGAGGCGCTACGTCTGGCGGCAGTGCTCGACAGCGGCCCGTTGACGGTCGCGCTCGAACTGCTGTCGGTCGAGCAGGTGCCGTTGCCGGTTGCCGGGGAGCCGTGACCGAGATGCGGATCGGCTTCGACGTCGGCGGCACGAAGATCGCCGGCGCTGCGTTCGATACAGGCGGAGCGACGCTGGCCGAAGTTCGCGCCGACACCCCGCGCAGCTTCGATGAGGTGGTCGACTGCCTGGTGGACCTGTGCCACCGGCTGGCGGACACGGCCGGGTTGGCGCCGGCGCGGGTCGGGCTGTGCATGCCGGGCCAGATCACCCGGGAAGGCGCAATTCTCGTCTGCGTCAACCTGAAGTGGCTGGTCGGACGGCCGCTGCGCCAGGCGCTGGCCGACCGGCTCGGGCTGCCGGTGGCGATCGCCAACGACGGCAACTGTTTCGCGCTGTCCGAGGCGGTCGACGGAGCCGGCCGGGATGCGCCGGTCGTGTTCGGCATCACCCTGGGCACCGGGGTTGGCGCCGGCCTGGTGATCGGACGCCGGATCGTGACCGGGGCCAATGCGCTGGCGGCAGAGTGGGGACACGTCCGCTTCCCCTTCGATCCGGCGCGCGACCCCGAGCCGATCCCCTGTCCCTGCGGCCGGATCGGCTGCGTCGAGACCATGCTGCGTGCGCGCTCACTCCACGACGAGTACCGTCGCCTCGGCGGGACTGCCGCCGTGGATGCGCCGGACGTAGCAGACCGCGCGGGTACCGATGACCTCGCCGGGCGTGCCGTCGACACCTACTGCGACCGCATGGCGCGGGCACTGGTCGACGTGGTGCACCTGCTCGATCCCGACGTCATCGTGGTCGGCGGCGGAATGTCGCGGCTGGCTGCGCTGTTCGAGCGGGTGCCGGCCGGGCTGGAGCGCCACGCCGTCGGGCCGATCGCGGGCACGCGCTTCCTGCCGGCGGTGCATGGCGGCGAGAGCGGCGTCCGCGGCGCCGCAGCGCTGTGAGGAACGCTTTGTTAAGCCTGCTGTGGCAGCGTCGCGTCGATCTCCGCGCGCATTCCGGACTCGGACAGCAATGGACACATCGGCATCGGCAGGGCCCCCTCAGTCGGCGACCCCCGCCGATGACCTGCTGATCCCGAACAGCAGCGACCGGCGGCGTGAGCTGCGCCAACGGCCCACCAGCGGCTCGGTAATCATCGAGGGCAGGTCATACGAGATCTTCGACTGGAGCTCGTCCGGCGTATGCTTGCGCGGCTTCGATGCCGATGCCGAGGACGGCCACCGCACACGCGCGGCCGTCCGCATCGCGTTGCCCGACGCCGCGTTCGATTTCAGCTGCGAGCTCATCCTGGTCCGGCGCGACCCCATCAGCAACCTGCTGGCCGGCGTCTTCGCTTCCCTTTCCCGCCCGGACCGGGTCGCCATCGCCGCCCATTTCGAAGCGCTCCAGACCGCCGCCGACGACAGCCTGAGGGCGCTCCTCAGCGGACGCTGATCCGCCGACGCGACAGCCGCCGGACGCGGGGTTAACGTGGACGACGGAAATAATCGCCCGGTTCAGCGCCCGTTAACTGTTAGGATGTCACTCTCGATTCGAAGGTCGACGCGCATAAAGACCGCATTCTGAGGAGTGACGCTCGAAGGCATGGACAACGACGCCGCGTTCCGCGCACGGGACGCGCGACGTAAGGAGTGACAGCCATGACCGCGTCTGCATCCGTTTTCCGGTCCAGTTCCATCCGCCGCATTGCCGCAGGCTTGTCCCTCGGCATCGCCGTTACTTTCGGCGCCACCGCCGCCCAGGCTGAAATGCTGTGCGGCGAGCGCGACCAGATCATCGGCGAGCTGAAGAAGACGTGGAAGGAAGATCGCACCGCCATCGGCCTCTCCAACAATGGTGGCGTGCTGGAAGTCTTCAGCTCCGACCAGGGCACCTGGACATTGCTGCTGACCATGCCTGACGGCCCGACCTGCCTGATCGGCGCCGGCGAGCACTGGGAGCAGACCCAGATGGCGCTGCTGGTGGGCGAACCGGTCTAGCCCTTCCGGCCGTCGGCGCGCCTGAACCGGGGCGACGGGCAGATGTCCATTCCAGCCGGGGGCCAGATTTGTTGCCCCCGCAATTGGAACCCGGTGCGTGCGATGCTATATCCTCCAGCATGCAACCAGACGATCTGATCCAGCCCTTCCAGCTCGACGCCAATGCCCTGCGCGGGCGCCTCGTCCGGCTTGGCCCGGTGGTCGACGACATCCTTGCCCGCCATGCCTATCCCGGACCGGTCGCGGTCCTGCTCGGCGAGACGCTGGCACTCTGCGCGGCGCTGGCGGCGACACTGAAGTTCGACGGCGTGTTCTCGATCCAGGCCCATGGCGACGGGCCGGTCACCATGCTGGTCGCCGACGTCAGCACCGACGGCGACATCCGCGGCTATGCCCGCTACGAGCCCGAGCGCCTGTCCGGCATCGACACCAGCGACGACCAGTCGCCGGCGCCGATCGGCAAGCTGCTCGGCACCGGCTATCTCGCCTTCACCGTCGATCAGGGCACGAACACGGAGCTCTACCAGGGGATCGTGGCGCTGGAGGGCGATACGCTCGCCGACTGCGTGCACCATTATTTCCGCCAGTCGGAACAGCTGCCGACCAAGGTCCTGCTGGCGGTGGACCGCAGCGCCGGCGGCGACTGGCGGGCCGGTGCGCTGATGGTGCAGAAGCTTCCGCCGGAAGGCAGCGGCGAAACCGCGGCCGAGCTGGTCGACGACGAGTGGGACCGGGCGCTGGCGCTGATGGGCACCTGCAGCAGCGAGGAAATGCTCGATCCCGGCCTGTCGCCGCACAACCTGCTCTACCGCCTGTTCCATGAGGACGGGGTTCGCGTCTATGATACCCGGCCGCTGAAGGCCGGCTGCCGCTGCTCGCGCGACCGTATCGTCGACGTGTTGCGCGGCATCGGCCAGGATGAATTGAGTTCCCTGGAACAGGATGGCCACGTCGAGGTGGTCTGCGAGTTCTGCAACCGGAAGTACGTGTTTGATCATCCAGACCTCGCGCAGATCTTCACCACCCACTGACCGCGACCTGGACCGGCGCGGACTGCTGCGGGCTGCCCTCGGGCTGGGCGCACTGGCTGCCCTCGGGCTCGCCGGCTGTCGCACTCCCGCGCCGCGCGCCGGGGTGCCGGACCTAACCTTCGTCCACCTGACGCCGATCCCGCTGCAGGTGGCGCGGCGGGAGGTGGAAAGCCGGTATGTGCCGCCTGCCAACATGCCGACGATAAACGCGACCGCGCCGATCTCCCCGGTCGAGGCGGTGCGCCGCTGGGCCGAGCAACGGATTCAGCCGGTCGGCGCCAATGGGCGGGCGCTGGTGATCATACACGACGCCTTGCTGGCCCAGATCCCGCTTGCGCGGACCCCCGGCCTCACCGGCATGATCACGACGGACCAGTCGGACGAGTACCGGGTCCGGATCGACGTCGAGGTGACCGCCGACGGGCTGCCATACACCACGCCGGTGACCGCGCGCGCCTTTGCCGAGCGGGCGCGCACGGTGCGCGAGGACGTGACCCTGCAACAGCGCGACGAGGTCGTCTACCGGCTGGTCGAAGAAGCCATGATCGCGATCAACGCCGAGATGGAGCGCCAGATTCGCAGCGGCTTCGGACCCTACCTGGCCTGATCCCTTCGCCCGGCCGACAGGCGAAGGGATCCCGGTGTCAGGCTATTCGACCGGATCCGGCTGGCTGGCGGCACCTTCGATGGCCAGCATGGCGCGCTTGCGATGGAGATCCCATCGATAGCCGGCCAGGGCACCGGTCTGCCGAAGCACGCGATGGCATGGGATCAGCCAGGAGATCGGGTTGCGCGCGATGGCGCTGGCCACCGCCCGCACCGCGTCCGGCCGGTCCAGGGCGCGCGCGATGTCGGTATAGGTCACCACGCTGCCGGGCGGAATCCGCAGCAGCGCCTCCCACACCTTCAGCTGGAACGGCGTGCCGCGCAGCATCAGGCGCAGGTCGCCCTTGGGGTGGCCGAAGGCAGCCGCGGCGAAAGGCGCCGTCAGGTCCTCGTCCTGGCGCGGATCGGCCTCGGGCCAGTGGGTCATCAGGTCGTCGAAGGCCTCGCGCTTGCCCGACCCGCGTTCGAAGCCCAGGCCGCAGACGCCCTGCTCGGTCGCCACCACCAGGCACTGCCCGAACGGGCTGTCGTGCCAGCCGTAGCGCAGGTCGAGCCCGGCGCCGCGCGCCTTCCACTGACCCGGCGTCATCGCCTCGTGGGCGACGAACAGGTCGTGCAGGCGTCCCGGCCCGGACAAGCCCGCGTCATAGGCGGCCTCCAGGACGCTCTCGTTGCTGCGCAGCACCTTCTTGGCGTGCTCGAGGGTCAGGAACTGCACGTACTTCTTCGGACTCACGCCCACCGACTCGGTGAACCGGCGCTGGAAGTGATACGGGCTCATGCCGACCGCGGCGGCCGCGGCCTCCAGGCTGGGTTGCTGGGCGTAACGCTCGCTCAGCCAGGCGATGGCGGCCGCCATCCGCGGGTCCACATGCGCGTCATGCTCCGCGGCCCCGTCCAGGCCGTGGGGCATCGCCTCGGTCCTGGCGTCGACGACAAGGTCGCCCGATGCCAGGTCGTCAGGCCGTTGCCTTTCCAGTTCCATCCTACCCTCGCCAGAACGGTTTGCTGGATTCCCTGCTGACGTCGGCCCGGGACAGCCCCAGGTCCTTCAGCATTCGGTCGTCCAGAGTTTGCAGGTGCAGTCGGGCGCGGTGACGACTATGCATTGCATCTATTGTCACGGCGAGCCTATGCAGACCGGCGAGCACGGTACGGGCCAGCACTACCCCTCGGCGGACGAGCGCCGAACCCGAGTTGAGGTTGGAAACGTGCTGCAGGCCCGACATGGTCCCTACTCCTGATTGCGGTCCACGATGATGGACCTATTCCCTAGAAAAGACTGCCGCCACCCGGTTCTTGCGCTCGATTGCGTTTCTCCGGCAGCGATCCGACGCGGCTGCGCCCGGATGGTATCAATAGGTACAATTGGCCCGGGCAACGCAGCAATATGGTGACAATGCAGGATTGCCTTGCCATCCGATGGTGTCAAAGCTAATATTGTCACCATGACAATTTGGCTGCCCGATCTGGCGGGCCTGCGCGGTCCGCGCTATCTCGCCATCGCCGACGCCCTGGAGCGCGATATCGCCGACAGCCGCATCAAGACCGGCGACCGGCTACCGCCCCAGCGGGATCTCGCCTGGGCCCTGGGCGTCACCGTCGGCACCATCGGCCGGGCCTATGCGGAGGCCGGGCGGCGCGGCCTGGTCAACGGGCAGGTCGGACGCGGGACCTATGTCGCGGATCTGCGGCCGGGACAGGCGCCGCGCGCCGAGGCGGTCCCCGGCCTCGAGGCATCGCATCGCTACCCGGGGGCGATGAATCCGGAACGGATGGATCCGACGCTCAACTGGTTCGCGGCCCACGGCGATTCGGTGGAAGCCATCGACCTGGCGCCGAACTATCCGTCATCGGACGGCATGGCGGCGATGATGGGCCAAGCCTTGACGATGGTCGGTGATCGCGGCCGGCTTGAGGCGCTGGTCAACTACGCCCATGCCGGCGGCAGGCCGGAGCACCGCGCCGCCGCGGCGCGCTGGCTGAAGGCCCGCGGCGTCGACGCCCAGTCCGACCAGCTGCTGGTGACGCCCGGCTGCCAGGGCGGGCTGACGTCGGTGTTCTCGGCGCTCACCCGCCCCGGGGATACCGTGCTCTGCGAGGCGCTGTCATGGCCGGGAATGGTCTCCTACGCGTGGATGCGCGGCCTGCGCGCCCAGGGCGTGGCGATGGACCAGGACGGCGTGATTCCGGAAGCATTCGAGGAAGCCTGCATCCGCTACCGGCCGACCGCAGCCTATCTCATGCCCACAATGCATAACCCGACGACCGCGGTGCTGTCGGAGTCGCGCCGCGAGCGGCTGGGTGCGATCGCCCGCAGGCACGACGTCTTCCTGGTCGAGGACGACGTTTACGGCTTCCTGGCACCCGATTCGCCGCCGCCGATCCGCGCCTTCGCCCCAGACCGCACCGTCTACGTGTCCAGCCTTTCGAAAGCGGTCGCTCCAGGTCTGCGCGTCGGTTTCGTGCTCGGTCCCGAGTCGGTGATGCCGGGCATCAACGCCGCGCTCAGGACCACCATCCTGATGAGCGCGCCGCTGCAGAACGAGCTGGCGATGCACCTGATCGACAGCGGCCTTGCCGAAGAAGCCGCGGAACGTCAGCGCGCCACGGCAATGCGCCGCCAGCGCCTGGCCGACGCCGTTCTCGGCCACCTGTACAGGCCCGCCAACTCGGGACATGGGCGTGCGTTCCATATCTGGCTGCCCCTGCCGGAGCCGTGGCGCATGCATGAGTTCGTCTCGGCGATCCGCAGCCGCGGAGTCGCGCTGACGCCCGGCGACGCCTTCCACGTCAACCCGCCGGGCCGCGGCGATGCCAGCGGCTCCTCGGTGCCGATGAACGCGGTGCGGCTGTGCCTGAACGGGCCGGCCAACGACGACGATGTCCGCCACGGCCTGTCGATCCTCGCCGACATGCTCCGCCAGAACAGCCGGGCGGCGCTGCCGGTGATCTGAGGGTTCAGGCGATCTTCTTGCCGTCCAGGTCCGAGCGCGGCTTGCGCTTCGCGGCCGGCGTCGGGGTCTCCAGCCTGGCGAGGCGCGCCTCGAGCGCGTCCACGCGCTCCTGCAGCTTCTCCTGCTCGGCGCGCGCGTTGGCGGCGAGCTCGAGCGCCGCAGCCACCTGTTCGCGCAGCGACGCGTCGTCGACACCACCGAGCGCGCGGCGCATGCGGCTGCGAACCTGCTCGCGCGCCTCGGCCCGCATGGTGTTGAGGGTGCCGACGGCACCGCTCGCCAGCCGGGAGAGGTCGTCGATCAGCCGTGGGTCGCCGCGCATGCCTGGCCTCCGTCCGATTGAAATGCGCCGACCCTGTCCTGCAGCCACCGCGCGGCCCGACTTGTCGGCATCTGCCACACAAGGTATCACCGCCGGACGCAACGCCAAGGGCTTTCCCCGCCGGCGGACCACGGGAGCGGCCATGCACCGCAGCCAGCCTTGATCCTCGTCACCGGCGGCGCCGGATTCATCGGCTCGAACCTGCTGGCCGCGCTGGAACAGCGGGGTCACAGCAACCTCGCCGTCTGCGATCGGCTCGGCCACGGCGACAAATGGCGCAACATCGCCAAGCGGGAGATCGCGCAGTTCGTGCCTCCGGAGGACCTGGCCGGCTTCCTGAGCCACCAGCAGGGCGCGATCGACGCCGTCCTTCACCTCGGGGCGATCTCGGCGACGACGGAGACGGATGCCGATCTGATCGTCCGCACCAACCTGATCCTGAGCCTGGCGCTGTGGGACTGGTGCGCCGAGACCCAGGTGCCCTTCATCTATGCGTCGTCCGCAGCCACCTACGGCGACGGCGCGGCGGGGTTCGACGACGACGGCTCATGCGCGGCGCTTGCCCGGCTGCGGCCGTTGAACGCCTATGGCTGGAGCAAGCATGCGTTCGACAGGATCGTCGCCAGGCATGTCGCCGAGGACCGGCCACGTCCGCCGCAATGGGCCGGCCTCAAGTTCTTCAACGTCTACGGCCCGAACGAGTACCACAAGGGCGACATGATCAGCGTCGTCCGCCGGGTCCACAGCCAGATCCGGGACACCGGACGCTGCACGCTGTTCAAGTCCCACCGCGAGGGCATCGCCGACGGCGGACAGCGGCGTGACTTCGTAGCGGTGGATGACTGCGTCGCGGCGATGCTGTGGCTGCTGGACAATCCGGACGTCTGCGGCCTGTTCAACCTGGGCACCGGGACGGACCGGAGTTTCGCCGAGCTCGCAGAGGCCGTGTTCGCCGCGATCGGCGAGCCGGTGCGGATCGACTACGTCGACATGCCGCTCCCGATCCGGGACCGCTACCAGTATTTTACCAAGGCCGCCATGGACAGGCTGCGCGGTGCCGGCTATCAACGCGCCTTCACCAGCCTCGAAGATGGCGTGAAGGCTTATGTCTGCGGCCATCTGGAGGCCGACGACCCGTACCGGTAGCCCGGACGGCGGAGGCAACGGGGGCGAGACTTCATGATGCATTGCGGTGTGATCGACCCGGTCGCCCTCGATCTCGGCTTCTTCCAGATCACCTGGTATGCGCTGGCCTATGTGGTCAGCCTGATCATCGGCTGGCGCTTCGTCGTCTACCTGTCGAAGCGCCCGCCCACCTTCATGACCACGCGCGACGTGGACGATTTCTTCGTCTGGGCGGCGCTGGGCGTCATCCTCGGCGGGCGCCTGGGCTACGTGCTGTTCTACAAACCGGAATACTATCTGGAGAACCTGGCCGAGATCCCGATGCTGTGGACCGGCGGCATGTCGTTCCACGGCGGCATGCTCGGGGTCATCGCGGCGATCATCGTCTTCGCTCTGGTCCGCAAGCTGCCGCTGCTCCGGCTGGGCGACATCATCTGCTGCGCTGTCCCGATCGGCCTGTTCTTCGGCCGGATCGCCAACTTCATCAACGGCGAGCTGTGGGGACGCCCGACCGATGTGGCCTGGGGCATGGTCTTCACCTGCGATCCAGAGCAGCTTGTGCGCCATCCGAGCCAGCTCTACCAGGCGGCGCTGGAAGGCTTGGTCGTGTTCGCGCTGCTGTGGATCCTGCGCACCCGGACCGACGCCTGGCGACGCCCCGGTACCATCGCGGGCGCCTTCCTTGCCGGCTATGGGATCGCGCGAATCGTCGGCGAACTGTTCCGGGAGCCGGACGCCCATCTCGGCTTCATCATCGGCCAGGCCATCACGATGGGCCAGATCCTGTCCCTGCCGATGGTGCTGGTCGGCCTCGGCCTCATCGCCAATGCGCGGATCCGCCGGCCGGTGCCGGCAGACGCCAAATAGGCGGCAGGCCATGGCAGCCGTGACACCGCTTGCCGGGAAGATGATCGCCCAGATCCGCAAGGACGGACCGCTGCGGCTGGATGCCTTCATCCGGATGGCGCTGACCGACCCTGAGCATGGCTACTACGTCACCGCCGCTCCGATCGGGGCCGCCGGCGACTTCATCACCGCGCCGGAAGTCAGCCAGATCTTCGGTGAGCTGATCGGCCTGTGGAGTGTCGACCGCTGGCTGGCGATGGGGCGGCCCGATCCTTTCCTGCTGGTCGAGCTGGGCCCGGGCCGAGGTGTGCTGATGGAGGATGGCCTGCGCGCCGCCGGCCAGGCGAGCCCCGAGTTCCGCGCTGCCGCCCGGCTGCACCTGGTGGAGACCAGCGTCACCTTGCGCGCCGACCAGCGGGCCCGGCTCGGTCATTACGCCCCGACCTGGCACGAGAGTCTGGACGACGTACCGCGCGGCCCGATGGTCGCGGTCGCCAACGAGTTCTTCGATGCGCTGCCGATCCGACAGCTGCGCCGGTTCGGCCGCGGCTGGCAGGAGCAGTTCGTGGTCGTCGATGCCGGCGAGCGCCTGTTCGGCCGCTGGCGCGACCTGGACTACGATGCCGGTCGTGACCTGCATCCGATCTATCACCGAATCCCGCCGACGATCGTCATCGAGCACGCGCCGGAGCGCAATGCCTGTGCGCTCGCACTCGGCGAGCGAATCGCGGCTGACGGCGGTGCGGCGCTGGTGGTCGACTACGGCCATCGCGGCGGCGGAGTCGGCAGCACCCTTCAGTCGGTCCGCGGCCACGACCACGCGGACGTCTATGCCCAGCCCGGCGTTGCCGACATCACCACCCATGTCGATTTCGGCGCGTTGGCGCGCAGCGCCGCCGAGTCCGGATGCCGGATCGACGGCGCCCTCGACCAGGGCCGGTTCCTGCTCAACCTGGGCCTGGCCGAACGCCTGGAGGCATTGATCAGGGCGAACCCGGACCATGTCGACAGCCTGCGCGCCGGCGCCTATCGCCTGATCGACGAGGAGGATATGGGCAGCCTGTTCCAGGTGCTTGCCATCGTCCACCCGTCGCTCGGCCCGACTCCCGGATTCCAGTAGCCGATGGCCGTGCCGGTCTGCGCTGCGGGGCTGAGCGCCTTGCCCGGTATCCGCCATGGCTTCTTCACCCGCACCGGCGGGGTCAGCGGCGGGATCTACGCCGGGCTCAATTGCGGCTACGGCTCCGGCGACGATCGCGAAGCGGTGCGCGAGAACCGGACCCGCGCCGCCGCCGCGCTGGCCAGGGCGGAGAGCGACATCGTCACGGTCCACCAGGTGCACAGCGGCGTGGCCGTCAGTGTCGCCGCGCCCTGGCGCTGGGACGCCGCCCCGCGCGCCGACGGCCTCGCCACCCGGCTCCCCGGTGTCGTGCTCGGCATCATGACTGCCGACTGCGCGCCGATCCTGTTCGCCGACGGGCAGGCCCGCGTGATCGGGGCGGCGCATGCCGGCTGGCGCGGCGCCAAGGCCGGCATTGCCGAGGCGACAGTAGCCCGGATGGAATCGCTGGGCGCCGACCGCAGTCGCATCCGCGCCGTCATCGGACCCGCAATCGGCCTCGCATCCTACGAAGTCGATCTCACGTTCTATGATAGCTTCGTCCTAGAATTCCCTGATACGGAAAGATTCTTTCGTTCTGGCGCCAATCCGCAACGCCGGCAGTTCGACCTTGCGGGCTATCTCGCCAGCCGGCTGGTCCCGCTGGGTCTGGCTTCGGTCGAGCGGCTGGACCATGACACCTACTCGGACCCCGAACGGCTGTTCAGCTTCCGCCGCGCCACCCACAAGGGCGAGCCGGACTACGGCCGCCAAATCTCCGCAATCACTCTCGACTGACCGGCGGTGAGCGTCTCGCCCATCAGCATGTGAACAGCCTTGTGGACAGGGCCATAGATATCGAGACGACCGGTGCTCATGTCTCGTGTTCCCCTGGGGTTGTCGCGCCATGTTCGGCGTCGGCGGGGTACATGAGGGCTTTGCCGGTCGGACGCCCGCTAAATGAAGGCTCAGCTCTTGCTAAGTATTTGCTATGCGGCGGTATCGGGGCGCGGCCGTGGCGGCTGGGCGGTATAGGCTGTGCCCCGATCGCCGCCGCCATGACCCTGAGAGGCCTCCATGCCGCCCGCCCTCCCCTTCGACCACGGCGAATACCAGCGCCGCATCGCCGCGACCCGCGCGGCGCTCGCCGAGCGCGGTCTCGACGGACTGCTTGCCTTCAAGCAGGAGACGATGGCCTGGCTCACCGGCTACGAGAGCTTCGGCTTCTGCTTCGTGCAGTGCCTGTACCTGGGCGTCGACGGTGCGCTGACCCTGCTCACCCGGGCGCCAGACCGGCGGCAGGCGGAGATGACCTCGATCATCGCCGACATCCGGGTCTGGGCCGACGGCAACGACGCCGAGCCGATGGCCGACCTCGCCGACATCCTGCTCGAGCAAGGCGCCCGCGGCACGCGGCTGGGGGTCGAGTACGACAGCTACGGCCTGACCGCGGCCGCCGGCCGCAGACTGGACGCCCATGCCGGCGGAATCGCCGCCCTGGTCGACGCCTCCGACCTCGTCACCCGGTTGCGCGCGGTGAAGAGCGAGGCCGAACTCGCCATGGTCCGCCGGGCCGCCCGGCTCGCCGATGCGGCCTGGGCGGATGGACTGGCGGCAGCCAAGCCTGGCGCCTCAGAGGGAGAAGTCCTCGCCGCCATGCAGGGCGCGGTGTTCCGCGGCGACGGCGACTATCCGGGCAACGAGTTCATCATCGGCTCCGGGCCCCGCGCACGCCTCTGCCGCTACGCCTCCGGCCGCCGCACCCTCGCTGCCGGCGACCAGCTGACCCTGGAGTTCGCCGGCGTCTACCGCCACTACCACGCCTGTCTGATGCGCACGCTCACCGTCGGGGCGGACCCGACACCCGGCCAGCGCGAGCTGTTTGCCATCGCCCGCGACACCCTGCCTGCCTGCGAGGCGGCGCTGCGTCCCGGCCGCACCGCCGGCGACGTCTACGCCGCGCACGCCCGCCAGCTCGACCAGGCCGGGCTCTCGCGCTGGCGGATGAACGCCTGCGGCTACGGCATCGGCATCGCCTTCACCCCCACCTGGATGGACTGGCCGATGTTCTACCGCGACAATCCGGCCGAGATCGTCGCCGGGATGACCTTCTTCATCCACATCATCATCTTCGACGACGACCGCGACCTGGCGATGACGCTCGGCCGCAGCAGCATCGTGACCGCCGGCGGCGCGGAGCCGCTGTCGGCTGCGGTGCTGGACCCGACCGGCTAGCGACCGATCGCGAACCTACTCCCGACCAGGGAACTAGCCGCCGCCGGCGGCGTTGAATGCGTCGTGCTCACCCCGCGACGACCGCGGCATGAGCTGTACCCGGCGCCATGGCTGGTCCCTGCCCGTGTACCCATCGACCTGCACACACTGGGGAGCGGACGAACGATGCGCATTCGTTTGGGTTGCGAGCTTGTCTATGATCTGCCGGCGCCGACGCCGATGATCGCGATGCTGCACGTGCATGAGTCGCGCCGTGCCGATCTCGAGAGACCGGACCATCTGATCACGTCGCCGTCCGTCCCTGTCGAGTCCTACAAGGACAGCTTCGGCAACACCTGCAGCCGTCTGATCGCGCCTCCCGGACGCTTCGTCATGGGCACGGACGCTGTCATCTGGGACCACGGAGATCCGGACCCGGTCGACTGGAACGCGGTCCAGCACGCGGTGGAAGACCTGCCCCCGGAGACGCTGCAGTTCCTGCTCGGCAGCCGGTATTGCGAGACGGATGTGTTGTCGAACGAGGCGTGGCGGCTGTTCGGCGGAACGCCGTTCGGCTGGGCCCGGGTGCAGGCCATCACCGACTTCGTCCACCAGCACATCGAGTTCGGCTATCACCATAGCCGGGCCACCAGGACCGCCGCCGAGGCTTTTGCCGAGCGGCGGGGTGTGTGCCGCGACTTCGCGCATCTGGCGATCACGCTCTGCCGCTGCCTGAACATCCCCGCCCGCTACTGCACCGGCTATGTCAGCGATATCGGCATGCCGCCGCCCTACCCGCCGATGGATTTCGCCGCCTGGATGGAGGTCTATCTCGGCGGCCGGTGGTGGGCGTTCGATCCGCGCAACCACAAGCCGCGGATCGGCCGGGTGCTGATCGCGCAGGGCCGCGACGCCGGCGACGTGCCGCTCACCCACAGCTTCGGCTCGACCATGCTCGCGGGGTTCCAGGTCTGGACCGACGAGATCGAGGACTGGGCGGACGCCGCAGCGGCCGCATCGTGACGCGGCACGCCCCGGGCATGGCGCGTTGGGAATCCCCGCGCCGCCGTGTCACGGTGGCGCGGAACTTGCGCTGACGGGTCAGGTCGATTGGTCGGGCCGCGCCGAACGGCCGCCGAGGCAGATGGGAGACGGCGATGCGCATTCATCTGGGCTGCGAGATGAGCTACGACCTGCCGGCGCCGACCCCGATGATCGTGCTGCTGAACGTGCACTATTCGCGGGCGGCGGACCTGGAGCGGCCGGACCTGCTGATCACCAACCCGTCCGTGCCGGTGATCAGCTACCGCGACAGCTTCGGCAACTGGTGCAACCGCCTGGTCGCCACCGCCGGCCGGTTCACCCTGGGCACCGACGGCGTCATCCGCGACAGCGGCGCCACCGACCCGGTCGACGTGAACGCCATCCAGCATCCGGTCGAGGAACTGCCGTCGGACACGCTGCAGTTCCTGCTCGGCAGCCGCTACTGCGAGACGGACCACCTGTCGAACGAGGCCTGGCGCCTGTTCGGCGGAACGCCATTCGGCTGGGGTCGGGTGCAGGCGATCTGCGACTTCGTCCACAACCATGTGGCCTTCGGCTACGCGCATTCCCGTCCGACCAGGACCGCGGCCGAAACCTACGCCGAAGGGCGCGGAGTCTGCCGGGACTATACCCACCTCGCCATCGCCTTCTGCCGCTGCATGAACATCCCGGCCCGCTACTGCACGGGCTATGTCAGCGACATCGGCCAGCCGCCGCCCTATGCGGAGATGGATTTCGCCGCCTGGATGGAGGTCTATCTGGGCGGCCGCTGGTGGGCGTTCGATCCGCGCAACAACGCGCCCCGGGTCGGCCGGGTGCTGATCGCCCAGGGCCGCGATGCCTCCGATGTGCCGCTGACCCACACCTTCGGCCCGAACATGCTGGTCGGCTTCAAGGTGTGGACGGACGAAGTGGCGGACTGAGCCACGCTGGCGCCGGTCGTTTCAGCTTCCTGCGAGTTGTGCGAATGCCGCCGTTGGGCTCCCGCCGTGCAACCGCTTGCCAAACCCCGCCGGAAACGCCAAACGTGCAGTAGAACGAGGCTGAACAGGGACCTTGCGATGGATATCGCGCCGCTGCTTGCAGCACTGCACCTGCCGAACGAAGCAGCCACGACCGGCGGCCTGAGCGTCACCACTCCGATCGACGGCAGCATCATCGGCGCCGTCGAGGAAGACGATGCCGAAGGCGTCGACCGCAAGATCGAGCGGGCGCAGGACGCGTTCCGCACCTGGCGGGAGGTGCCGGCGCCGCGGCGGGGCGAGCTGATCCGTCTGTTCGCCGACGAGTTGCGCGAGCACAAGGCGGCGCTCGGCGCACTGGTGACCGTCGAGGCCGGCAAGATCGCCGAGGAAGGCTGCGGCGAGGTCCAGGAGATGATCGACATCTGCGACTTCGCCCTCGGCCTGTCGCGCCAGCTCTACGGCCTGACCATCGCCAGCGAGCGGCCTGGCCATGCGCTGCGCGAGACCTGGCACCCGCTGGGCCCGGTCGGGGTGATCTCGGCTTTCAATTTTCCGGTCGCCGTCTGGTCGTGGAACTTCGCGCTGGCGATCGTCTGCGGCGATCCGGTGATCTGGAAGCCGTCGGACAAAACTCCTTTGAGCGCAATCGCCTGCCAGACGCTGTTCATGCGTGCTGCCGCCCGCTTCGACGGCGCGCCGCCGGACTTGAGCCAGGTCGTCTTCGGCGGTCGGGAGGTCGGCCAGCAACTCGCGGCAGATCCGCGCCTGCCGCTGATCAGCGCCACCGGCAGCTGCCGCATGGGGCGCGAGCTGGCGCCGACGGTCGCCGGCCGCTTCGGCCGGGCGCTGCTCGAGCTCGGCGGCAACAACGCGATGATTGTCGCGCCATCGGCCGACCTCGACCTGGCAGTGCGCGCGATCGTCTTTTCCGCCGCCGGCACCGCCGGCCAGCGCTGCACCTCGCTGCGCCGGCTGATCGTGCACGAGGACCTCTACGACCGGCTGATCCCGCGGCTGAAGGCGGCCTACGACCAGCTCCGGGTCGGCGACCCGCGCCAGCCGGAGACCCTGGTGGGGCCGCTGATCGACGGCGGCGCCTTCGGCCGCATGGAGGACGCGCTCGACCGGGTCCGCGGCGAGGGCGGCCTCGTCCACGGCGGGACGCGGGTGGAGGTGAGCGGCTTCCCCGACGGCTACTACGTGCGCCCGGCCCTGGTCGAGCTGCCGGACCAGACCGACACGGTGCGGGAAGAAACGTTTGCTCCTATCCTTTATGCTATTAAATACAGCACATTGGACGACGCTATTGTCATGCATAATGAAGTCCCGCAGGGGCTGTCCTCCTGCATCTTCACCAACGACCTGCGCGAGGCCGAGCGGTTCGTCTCGGCGACGGGCAGCGACTGCGGCATCGCCAACGTGAACGTCGGGCCCAGCGGGGCCGAGATCGGCGGCGCCTTCGGCGGCGAGAAAGAGACCGGCGGCGGGCGGGAATCCGGGACCGACAGCTGGCGCAGCTACATGCGCCGGCAGACCAACACCATCAACTATTCCAAGGACCTGCCGCTGGCCCAGGGCATCAATTTCCAGCTCACCGGCTGAGGATGGCGGAACCGCAGAAGACGGTCAGCCTGGCGCTGCAGGGCGGCGGCTCGCACGGCGCCTACACCTGGGGGGTGCTGGAGCGCCTGCTCGAGGACGGACGGCTGCGGATCGAAGCTATTTCCGGCACCAGCGCAGGCGCGATGAACGCGGTGGTGCTAGCCAACGGCATGCGCGTCGGCGGGCGCAAGGCGGCGATCGCGGCGCTGGAGGCGTTCTGGCGGCGTGTGGCGACCATCGGCCGGTTCGGCCCGTTTCCGCGCACCCCGCTCGACCGGCTGGCCGGGGGCTGGAGCCTTGACGGCTCGCCGGCGATGCTCGCCTTCGACGTCATGTCGCGGCTGCTTTCGCCCTACCAGTTCAATCCGTTCGACTGGCATCCGCTGCGGACCGTGCTGGCCGAACAGGTGAATTTCGCCGCCCTGCGGGGCAAGTGCGAGCCCCAGGTCTTCGTCACCGCCACCAGCGTGCTGAGCGGCAAGATCAAGATCTTCCGGCCCGACGAACTGTCCGTCGAGACATGCCTCGCCTCGGCCTGCCTGCCGTTCCTGTTCCAGGCGGTGAAGATCGGCGACGATGCCTTCTGGGACGGCGGCTATTCCGGCAATCCGGCGCTCTATCCCCTGATCTACAACGCTGACTGTCGCGACATCCTGCTGGTCCACGTCAACCCGATCAAACGCGACGAGGTACCGACCACGGCGGCGGCGATCATCGACCGGCTGAACGAAATCACCTTCAACGCCAGCCTGATGCGCGAGATGCGGGCGATCGAGTTCGTCACCCGGCTGCTCGAGGAGCAGCGCATCGACGAACACCGCTACAAGCGGCTGCTGATCCACATGGTCGACGGCACCGACGACCTGCGCGACTACGGCACCTCCAGCAAGCTCAACGCCGACTGGGACTTCCTCTCGCACCTGCGCGCGCTCGGCCGCAGCAATGCAGACCGCTGGCTGGGAGAGCATTTCGCCGCTGTCGGCGAGCGCTCGTCGATCGACGTCAAGGACGTCTTCCTCTAGGCCAAGGCACTGGAGACAGCCTCGAAACCAGGCAGGACGTGGCTGCCGCTCGCGATCCTGGTCGCGCTGGGTGTCCTCTGGGGCGCGATGCTGGTGCTCGGTCGGATCGCCACCTCGCACGGCGTGCCGGCGACGGCCTTCGCCTTCTGGAACTGCGTCGGCGGCGCCTGCATCATCGGCATCTTCGCCCTTGCCCGAGGAACGCCGGTCACCGTCAGCCCACGCTACCTGCGCTACTACCTGATCGCCGGCCTGGTCTCCAATGCGGTGCCGAACACGCTGGCGTTCACCGTCGTCGCGCCCATCGGGACCGGGCTCACCGGCGTCCTGTTCGCACTGTCGCCGCTGTGCACCTATGCGGTGGCGATGAGCCTGCGCCTGGACCGGTTCGAGACGCTGCGGGCCCTGGGCCTCGCAATCGGGCTTGCCGGCACCTTGCTGATCCTGTTGCCGGAAAGCAGCCTGCCCAGCGCAGAGGCGCTGCACTGGCTGCTGATCGGGCTGACGATGCCGGTGTTCCTGGCCCTGGGGAACATCTTTCGCAGCGCGGCCTGGCCGCCGGGTGCCAGTTCGATGACGCTGGCGGTCGGCATGCTGACGGCAGCCGCCGTGCTGCTGCTGCCGGCGATGGCGGTTACCGGCACGCTCTACCTGCCACTGCCGGTCGAGCATGACGGAGACTGGGCGACGATCGGGATTTTCGCTGTCGCCGGCGTGATTTACGTGCTCTACTTCGAGCTGCTTCGCATCGCCGGCCCGGTCTATTTCAGCCAGATCAGCTATGTCATCACCGCTGCCGGCGTCGTCGCCGGCATGGTCGTGTTCGGCGAAACCCATGCCGTCTGGGTCTGGCTGGCGATTGCCGTGATCTGCGCCGGCGTGCTGTTGGTCAACAGGCGCAGCTGAGCGTTTCCATCCAGAAACAATCCGTTGCCGCTCGCCGGCCTATTCGAACCGGAGGTGCGTTCTTACGTTCACCCCTAACCCGAGCGCGCCGACTAAGGACAGGAGACGGCCATGGGACTGCTGGTCGAAGGCATCTGGCGCGACAAGTGGTACGACACCGACAAGAGCGGCGGCCGGTTCGAGCGGACCACCACAACCTTCCGCGACTGGATCACCCCCGATGGCAGCGGCGCCCCGGAGGGCAAGCGTGCCTACCCGGCGGAAGCCGGCCGTTACCACCTCTACGTATCCCTCGCCTGCCCCTGGGCCCACCGCACGCTGATCGCACGGGTGCTGAAGCGGCTGGAGGACGCGGTCTCGGTCTCCATCGTCGACTATTTCATGGGCGCCGAGGGGTGGCAGTTCACCGATGCGCCCGGCGCGATCCCGGACAGCGTCAACGGCGCCCGCTATCTGCGCGACATCTACCTCATGGCCGACCCCGCCTTCACCGGACGTGTAACGGTGCCGGTGCTCTGGGACAAGCAGACGGCGACGATCGTCAACAACGAGTCGGCGGATATCCTGCGCATCTTCAACAGCGCCTTCGACCACCTCGGCGCCGGCATCGGCAACCCCGGCCTGGACCTCTACCCGGCCGAACTACGCGCCGAGATCGACGCGGTGAACGAACGGGTCTACGAGACGCTCAACAACGGCGTCTACATGTGCGGCTTCGCCACCACCCAGTCGGCCTATGACGAAGCCATTGGCCCGCTGTTCGAGACCCTGGACTGGCTGGAGGACCGGCTGTCGCGGCAGCGCTACGTCGCCGGCGACCGGATCACCGAGGCCGACTGGCGCCTGTTCACCACGCTGGTCCGGTTCGACCCGGTCTATGTCGGCCACTTCAAGTGCAATGTCCGACGGCTGGTCGACTATCCCAATCTCTGGGCCTATACCCGCGAGCTCTACCAGGTGCCGGGCGTTGCCGGCACCGTGGATCTCGAGCACATCAAGGGCCACTACTACACCAGTCATACGACGATCAATCCGCATCGCATCGTGCCGGCAGGCCCGGCGATCGACTATACCGCGCCCCACGACCGGGGCCGGCTGCCGGCGCGTGCCTGAGCATGTACCGGTTCACATCGCGGTCCGACAGGGAGGGCAGCGTGCCCTGTGCGCCCTGATCGGTCCGCTTCTTGAATGAGATCGGCCATCTGAGGGCGACTCGTCCGCCGGCCGACAGCCTTGTGCAAATCACACATCAGGAGAACACGATGAAACTGGCCCTTACCCTGGCCTCGGCCACCGCGTTGAGCCTCGCCCTTGCTGCCCCCGCCCAGGCCGAGGTTTTCGACTTCGACAAGTCGCACACTCAGATCCTGTTCGAATACGACCATCTGGGCTACTCGATCACCCAGGGCTCGTTCGGCGAATGGGAGGGCACGCTGGTGGTCGACGCCGACGATCCCACCGCCTCGAGCCTCGAGGTGACGATCCAGACCGCGAGCATCGACACCGGTTTCGAGGGCCGCGACGATCACTTCCGTTCGGCCGACTTCTTCGACGTCGAGGCCTTCCCCGTGGCCACCTTCGTCAGCACCCAGGTGGAGCAGACCGGCGAGGACAGCCTCGCGGTCACCGGCGACCTGACCATCCTCGGCACGACCCAGCCGGTCACGCTGGACGTGGTCGTCAACACCCTGTCGCCGCATCCGATGACCAACCAGCTGACCCTGGGCTTCACCGCGACAACACAGATCAGCCGCACCGACTTCGGCCTGGGCCTCTATGCGCCGGCGATCGGCGACGAGGTGTCGATCCGCATCTCCGGCGA
>JBHJOG010000132.1:0-42786 GCA_050329975.1 Alphaproteobacteria bacterium | reverse complement strand
ATGGCGGTGGTGTTCGACCACCGCACCGGCGAAAGCACGACCACCGCGCTCGACTGGACCGAGGACGGCGACCGTCTGCGCACCACGGCGGAGGGCGAGCCGGAGCGGCGCTATCGGCTGGAGCGGATCAATGCCGACGCCTTCCGCCTCGCCGGCGGCGAGCTGGGGCTCGACACCCGGCTCTACCGGCGGGTAGAGCCGCTGGCGGAGGGCGAGATCCCGGCTGCCTGGTTCGTCGGCACCTGGGAGGGACGGTCGGGGCTGGAGTGGCTGGTGCTCACCCTCGGCGCAGACGGCCGGCAGACCAGTAGGCTTGGGGATGGGGCGCTCGATGCCGGCAGCTGGCATGCAGTGCCCGGGCAGCTCGTGCTGGCTGACGACGGCGCGGCGGCGATCGGCTATCGGGCCGAGGTGCCGGACGGCGGCCAGCTGAACCTGAGCGGCGGCAATCTGGGCAGCACCACGCTCTTCCTCCGCCGCACCGCGATGCCCACGCCGGGCGATCCGCTGGCCGGCCAGTTCGTCGGCGGAGACATGACGCTGCTGCTCGAGCGCCGTGCCGGCGGCATCGCCGCGCGCGGCTTCCTGCGCGGCGAGCCGATGGCGGTGGAGGCGGAGCTCGCGGACGACGGCACGCTCAGCCTGCGCTTTCCCGAGGGAGCCGGCGGCGTCCAGCAGGGAACGGCGTATTACAACGGGCTTGGGCTCTCCGACGGCTACCAGAACAGCTGGCTGGAAAAGCAGGCGGAGCGGCCGCTGCCGCTGCCGGACGGTTTGGAGGGCGAGTGGATGTACGCCTCCTGGGAGGCCAGCAGCTCTTACGCCTTCCTCGCCGACGGCCGCTATGTCGCCACCTACACCAGCTCGGCGGACGGGGCGGCGCCCCTGGTCACCGACGGCACTTTCGCCCGTGACGGGAACAGGCTGACGCTCGACCCGGAGTGCGCGGCGCCGACGGACTATAGGCTTGCGCTGGGCGGACCGCAGCTGATGCTCGGCTCCGCATTCTCGGACGGCTCCGACGGCACCACCTATCACTTCGTCCCGGACTCGCCGGCGACCGTGGCGGCGATGATCGCGGCGCGCGACGCCACCTGGGCGGCGGAGGACGCGGCGTGGGAGGCGCGGCTGGCATTGGCGCCGGCGACGACGGGCGCCCCCAACACGCCGACATCGGAAGTGCCGGTCGACCCGTCGCCGGAGACCGTCTTCGCCGACGCCACAGCGTTCGCGTCGTCCCAGGTCTACCTCTGGCAGTCGGACTATTCCTACGTGCAGATGCAGGGCGAGCCGGGCTTGCTCTATTCGGTCACCACCGGCCAGCTCATCCTGGATCGGAACCTGGCGGCGCGCATCGACTGGACGCGCGGCCAGTACAACGACAGCGTGAAGATCTTCCTCTATCCCAACGGGCGGATGTTCTCGCGGATCGAGAGCTATGTCGGCGCCCAGGTCCGGGTGGATGCGGTCATCCCCCAGATCACCACCGCCTGGGGGCGATACCGGGTCGAGGGCGACCTGATCGTCGGCGACGAGGAGGAGATCGAGCTGCTGCACGGCCGGCGGCGGATTCGCTCAGCCGAGCTCTGCCTGGACAACGTCGCCTGGGCGGCGGAGGGTTTCAACGCACCTTGATCTTCATTTCCTGAGCCTGCCCAGGTCACGCGCTCGCAGGCACACAGGCCAGCGCCGCCTTCAGCGCCCGCACGGTGCCCTCGTCGGTGACGCGGGCGCGGGGTGTGGCGGCGAACTCGAAGCGGATCACGTCGGGGGCGTAGGCGCGGCCGTCGACCGCGGCGGAGGCGTGAACCTCGACCGCGCCGGTGCGGGCGACCAGGTCGCGCGCACCCTCGGGGCGGATGCCGCCGCCCGGCATGACGACGATGCGGCCGGCGGCGCGGGCGACCAGGGCGGCGATGAGGTCGGCGCCCTCGGCGGCGGTCGGGGCGAGGCCGGAGGTCAGGATCCGGTCGAAGCCCAGGTCCACAGCCTGCTCCAGGGCGGCGATCGGATCGGGTACCAGGTCGAAGGCGCGGTGCAGGGTGGCCGACAGCCGGCCACGGGCGGCGAGCAGCGGGCCGAGCAGGTCGGCGTCGAGACCGCCGTCGGTGCGGTTGGCGCCGGTGACGAAGCCGCGGAGCATGCCGCCGGCCCCACGCAGGGCGGCGAGGTCGGCATGCATCTGCTCCGCCTCGGCTCTTGTATAGACAAAATCGCCGTCGCGCGGCCGGACCATGGCGAACACCGGGACGCTTGCGCCTGCGGCGAGCGCGATCAGCGACGGCGGCGGGGTGAGCCCGCCGATCGAGAGCGCCGAGCACAATTCGATGCGGTCGGCCCCGCCGGCGATGGCGGCGGCAAGCCCGTCGGCGGTATCGACGCAGATCTCCAGCAGGCTCATCCTTCGATCTCCGCCAGATAGGCCGAGCCCGGCGCGACGCCGGTCAGCAGCAGGTGGTCGCGGGCGCGGGTGCAGGCGACGTAAAGCAGGTGGCGCTCGGTGGTGTAGACGTCCTCGAGGTCGGAGGTGTCGCCGACGGTCTCGACCCGCGAGCGCAGCGGCACGATGTCCTCGTCGCACGCCATCACCGCCACCGCCTTGAACTCCAGCCCCTTGGCCAGATGCATTGGCCCGATCGACACCGCACCGGGTTTGGGCTCGACGCTGTCGGTGAGCTCGGATGCCTGCAGCCCGGCCGCATCCAGCGCCCGCCGCGCCCGGTCCAGCTGCTCATGGGAACGGACGAAGACCGCAATCTCCTGCGGCGGCACCCCGGGCCGGAGACCCCGCAGCCAGCCGGAAACGGTGGCGATCTCGGCCTCGGCATCGGCGCAGATCACTGTCACCGGGGCAGGGCCGTTGAAGCTGGAGACGGTGGTGGAGCGGATGTCGGAGAAGCCGTCGGCGTCGGTCAGTACGTCGGGCAGCAGGCGGTCGGCTGTGCGCCGGATCTGGTGCGAAGTGCGGTAGCTGATCCGCAGCGCGTGAGTGCGCCCGCGAAGGTCGATGCCGAGCGCCGACCAGGGGAAGGGTTGGCGGAAGATCCGCTGGCCGAGGTCGCCGGTGAAGAACAGGCTGTCGGGGCGGGTCTGCCCGATCGCGGCCAGGAAGCGCAGGGCGGCGATGCCGATGTCCTGGGCCTCGTCCGCGACGACGAAGGCGAAGGGCGACCGCGCCCCGCCGGCGAAATGGTCGGTGAGGCTGCCGAACATCTGCGATTGAGTCACCAGACCACGCCGGGCCAATGCATCGAGCACCCAGGCGAAAATCTCCCACAGCTTCGTCCGCTGCGCCATGCCGATCGGGGCGGCCCTGCCCAGGCGCGGTGCGTCGCGATAGGTGGACCAGGAACGCAGCTGGAATGCCTCGACCACTCCCTCCCATTCGTCCATCACCAGCGACAGCCCGAAGGTGCGGTCCTCGACCAGCTGGGTCGCTTCGGTCAGCAGTTCGCGCAATTGGCCGCCGGACGCGATGACCGGCGTGCCGAAATGCTCGGTGTAGAGTTCTCGGCAGATGTCATTGAGCGAGCGGGCGACGATCCGCTGCCGGATCTCGGGCTCGTTGCCGACCAGACGGTCCAGCTTGACCGAGGAGGCGTCTGCCAGAGTGCGCCAGAAGGTGGTCAGCAACACGCGGGCCTCCGGGTGGCTGCGGGCGAGGTGGACGGCGCGGTGCAGGGCGACCACCGTCTTGCCGGTGCCGGCGGAGCCGGACACGCGTGCCGGGCCGTCGTAACTGGCCTCGACCAGTTGGCGCTGGGACGGGTGGAGAAACAGCGCCCACCGCTCCCAAGGATAGTCGAGCGCGCGCTCCAGCGCCTTTGCCCCTTCCACGGTGCGGAAACGACGCTCGGCGTCCGGGTGCCGGAACGGATCGGCCTCCGACGCCGCCGTCGCAACCGCGTCCGGCGTGCCGCCGGTGGCCAGTTCGAGCAAGGCCTCGCCGGCCTCTTGCGGCAGGTGGTCGACCAGGTCGAGCAGGCTCTCCTCGGTTGCCGCCCGCACGTCGTCCAGCCATTCCTCGGGCACGCCGTAGCGCAGCAGATCCTCCGGAGCCACTGCGGCGAAAATCGCCGGGTGCCCGGTCGGCTGCGGCTGGACCCAACCCTCGCGCGGTGCCTCCTCCTCCACCCGCTCGCGCACCTCGACGAGCTGGGCCGCCCCGGTCTTCGGGTGGCGTTCGATCTTGCGGTTCACCGCCCAGCGGTAGGCATCGTCGTGGTGGCCGGCGTAGCACAGCAACAGGCTGTCGGCTGTTCGATGGACGATGATGCGGATGTCGAGGGTGACTTTGATCGACCAGAAGTTGGAATCCCTGCTGCGATCGATCCGGTGCAAGCGCATCGCCGGGTTGGCCGGATTCAGCTGCAGGTCGAAGGCAGTGGTCTTCACTGCCTTCTGTTCCTGGGCGGAGAGGCGCGCCAGGCTGTCGGTAAAGGTATCTGCGATCCGGAATTCCACTGGCACCACCCGGTCGGGACTCGAAGCGCGAGCCTAACATCAGCGGCGGGCTTCGCTCCATCGGCCGTAGGCACTGGCTGCGGGACGTGGGAACGTACCTGGCCGGAACGAGTTTCGCCGACGAGGGCGGGTCAAGAGCCCGGCCAATCGCGACCATCGCAATGGAGTTCAGCCATGCCGCTCATCCGACCCCTGATCTGCGCCGCCGCACTCGCGACCCTGCCGGGCCTCGCCGCCGCCGAGGCCACGGCGACCCTGGTCGACAGCGCGGGCGCCACGATCGGCTCGGTCAGCTTCACCGAAAGCGAATCCGGGGTCGTGCTGATCACCATCTCGGCCGAAGGGCTGACGGCGGGCGTGCACGCCATCCACATCCACGAGACGGGCGATTGCTCCGCTCCGGACTTCGAGTCCGCGGGCGAGCACCTCGCGCTTGGCCACGCCCACGGGCTGATGGCGCCGGACGGTCCGCATCCCGGCGATCTGCCGAACCTGCTGGCCGGCGAGGACGGCACCGTCGCGGTCGAGTTCTTCAACGATCGGATCAGCCTCGATGCCGACGCCGAGAACACGGTGTTCGACGACGACGGCTCGGCGGTCGTCATACATGCCGGCGCCGACGACTATGCGAGCCAACCCTCCGGCAACTCCGGCGACCGGATCGCGTGCGGCGTGATCGAGGCGCAGTAGAGGCCCTGCCGCCGCCTGGTCCGGACGTCGTTGCGTACTCGGTCTTGCGATCCCGGGGGCACCATGTCTAAGTGGTGACACCGCGGGGGAAGGGTATGGCGGTCAGCCTGTTCGAGAAGTACGGCGGTTTCGCCAGCATCAGCAAGATCGTGATGTCGTTCTACGACAAGGTGCTGGAGTCCGACCTGACCGGACCGTATTTCGACGATATCGACATGCGCCGGCTGGTCGACCATCAGACCAAGTTCGTCGCCTCGGTGATGGGCGGCCCGGCCAGCTACGCCGACGACGTGCTGCGCCGGGTGCATGCTCCCTACAGCATCGACCGGGCGGCGTTCGACGAGATGACGCGGCTGCTGAGGGAAACCCTGGTCGAGTACGAATTCCAACCTGCCGACATCGATACCGTCGTGGATCATATCCGCTCGAAGTCCGGCCTCGTGATCGCACACCAGCCGTGACCGATACCGTGCCCGGCGCGGAGCCCGAAACCGATTCCGACCAGACCCCGGCCACCCTGAACATGGATCGCTTCCGGGCGCTGCTGCTGGATTCGATCGGAATCGGGCTGGCGGTCGCGCGGCCGGATTCACTGCAGGTCGTCATGCACAATCCGATGTTCGCCGCATGGTTTCCCGGCGTGCACGACGGTGCGGCGCTCGATCAGATGATGCCCGGCCTCGATCACGCGGCGCTTTCGGCCCGCTTGTCCGAGGACCGCAGCTGGAAATGCGAGATGGAGGTGAAGCCGAAGCGCAAGGCGATCTCGCTCGCTGTCGAACTGGTGGCCGCCGAGGGCGGCAGCGATGGCGCGATCATGGTCCAGTGTCAGAACATCTCGAAGATCAAGGAACTCGAATACATGATCGAGTCCTATTCGAAGATGATCGAGCGGCAGAACCGCGACCTGCGCAAGGAGAAGGAACGGGTCGAGAAGCTGCTCCTCAACATCATGCCGCCCTCGGTCTACCAGGAGTGGAAGCAGTTCGGCGTCACCACGCCGCAGCGCTTCGACGAGGCGACCGTGCTGATGCTCGATTTCGTCGGCTTCACCCGCATGTCGATCGCCCACGAGCCGACCAAGCTGATCGCAGAGCTGAACGACATTTTCACCGCCTTCGACCGGATCGTCGAGCAGTTCGGCTGCGAGCGGCTGAAAACGATCGGCGATGCCTATCTGGCCGTGTCGGGCCTGCCGGAGCCGAACCCGGACCATGCGCGCAGCATCGCCCGCGCTGCCCTCCTGTTCGTGCGCTACCTCAAACGCCGCAACCAGGCGAGCGAATTCGAGTGGCTTTGCCGGATCGGCATCAGCTCGGGGTCGGTGATCGGGTCGATCGTGGGGGTGCAGAAATACGTCTACGACATCTTCGGTCCCGGCGTGAACCTGGCCGCCCGCCTCGAGCCCCTGTGCGGCCCGATGGAGATTCTGGTCAGCGCGGATACCCACGCCCTGATCAGCAACGAGTTCGAGCTGACGGACCGGGGCGAACACGACATTCGCGGCTTCGGCGCCAAGCGGATCTGGCGGCTGGAGCGTGCCTTTGGCGAGGCTGGCGAGGGCTGACGCCGCGCGCCGCCTCGGCGGCCTCAGATGATCATGTCCGTCAGCGCTTCGATCGAGGTTTCCGACCGCTTCATGTCGGCGATCTTCTCGCCGCGCGCCATCACCACCAGCCGGTCGGCGATCGGATAGACGTGGTGCAGGTTGTGGGTGATGAAGATCGAGGTGATGCCCTGGGTCTTCAGGTTCTGCACGAAGCGCAGCACCTTGTCGGTCTCCTTGACCGAGAGGTGGTTGGTCGGTTCGTCGAGAATCAGCAGCTTGGTCTTGAAGTACATCGCGCGCGCGATGGCGACCCCCTGGCGCTCGCCGCCCGACAGCTCGTCGACCGGTGTGCTGGCCGAACGCAGGTGCAACTCGACACCTTCGAGCGCCTCCATCGCCTCCTGCGCCATCTTGGCTTCGTCGAGCAGGCCGAAGCGGCCGATGGCGAACTTCACCGGCTCCCGGCCGATGAAGATGTTTCGCGCGATCGACATCTGCGGCACCATCGCGGTGTGCTGGTAGATGGTCTCGATGCCGAGGTCCATCGCGACCCGGGTCGAGGTCAGGTTTACCTTGCGGCCCTGGAAATAGATCTCGCCCCGGTCCGGCGCGTGGCTGCCGGACAGGATCTTGATCAGGGTCGACTTGCCGGCGCCGTTGTCACCGACCAGCCCGATCACCTCGGAATCGTAGACGTCGAGGTCCACGTTCTTCAGGGCGTGCACGCCCTTGTACCATTTGTCCAGGCCGACAGCGCGAACGACGGGCACGTCGGTGGTGGCGGAGGGAGCGGGCTCGGCGGCTGCCTGTTGTGCCATGCTACTGGACCTTCATGTTGCTGGCCCGCCGGCGGATGTCGATGTTGATGATCACGGCCAGCACCAGCAGGATGCCCAGGAAGGCGCGGAACCACTCGCCGTTGACCCGTGACATGGCGAGACCGTTGTCGATCGCGCGGATCAGGAAGGCGCCGATCACCGCGCCCATGATCGAGCCGACGCCACCGGTGAGCAGCGCCCCGCCGATCACCGCCGCGGCGATCGCCTCCAGCTCCAGACCGGTGCCGATGTTGGGCAGCGGCGACTTCAGGCGGTAGGTCTGCAGCGTGCCGGCAAACCCGGCAAGGAAGGAGCACAGCATGAAGCAGATCATCTTCATCCGGCGCACGTTGATGCCCATGTCCTGCGCCGCGATCCGCTGGCCGCCGGTGGCGAAGATCCAGTTGCCGAAGTTGGACTTGTGCAGCACGAAGGCGAGGATGATGGCGATGCCCGCATACCAGATCAGCGAGGCCCGGAACGAGCCGAAATTGTAGACGAACAGGTCGAGCTGCCCCGGCATGTCGGGCATCGGCGGCGGGAACCCGCCGACCAGGACGACCGCGAGGCTGCGGGCGAGATAGAACATGCCCAGGGTGGCGATGAACGACGGGATGCCGAACCTGAGTGTGATCATCCCGTTGACCCAGCCGATGGCGGCGCCGCCGGCCAGGCTGATGAGCAGTCCGGCCCAGGGGTCGAAGCCCCAGCGGGTCATCAGGATGTGGCCGAACATCGGGACCAGCGCGAACACCGAGCCGACCGACAGATCGAACTCGCCGGCGATCATCAGGATCACCACGCCCAGCGCGACGATGCCGAGTTCCGGCAGGAGCGGCAGCACCACCTTCATGTTCTGGATCGAGACGAAGCTGCCTTCGGTCCAGATCTGGAACCCGATGACGACCGCGATCGCCATCAGCAGGGCGCTGAATTCGGGGCGCGACAGCAGCGCCTTTACCGTCGCCCTGAACCCGGTCGCCTGCGCCCGGCCGACCGACTTGTTCGTGCTTACGCTCATCTATGCGCCTCGTCGCTGGAACGGCCCAGGGCACCCCGGCCCCAGGAAAGACCTGCACGGCGGCTGCGCCGCCGTGCAGGATTGCAGGCCTAGCGGACGCCTTCGTCAGCGAAGGTGCGCACCGTGGCCACGTCGTCAGGACCGATCAGGGCCTTGCCCGTGTTCACGTCCCACGGGCTGAGCCCGTATTTCTTCATCAGGTACAGCTGCATCACCGGCAGGAAGCCCTGCAGGTAGGGCTGCTGGTCGACGGTCAGCTGGATGTATCCCGCGTCCATTTCGTCCAGCACGACAGGCACCAGGTCGAAGCCGGCCAGCAGTACATCGCCTGGCTCCCGGCCGATGTCGCGGAGCGCAGCGGCGGCGCCGGCGTGCCAGTAGCCGACGTCGAAATAAGCCGACGTCTCCGGCCGCGACTGCACATAGGCCGCGACGCGGCTGCCGACCACCGACAGGTCGAGCCCGCTCTCGATCTTCTCGTAGGTGACCTCGCGATCCGGATTCTCGGCCGCGTAATCCTGCATGAACCTTTCGACGCCGTTGCCGCGCTGGGTCGCCCAGCTCTGCGAGAAGTCGGCGACGCCGATCACCACATGGATCGGTCCGTCGGCCGGGAACTGTTCGGACAGGCCTTGGGCGAGCTCGTAGCCGGCGATCTCGAGATCCTGGCCGATGAAGGAGAGCCGCGGGTTGCCGGCCGCGCCCTCGGTGTCGTCGACATTGGCCGCCAGCACCGGGATGCCGGCATCGAGCGCCGCCTGCACGTGCTCGTCGAAGATCGTGTCGTCGACCAGGGTGGTGATGATGCCGTCGACGCCCTGCGCGACCGAGGCGTTGAAGTTGGTGAGTTGCTCCTGCAGATCGCCGTCGTTGCGCAGCACCAGCATCTGGCAGTCGGCCTGGATCTGCTCGCACGCTTCCATGAAGCCGCGGTTCACTGCCGCCCAGAAGGTGTTCGAGGTCGACGAGTGCATGACGTAGTTGATGGTCAGCTCCTGGGCCTGGGCCTGCGACAACGCGGTCGCGCCCACGACCGTCGCCGCTGCCGCGGCCGCCAACCAACGTGTTCCAGTAGACATAGGTTTCCTCCCCCGTTCTGGCTGTGAAGTCCGGATTGTGCGGTGTTGTTGCCGCCGGTGTCGGCGGAGCCTTCGCGTGCCACGGACGGTTCACCCTAGGGTCGCCCCGCTCGGAATGCAAAACAGAAAAACGGAGCGGACGACGCCATTTTCCGCCCGAGCGATTCCTCGAACGAAACGTTTCCGCCATCACGCAGCGCGGTAGCGCACCTCCTCCCGCCGGCCGCTCTCGGCCGCGCGCAGAATGGTGTCTACCACCTCGGCCACCCGATAGCCGTCCTCGAACGTCGCTGCCATCGGATGCAGCGCGCGCTTCTCCGCCATCGCTGTCAGCATCTGATGGGCCTGGAAGGTGAAGCAGTCGATCCAGCTGTGGGCGTGGCTGCCCTGGATGCCGCCCGGCAGGAAGAACTCGGCATAGGGATGACCCGGCGCCAGCGCCATCATCCGCTGCGGGCCCTTGCCGGGCGCGCGCCACTCGAGTTCGTTGAACCGCACCATGTCGAAGCGAATCGAGCCCTTGGTGCCGTCCACCTCGATCGTCGAGGTCATGGTGTGCGGTTCGTCCGAGCGGGTCGCCTCGAACAGGGCGGTCGCATCGCGCTCCAGCGTGCACACCGCGGCGCACCAGTCGTCGTTGACGTTGGCGACCCGGCCGGCGGAGTCGCGGCGCCAGCTCTTGGCCATCGCGCTCAGCTCCGCCACCTCGCCGACCAGGAAACGGCAGACGTCGATGTGGTGCGAGCCCAGGTCGCCGGAGGCGCCGCCGCCGGCGACGTCGCGGTCGAACCGCCAGGTGAGCGCCTCCCCGGGCTGCACCATGTCCATCAGGAAACTCGACCGGTAGTGCCGGATCGTGCCGAGTTCGCCCGCCTCGATCATCTCGCGCGCCAGCCTGAGCGCCGGGATCGAGCGGTGCAGGAAGGCGCACATGTGCAGCACGCCGGCTCGCGCCGCAGCCTGCCAGATGTCGTAGGCCTCGTCGGCGTTGCGGGCGAGCGGCTTCTCCGAGAACAGGTGCTTGCCGGCCCCGGCCGCGGCGATGGTCGGCGCGCGGTGGGCATCGTTCGGTCCGGAGTTGATGAACAGGTCGATGCCCGGGTCTGCGACCACTTCGTTCCAGTCGTCGGTGGTCCTCCGCCAGCCGTAGCGGTCTGCGACCTCGCTCCGCAGGTCGGCGTTCGTCTCGGCCAGCAGTTCCAGCTCGACCGGCACGCGGTCGGCCAGCCGGCTGTGGCGCACCGACGAGAAGGCAAGCGCATGCATCTGGCCGATGAATCCGGCACCGAGCATACCGATGCCGACGGGGGACGGGGTCATGGAGCGGTTGCCTTTCGGAACAAGGGTGGCGCGGGTCACAGCTCGGTCCAGCGACCGTCGGCCGCGCTGGACGCCACCGTCGCCTCGTGGAATCGCATCGTAGCGACCCCGTCGTCGACCGTCGGCAGATCGGTCCACAGCGGGTCGATGGGCTGGCCAAGGCGGCGGGCGACCAGCACATGGGCGAAGTCGCGGTACAGGTTGGCGAACGCCATCAGGTAGCCCTCCGGATGGCCGCCACGGATCCGGCCGGCATGCAGGCCGGCGGGTGTCAGCCAGTCGTGGCCAGGGGTGATGGCGTGATACCCGCCCCCAGCCGGGCGATGGATCAGCAGCTCGGGCTGCTCCTGGTTCCAGTGCAGGCTCCCCCTGTCGCCGAACACGCGGAAGGTGAAGCCATGCTCGATCCCGGCGGCGACGAAGCTGATCCACATCCGGCCGAGCCCGCCGTCGCTGAAGCACAGGTTGAAGCGGCCGTCGTCATAGGTTTCGCGGCCGGGAACGAAGATCGTCAGGTCGGCCGAGACGGCGGTCACCGCCAGCCCGGAGACGTAGGCCGCCATGTTGACCGCATGGCTGCCGACCTCGCCCAGGATCGAGGCGGCGCCCATCACTTGCGGCCGAAACCGCCAGTGCTTGCGTGCCGGATCCGGCTCTTCGCTCAGGAACGCACCGTTCATGAAATCGGCTTCGACCAGCCGGACCTGCCCGAGCGCACCGTCGCGGACCATGGCGCGTGCCTGGCGGACCATCGGGTAGCCGGTGTAGCAATGGGTGAGCAGGAAGGCCCGCCCGCTCGACCGGACCGCCTCGGCGAGGTCGAGCGCCTGGGCCAGCGTCGCGGTCATCGGCTTCTCGCAGATCACGTCGATGCCCTGGGCCAGGAACGCCTTCGCGATGTCCGCATGCAGGTCGGGCGGGGTGCAGATGCAGACGACATCGATACCATCCGCACGCGCCGCCTCGGCCGAGGCCATCATCCGGTAGTCGGTATAGCTGCGCTCGGGCGGCAGCAGTTCCGCCTGCGCCGAGGCGAGCGCGATCGCCGGATCGACCGACAGGCAGCCGGCGGCAAGCTCATAGAGTCCGTCGGCGCGGAAGGCATAGCGGTGGGTGGCGCCGATGATCGAATCGCTGCCGCCGCCGACCATGCCGATCCGCAGCCGGCGTCCGAAGCGTTGCAGCAGCGAGCCTGCCGCTCCCGCGTTGTCGGGCATGGTCATGGTCCTCCCGGGCGGCGCGGCCCGTCGGACGCGTCCCTCTGCCGCCACGGCCATGACTATCCATCAGCCGGGGTGCGTCGGTCGATGATTTTCGTATCGTTTCGGCATCGATCGCCGGACACGCCGGTCGGTCGGCCCCGGCCTTGCATCCGACCGACCGCGGTGCTGATGTAGGCGGCCTCGGCGAAAGGATCGGTGTGATGGCATCAACAGCTGCGGCACGGCACGGCAGCGGCACCAGCGTGTCGCAGCGGATCGCACAGGCAGGCACGTTCAGTGTCGAGTTCCCGCATCTGCTGGCCAACCACCTGCCGATGGTGCTGCACGCCCTGCACGCACTCGGCGCCGAAGACGACCGGCTGGCGACGTATTTCGCGACCTACCGCGACGCCAACGGCCTGGTGGCGGTGCCGCCGCCGGTCGCCCCGATCGACGACGGCAACTGGCGCGACCATCTCGGCGAGCGCGCCCGTGAGGCGGACTATCGCAGCTTCTTCGCCGGTGAAGTCAGGCGTCTCGGGCAACGCGGTGCACTGGCGGCATGGCTGCCCGCCCTGGTGCCGGGGATCGCGGCAAGCGCGCTGCACAGCCTGATGCGGCTTGCCTATGCCGCGCTACGCGGCGATTCGGACGAGACGGCGATCGGGCTCGCCTATCTCTGCTGCGCCTACCTGCCGCTGCGCCCCGCCGGCGACGCCCCGTCGCAGACTGCGGACCCGGCCGACGTACTGGCGCGGATGCGTGACATCGACGCGTTCCAGCGCGTGGAGAGCCCTTCCCACCTGCTCTGGCACTGGATGCGGGCGACGGCCGATCTGCCGGAATTTGCACCGGTGGTCGACTGGCTCGACGTGCGCGGCGACGGACTGGCCAGGGTGGCCGCGGCCTCGCTCAGGCTCATGGCGGCGACGATGACTTTCGAGGCGGTGCATGCGGTGACCGGGGCGCATTGGGTGAGACTGGTCCGGGGCAACGGCTGCGACGACCCGATGCTGCGCTATTTCTGGCAGGCGGTGGCTTCCGTCTATCCGAAGATCGGTATGCCGCCCCTGCCGGACGAGGCGGCGTTCGAGGCGATGCGCCGGCTGCCCTGTCCGGGCTGGCCGGAGATCGCTGCCGCAGCCTGCGCCTCCGACGACGAGCACGACCTCAGCTACGCCTTCTCCGCGCGCGAGGAGCAGAGGGTCTACGGAGACCGTCTCTACCAGGTGACCGCGGCGCGCCGGCTGGGGCTGATCCCGTGACCGGCGGGCGAGGGGTCCGGCAATCGGAAACGAGGTGGCGATGAAAGCGGTGAGGCTGCACGGGGTCGGCGACCTGCGGGTCGAAGAGATCGTCGAGCCGGGCGCGCCGGGGCCGGCCGAGGTGCTGGTGCGGGTGGAGGCGGCGGGCATCTGCGGCTCGGACCTGCACAATTTCCGAACCGGGCAGTGGATCAGCCGGCTGCCGACCGTGCCGGGCCACGAGTTCTGCGGCACGGTGATCGCGGCGGGGCCGGAGGCGGGCCTTGTGGCCGGGCAGCGGGTGGTGGCGGACTCGCGGGTAGCCTGCGGCGCCTGCGGCCCGTGCGCGGGCGGGCGGCCCCATCTTTGCCGGTCGATCGGTTATGTCGGCGAGGTGAACGACGGCGGCTTCGCATCGCTGGTGCGCCTGCCGGGCGCCCAGGTGCTGGCCCTGCCCGATGCACGCGTCGATCCGTTGGCTGCCGCAATGGCCGAGCCGCTGGCCGTCGCGGCCCATGTGGTGAATCGACTGGCGCCGCAGCCCGGGCAGGCGGTGGCGATCACCGGCGCCGGCGCGATCGGCGCGCTGGCCGCGCTGCTGCTGACCCACCGCTGGCTGGGGCCGGTGTTCGTCGCCGACCGCAACCAGCAGCGGCTGACGCTGGTGACGCGGGTCTGCGAGGCGAAGGCGGCGGAGCTGGACGACCTGGCCGGGGCGATCGGGGCGGCGCCGGAGCTGGCGATCGAGACCACCGGCAGCGCAGCAGCCGCCGACCGGCTGCTGGCGCAGATGGCACCGGGTGGGCGCGTGGCCTCGGTCGGCATCTTCCACGGCCGGGTAGAAATGGACCTGAACCGCATCGTCGAGGGTGAGATCGACTGGCTTGGCTGCGCCTCGTTCCGGAGCGAGCTGCACGATGTTCTTCCGCTGCTGGGTTCGCTGGCGCCGCAGCTGCGCGCGCTCGCCGGCACGCCGATCGGACTGGACGCAGTGCCGGAGGCCTATCGGGCGTTGATCGACGGCCGGGTGCCGACGATCAAGACGCTGGTCACGCCGTACTAGCCAAGCTCGATCACGCTGAGGTGCCAGCGCCCGAGATTGCTGGTGTAGAGCCGATCGCCCTTCAGGGCGATGTTGGTCGGGTGCGCCAGCACCGTCGCGTTCGGGTCCTCGATCAGCAGCTCCAGCGGCCCGTCCGACCGCTTGCGCCAGATCCGGCTCGGCTCGTAGCAGGAGATGTAGAGGGTGCCATCCGGTGCGAAGGCGAGGCCGTCGGGCACTTGGACGACGCCTTCGACGGCGATTTCGGCCCGGCCGGGACTGCCGTCCGCCGCGATCGGCACGAGGGCGACCCGACTGGCCGTGCTTTCAACCACGTAGAGGCCGGAGCGGTCGGGCGCCATCGCCATGCCGTTGGCGAACTCCATCGGCTCGCTGTACCACTGGCCGCCCTGGCCGGTGGACAGGTCGTAGCGGTAGACGCCGCCGCCGGGGACGCCGAACCGGTGGCTGTCGGAGACGTAGAGCCAGCCGCGCGCCTCGTCGACCACCGGATAGTTCGGTGTCCCGATGCCGGCGTCGGCGAAGCGCTCGATGCCGCCGGTGGCGGCGTCGTAGCGGAAGATGGCGGCATGGCGCAGATCGCAGACGAAGGCGTTGCCGGCGCCGTCGAAGGCGAGTCCGAGCAGGAAACCGCCGGTCGAAGCCATCCGGCGCACGGCGGAGCCGTCGGCCTCGACCCGCAGCAGGTCTCCGGTTTCGGTCCCGCACCAGATCGAACCGTCGGGATGAACGGCGACGCCCTCCGGATGCGCGATTCGCGGCTCGGAGAAGATGCCGTCGACAAAGACCCGGGCAACAGAGATGGGAAGGATGGGGGTCATTGCAGCGCCTGAGCCCCGTCAACGTGATGCTCAGGCTCGTCCCGCGACGACGACTCCAGGGCAAGGCGTTCCAGAACCGCGCGATCGCGCGCGATGATCTCCTGGATCAGCGCCGTGCGATCCCGGGCGCCGACGAACTCGAGGCGGCGCAGCCCTAGCGGGTCGATGTCGCGGCGCAGCACCTGCAGCTCGTCCGGCGTCGGCGGCGGCATCTCCGCGCAGTGCTCGGCAAAGTGGGTTTCAAAGCCGGTCTGCTGCACGATCTCGTCGCGGGCGACGCCGGGCATGGTCTCGGTGACCACCAGGCCCTGCGCCGGATCGAGGGTGAAGACGCAAAGGTTGGTCAGCAGCTGGACCTTGCCCGGCCGCCAGCCGTGGCGGCGGCGGTCGTCTGGCGCAAGCACACCGCGGGCGGAACTGGCGAGGTCGACGCTCTCGACCAGCGACATCGGCGTGTGGCGCGGCACGTAGACGATGAAATCGCGGTGCATGTTGGCGACATCGGCCATCCCGCCCTGGCCGGGCAAGCGGAGCAGCCCCCCGTTCGGCTTGCGCAGCGCGATGTTGTTGACCCGGCCGCGGGCGTCGATCTGGGCGGCGGCGATGATCTCGCAGGTGACAGCGCCGGCCTGGTAATAGGCGGAATAGGTCTCGTCGCCGCCGGCGTGGGCGGCGGCGGTCTGCGCGTCCATCGATTCCAGCAGGCTCAGGCTCATGACGCCGGGCTGAATGTCGACATGGCCGCAGCTCATGGTCGCGATCAGCAGATCCGGAGCATGCGTCGCCTTGGCCAGGCGATAGGCGACGTTGGCCAGCGGCGACACTGCGCCGGCGGAGGCGAAATCGTCGTTGCCGAGGGTCCGGGCCAGCCGGATCGCCATCAGCTCGTCGACGGTCGCCGGCGCGTCGGCCGGCGCGGACGGCGGTGCGAGCGCGCCGGGGACAATCGCCCGCGCCGGTACCCGCGCCGCCTGCCGCAGATGCTGCGGCACCGCCGCCGGCGGCGCCAGCGCCTCGGCGAGGCCGGCGGCCGGGTCGGCGAGGACGTCGGCGATGCGGGCGTAGTCGGTGACGTAGAACGGCAGGCAGGAGGTGGGGTACGCGCCGCCCGGCGCGACCGCGATCGCCGTCACCTGGTTGCGGGTCAGCACCGTCTGCCGGCCGGCTGCGGGCAGCCCGCCGCGCGGTACCACCTCCTCGACGGTGACCAGCACCTTGCGCGCCGCCCCGGCCTGGGCGAGGTCGAGCGCCTTGGCGCCGACGATCTGGACGTTGCCGTCCTCGTCGGCGCGCGGCGCGTGCAGCAGCAGCGCGTCGATCCGGCGCGCGGGGACCAGCGCCACCTCGATCCCGGTCGCCGGGTCGGTGAATGCGCGGATCTCCGGCAGCTGCTCCATCAGGCTGGAGCCGGCCGGGAGCTGCGACGGCATGAACGGCAGGTTCTGCTGGGCGGCGCGCAGCGCCTGGATCAGCGCCAGCGCGTTCCAGTCGGTGACCGGCAGCGACCCGGACTCGACCGCGGCGCGGAAGCGGGGCGCGAGCCCGAAGATGTCGAGGCTGGAGAAGCAGATCTCGGCCGAGGCGACCGCGCCCGCCTCCAGCAGCATCTCCAGCGGCAGCCCGCCCGCCCAGGACAGGAAGCGCAGTCGCTTGGCCGGCCCTGCGGCGACCGCGCGCAGGAGGGCGATCGGAAGCCGCGCGAAATGGTGGCCGCCGACCGAGACGGTATCGCCGGCACCGACCCTGGCCGCCAGCGCCGCGACGCTCTCGAACGCCGGGCGGTTCGGCTTCACCATGCTCTCGGGCAGGGCGGCGTGGGGCCGAGGGGGCAGCGTCATTGATGCCTCACGAAGCGCATCCGGCGGCCCTACACAAGGTCGGGCACGAAGCGGGGGGCGGCGGTCAGCCCGCCGTCGACACGCAGGTCGATGCCGGTGGTGAAGCCGGCGGCGTCGCTGGCCAGGTAGATCGCGGCCTCGGCGATCTCCTCCGGCAGCCCGATGCGGCCGATCGGATGCATCTTCACCCAGGCGCGGGCGATGTTGTCGCCCAGCTCGCTGACGATCTTCACGTTCATCGGCGTCGCGATGGTCCCTGGCGAGATCGAGTTGACCCGGACGTTGTGCGGGCCGAATTCCACCGCCATCTGCCGGGTCATCGCCATCACCGCGCCCTTGGCGCCGGCATAGGCGGTCCAGCCGTCGAGCCCGATGTGGCCCTGCGCCGACGCCATGTTGACGATCGCGCCCGCCTTCTGCCGGATCATGTGGGGCAGCGCATGTTTGCAGCCGCGGAAGACGCTGGTCAGGTTGATGGCGATCAGCCGGTGCCACTCCTCGTCGGTCATCTCGTAGACCGGCCTGCCGCCGATGGCGATCGCCGCGTTGTTGACCAGCACGTCGATCCGGCCGTGCCCGTCGACGGCGGCGGCGACCAGGGCTGCGATGTCGGCGTCCTCGCCGACGTCGCAATGGCGGTAGTGCGCCTTTCCGCCGGCCGCGGCGATGGTCGCGGCCACCACCTTGCCCTTGTCGTCCTGGATATCGCCGAGGACGACTGTCGCCCCCTCGCGCGCCATCCCCTCGGCGATAGCCTTGCCGATCCCGTCCGCGGCGCCGGTTATGACGGCGATCTTGTCCTGCAGGCGTGGCATGCGGTCCTCCTGGTCTAGATCAACCTCCGATCGGACGGACTCGTCCGATCGGAGGTACGTTGATCGATTCCAACGTCCTAGAGCAGCTTATCTGCGTCCGTTCGGACGCAGGCTGCTCTAGGCGGTCAACGCCGCCCGGCGGCGCTTGGCTTCGTCGATGGCGACGGCGGCAACAATGACGGCGCCGGTGATAACCAGCTGCCACTCGGTCGGGAAATCGAGCATGCCGAGCCCGTTGGCGACGAAGGCGAGGATCAGCACCCCCAGCGCCATGCCGGCGATGGTGCCGATCCCGCCGGCGAGGCTGACGCCGCCCAGCACCACCGCCGCCACCACCTGGAACTCGAAGTTCAGCCCGGCGACATGCACCGCCGACCCGACGCGCGACGCGAGCAGCACGCCGGCGAGCGTCGCCAGCAGCGACGACAGCACGAAACAGATGAACTTGACCCGCCGGGTGTCGAACCCGGCCAGCCGGGCCACCGCCGCGCTGCTGCCGACCGCGTAGACCTGACGGCCGAACCGGCGCCAGCCCATCACATAGGCGAAGACCGCGACCAGCGCGAACGCGATCAGGGCCGAATAGGGGAGGATGCCGAGCAGGGTCTCGTTGCCGATCTGGAAGAAGCTCTCCAGGTACACCTTGTCCGGGATCGCCTGCTTGCCGGTGTAGAGGTAGACGCCGCCGCGGACGATGAACAGGGTCCCCAGGGTGACGATCAGCGAGTTGATGCCGGCATAGGCCGCCAGCAGCCCGTTGACCGTGCCGATGACCAACCCCAGCAGCAGCGCCGCACCGATGCCGAGCGCCAGCGAGCCGGTGGCGTTCATCACCTCGATCAGCGGGATCGCCACCGCCGCCATCAGCGAGCCGACCGAGATGTCGACCTCGCCCGACATGAACACCATGGCGACGCCGATGCCGGCGATCAGCATGATCGACGCCTGGCCGAGCACGTTGGACATGTTGCGGAGCGAGAAGAAATACTCCGAGGCAAAGCCGAAGAACACGATGACGGCGACCAGACACGCCAGCAGCGCCACCTCGTTGGAGCGGCCGAACAGGCCTGCCAAACGCGCGAACGACGTCCGGGGCTCAGAGGATGGCGGCATCGAGGATCGCCTCCTGCGTCGCATGCCCGCGGTCGAACTCGGCGGTGATTCGGCCGCGGGCCAGCACCAGGATGCGGTCGGCAAGCCCGAGCAGTTCGGGCATTTCCGACGACATCATGACGATGGCCAGTCCCTTCTGCGCCAGTTCGTCGACCAGGGCGAAGATCTCCGCCTTGGCGCCGACATCGATGCCCCGGGTCGGCTCGTCGACGACGATCACCTTCAGCCCGTGCATCAGCCAGCGCGACAGCAGCACCTTCTGCTGGTTGCCGCCGGACAGCGTCTCCACCGGCTGCCTGAGGTCGCTGACCTTGATCCGGAAGCGGTCGACATAGGTCTGCGCCTCCGCCCGCTCGCGCGCCCGGTCGACGAAGCCGTGGGGCGACAACCGGTCGAGCGCCGCCAGGCTCATGTTGGCGAGCACCGGCAGCTCCAGCATCAGCCCTTCCGACTTGCGGTCCTCGGACAACAGCCCGATGCCGATCGAGACCCCGCGCCGGGTCGAATGCGGCCGCAGCGGCGCGCCGTCGACGCTGATCGTGCCGTGCGCGATCGGGTCGTAGCCGACGATCGCCTTGGCAAGCTCGGTGCGGCCGGCGCCCATCAGGCCGAACAGGCCGACCACCTCGCCTGCGCGGGCCTCGAAGCTCACGTCGCGGAGCTTGGCCGCGGTGGAAAGGCCTTCCACCTTCAGGCGGACCTCCCCGATCGTCCGCTCGGTGCGCGGGAACAGGCTCCCGATCTGCCGCCCGACCATGTCCTGGATCAGGCTCTCCTGGTTGTGTTCGGCCGTGGGTCGGGTCGAGACCCAGCGGCCGTCGCGCAGCACGGTCGTCACGTCGGAGATAGCGAAGATCTCGTCGAGCTTGTGGCTGACGTAGAGGATGGCGATGCCCATGCCCTTCAGCCGCCGGATCACCGCGAACAGCCGCTCGATCTCCTGCGGCGTCAGCGCCGAGGTTGGCTCGTCCATCACCACCACCCGCGCCTCGTGGACCAGCGCGCGGCAGATCTCGACCAGTTGCTGCTGGCTGACCGGCAGCCGGCCGACGCGCGCATCCGGGTCCAGCGCGAAGCCGACGCGCTCGAACAGGGCGCGGGCGCGGGCCCGGATCTCCTTCCAGTCGATGCCGCCGAAGCGGCCGACCGGATGGTCCTCGAGGAAGATGTTCTCGGCGACGGTGAACTCGGGAATCAGCGCGATCTCCTGGAACACCACCTTGATGCCGGCGGCGATCGCCTCGCCGGGAGTCGAGAACTCGACCGGTGCGCCGGCAATGCGGATGGTGCCGGCATCGCGGGCATAGACCCCGGCCATGATCTTGATCAGCGTCGACTTGCCGGCGCCGTTCTCGCCCATCAGCGCATGCACCTCGCCCGGCCGCAGGTCGAGGCTGACGTCGTCGAGCGCGCGGACGCCGGGAAAGCTCTTCGAGATGCCGGACAGCTCCAGCACCGGCCCGCCCGCGCCTGCCGCGGCCATGGGCTCAGCGGCCATTGGCGCGCCTCCGCACGCGGTCGAGCCAGGTGGCGACGATGATCACCACGCCGGGCACGATCATCTGCCAGTCCTGGTTCCAGCGCAGCATGATGATGCCGTTGTCGATCACCTTCAGGATGAAGATGCCGAGGATGGTGCCGACCAGCGTGCCGCGGCCGCCGGCCAGACTGGTGCCGCCGAGGATGACTGCGGCGATGACGGTGAGTTCGAAGCCGCGACCGGCGGTCGGCTGGCCGGCATTCATCAGCGAGGCGAGGATGGTGGCGGCGACGCCGACCAGCGCGCCGGTCAGCACGAAGGCGGCGAGCTTGACCCGGTCGGAGCGCAGGCCGGAGAGACGGGCCGCCTTTTCGTTGGCGCCGACGGCAAACAGGTAGCGCCCGTATTTGGTGCGCTGCACGACGACCCAGGCGACGGCGACGATCGCGGCGGCGATGATCAGCGGAACCGGGAACGGACCCAGGTAGCCGGCGCCGAGGCTCTGGAACTCGGGCAGGTGGTGGCGGTTCTGCACCGCCTCGCGGGTGTAGAGGAAGACACCGCCCTGCAGCGCCATCATCATTGCGATGGTGGCGATCAGCGAGTTGACCCTCAGCTTCGTCACCACCAGCCCGTTGACCAGTCCGACGCCGGCGGCGAACAGGATGCCGATCGCCATGCCGAGCTCCAGGCTGCCGGTGCGGTTGATCGCGTCCATTGCCACGCAGCCGGTGAAGCCCATCGAGGCGCCGACCGAAATGTCGACCTCGCCGGAGATCAGCAGCATGGTCATGCCGACGCCGACGATCAGCAGCAGCGCGCACTGCCGCAGGATGGCGATGGCGTTGTCGGCGCTGAAGAAGTTCGGGGTGGCGACGGTCAGGGCGACGACCAGCAGCGCCAGGATCGCCACCAGCACCAGATGCTCGCTCCGCCGCGCCCAGCCGCCGCCGAAGCGCCGCACCGAGGTCCCGGCCTGTTCGAGTGCGGTCATCGTGGCGCCCTTGCTCCCACCGCCGTCATCCCCGGCACCCCTCCACCGTCATGGCCGGGACAACCCGGCCATGACGCGGACGAGACGGAGGCGGCAACTGCATCCCTACTCGATGTCGGCAGCGTACTTCATGCACTCGGCCGGCGCCTCAAGGGCGTTGACTGCGTCCCAGATTATCGAGCGGGACGATCCGTCATAGTCGTAGTACTGCGCCCAGGTCTCGCTGTTCAGCGGCGTGGTCGGGCTGACGATGTGCTCCGGCAGGTCTTCGCCGTTGAACATGGCGACCGCCGCGTCCATCGCGGTATGGCCGACCTTCTCGGGGAACATCGCCGCCTCGATCTTGTACGGTGTCCCGTCCTTCTCCATCTCGTTCAGGAAGGCCAGCCCCTCGGCGCCGGTGCCGACCACCAGCAGGTTGTCCTCGGGGAGCCCCGCCGCGCGCCAGGCCTGAAGCCCGCCCAGCGAGGAAGAGTCGTTGATGCCGTAGATGACGTTGATGTCGTCGTCGGCTGCGAGTGCCGCGGCCGAGACCTCCAGCGCGCGGTCCGGGTTGCCGCCGCCGTCCAGGTCGTGGACCAGCTCGGCTTCCGCGACCTCGGTCCGCATCCCGTCCATGAAGCCCATCGAGCGCAGCACCGTGGCCGACAGCAGCGGCAGGCCGACGTTCATCACCCGCGCCGCGCCGCCCAGGTGCTCGTTGACGTATCTCCCCGCTTCGACGCCGGCATGGTAGCCGGTGTCGTAGTCGCAGATGGCGACCAGGGTATCCATGCCCTGGACCGGGTTACCCTCCAGCACCACCGGCATGTCGGCGGCGCGTGCCCGGCGCAGGATCGGCACCACGCCTTCCTCGTTGACCGGCGTCATGATCAGCACGTCGACGCCGCGGGCCATGAAGTCCTCGGCGGCGGAGACCTGGCGGGCGATGTCGAGGTTGGCGTCCATCACCTGCAGGTCGATCCCGAGCTCGTCGGCCCGGTCCTGCATGCCCTTGATCACGTTCTGGTACCACTCGTGGGTGGCGTAGTTGACGATGTAGCCGACCCGCTCCGGGACCTCCTGCGCCTGGGCGCCGGCGGCGAGCAGGGTGGTGGCGGCGGCGGTCGCGAGCAGAAGCGTGCGTAGCGTCATCTGGATCCTCCCGTTGTCGGCGTTGGCCGATCGGCCCTTCGCCGTTGTTGCTGTCGTGCGCCTTCGTCTGCAGCTCAGCCCACCGGTCCCGGCGCTGCTACCGGGTCTTCGCAGGTGTCGACGGTCATGTCGCCGGCGGCCTCCAGCGCGGCGATCTCGTCGCGGCTGACGCCGAACTCGGCCAGGATCTCGCGGCCGTGCTCCCCGACCAGCGGCGCCGGCCTGCGTATCTCCGGCTGAGTCTCGCTCATCCGCACCGCCGGTGAGACAACCTGGACAGTGCCGGCCCGCGAGTGCTCATAGCTGGTGATCATCCCCATGTGCCGGACCTGCGGGTCCTCGGCGGCATGGCGGAAGTCCTTGACCTCGGCGCACCAGATGTCGGCGGCGAGCAGCGCGCGCAGCAGGTCGTCGCACGCCCACTTGCGGGTCTCGGCGTCGATCTCGGCCCAGACCTCGTCGCGCTGGGCGTAGAGAACCTCCAGGTCGTCGTAGCGGGCCAGATGGCGGGCACCCAGGGCCTCGATCAGATGGCTGAACGGGCTCATCGCGATCGAGACATGGCGGTTGTCGGCGGTGGCGTAGATCCCGAACGGCGCGTGCATGCCCGGATGGCCGATCCCGGAGTTGGGCCGCTGGAAATCGATGCCGAGGTTGAGCACGGCGACATATTCCTGCGCCAGGTGCGCCAGCATGCCGGCGAGCAGGTTGACCTCGATCTTCTGGCCCTTGCCGCTCTTCTCCCGCCAGTAGAGGGCGGAGAGGATGGCGTAGACCATGTTCATCGCCCCGATCTGGTCGGCCAGCCCGGCGCCGGTCGGCACCGGCGGCTGGTCGGCGCGGCCGGTGTTGGCGGCGACCCCTGCCAGGCCCTGGATCAGCATGTCCTGCCCGGGCCGGGTCGCATAAGGCCCGTCCTCGCCGTAGCCGGAGCCGGAGCAGTAGATGATGCGCGGATTGATGGCGCGGAAATCGTCGTAACCGTAGCCCAGCTTCTCCAGCACGCCGGGGCGGAAGTTCTGCACCACCACGTCGGCCTGCTTCGCCATCGTCATGACGATCTGATGCACGCGCCGGCTCTTCAGGTTCAGCGCGATCGACCGCTTGTTGCGGTTCCAGGCGAGGAAGTTCGGGCTCTCGGAGCCGCCGACCCAGCGGTTGAAAAAGGTGAGGCTGCGGAACATGTCGCCCGAGCCGGCGCGCTCGACCTTGATCACGTCGGCGCCCATGTCGCCGAGCAGCTGGGTCGCGAAGGGTCCCTGCAGCAGGTGGCTGAAGTCGAGGATGCGGACCCCCTCAAGAGCCTTGGTCATGGGTTGCCTCGTTCCCTGCATTTCCTGGTCCGCATGCTCAGACGATTGCCGCGATGCCGCGGCGTTGGTCGGCCAGCCGGACATAACGGTCGTTCGTCGTCGTCAGCCACGCCTTCTGTGACGTGTCGCCGCGCAGGCATTCGGCAAGGCCCACCCCTGCGTCTTGGAAGAAACCGACGAAGCCCGGCACGGTCGGCCGCAGATGGGCTGCCTCGAGGGTGCGCAGGGTGTCGGCGAAGAAGTTGGACGCGCGCGCATTGGCGCCCGCGTCGAGCCAGGCGCTGCGGCTCGCCGGCTGGCCGCCGTTGCGGACGTAGTCCGTCGCCTGGTGGTCCGGGCGGCAGAGATGGAGCGCATAGCGCGCCGCGGCTTCAGGATGCGGCGAGCGGGCGCTGACCGCGATCCCCGCGCCGCCGAGGATGGCGCGGGCTGCTTGGCCCGGCTTCATCGCCGGCGCGTCGGCGAAGCGGATCACGCGGCGGGCCGTCGGGTCGGCATAGTTTACGTAGCCGAAGGCATAGGGGACGTAGACGACCTCGTCGGTCGCCGCCATGTGGTCGTAGCACCGGATCGGATTCCACGCGACGGAGGCGGGATGGGCGGCGGCCAGCAGGCGCCGCATGGCGCCGATCACGACCTCTCCCGCATGCGGATCGAGGAAGGCCCCCTGCCCCACCTCTTGGCCCTGGCTGGCGGCGATCGTGATGAACAGGCACATCAGGTCGGTCGGAATTGCGGGGACCGCAATCGCGAGCCCCTCGGACCGCAGCGCCTCGGCAAGGGCGAGCACCTCGTCGAAGGTCGCCGGCACGGCGTGGCCGCTGCGCGCGAGCAGGTCGGGCCGGTAGGCGGCGACCTGGGCGGCGGCGTCGATCGGCATCGCCCACTGCCCCCCCTCCGCCTGGTAGGAGCGCCAGCAGGCGCCGAGCGTGTCGGCGGCGAGCAGGTCGAGATCGTCGTCGGGCAGCAGGCCGCGAACATCGTGGAACCAGCCATGGGCGGCGATCTCGCCGACGAAGGGGTGGTCGAGAATCACCAGGTCGCAGTCCTCGAGCAGCGTGTCGAGCCGGCCCTCGCCGAAGCTGTAGAGGCTGCGACGTCGCCAGCTGACGGCGACCTGCGGTTCGATCGCCCGGTAGGGCGCCACGCTGGCATCCAGTGGGCCCCAGCACCGCCGGTGGTCCCAGGCCATGCCGCGCAAATGGATCATGCTCGAATTCATGCGTTCCCCGGCGTCTCGGAGCGGACGCCTGTCCCTGGCGACGATGTTAGGCAAGAGATTCCATTAGTACAAGAATATTTTTATCTGTGAAGGACCAGCGGTGGCCGGAGCACGTAGCATCGGTGACGAAGCACCCATCAGCCCGGAGTTTGGCGGCCGAAACTTGTTAAATGGTGGGTTGCGTGGACTTGTGTCGGGATTGGGTCGCGCTGTCGGCACAATCGTTGACCGAGGCCGCTTTGTCATTTTATATATGAAACCTGTACACTCGCGGCGGTGAAGGGACTCATGGACAACGGCGCGCCCCGCAACGGCGGCCCAGCCTACAATGTGCCGGCGCTGGAGAAGTCGATCGACATAATCGAGCTGCTGGCCTCGACGCCGCTCGGGCTGGGCATGACGGAGATGGCGCAGCAGCTGGGCCGGTCGGTGTCCGAGATCTACCGGATCGTGGTCGTGCTCGAGCGGCGCGGGATCGTCGTCAAGGACGCCAGTCTGGACAAGTACAGCCTGTCGCTTCGACTGTTCGAACTGGCCCACCGCCATCCGCCAACGAAGCGGATCACCATCGTCGCCCAGCCGATCCTGGACGACCTGGCGCGGCGGACCGACCAGTCCTGCCATCTCTCGGTTTCCGACGGCGACGACCTCCTGATCCTGGCGACCGCGGAAAGCCTGATGCCGATGCACTACAGCGTTCGCATCGGCGCGCGCTTTCCATTGCTCGAGACGAGTTCGGGCCACATCCTGCTGGCCTATTCCGACGCGGCGGCGGTCGGGCGCCATCTCGCGCGCCTGTCTCCCGTCGAGCAGGAGGAGACGCGTACGCGTCTGCGGCGAGCCTCGATTTCCGGGTACGAGCGCTGGGCCAGCCGGGTGGTGGCCGGTGTGGTCAACCTGGCCTGCCCGGTGTTCGACCACGGCGGCACCGTACTGGCCGCGATGACCGTTCCCTATCTGGCGCAGACCTACGCCCGGATGACTGTCGAGGACACGCTGCTGACCTTGCGCGAGAGTGCGATGCGAATGAGCGAGCGTCTGGGGTTCAAGTCGGCCTGAACGCGCCGCCTCGTGACGATGTGACGCACCGGGCTGGTCGCATAGCGCTGACGACGCAATCGTTCAAAGACGTTATGGCATTAGGATCCCTGACACCCGTTCCAGAAGCAGCCCGCCGCCTCGATCGGCTGCGGCGTGGAAATTCGGCATGAACAATGTCCTTCCGGCTCCGGCCGGCCGCCTCTCCCATACCTCCGAACCGTCCCGCAGGCCCGCGTCAGAATTCGAGGCACGACGCACCTTCGCCATCATCTCGCACCCGGACGCGGGCAAGACGACGCTGACCGAGAAGCTGCTCTTCGCCTCGGGCGCGATCCGGCTCGCCGGCCACGTGCGGGCCCGTGGCGAGAATCGGCGCACGCGCTCCGACTGGATGGAGATCGAGCAGAAGCGGGGCATCTCGGTAACCTCGTCGGTGATGACCTTCGAGCACGAGGGGCTCACCTTCAACCTGCTCGACACGCCAGGCCACTCCGACTTCAGCGAAGACACCTACCGCACGCTGACCGCGGTGGATTCGGCAATCATGGTGCTGGACTCGGCCAAGGGCATCGAGAGCCAGACCCTGAAGCTGTTCGAGGTCTGCCGGCTGCGCGACATCCCGATCATCACCTTCATCAACAAGGTCGATCGCGAGGGGCTGGACCCGCTGGAGCTGCTCGATGAGATCGCGAGCAAACTGGCGCTCGACGTGACGCCGGTGACCTGGCCGATCGGCATGGGCGTCGACTTCCGGGGCTGCCTCGACCTGCTCGGGGGACGCAAGATCCTGCCCAACGGGGAGCCGGGCGCCGAGACCTGGCCGGACCTCGACCACCTGTTGCGCGACCCGCAGCTATCGGCCGATCCAACCCACGCGGCAGCCCTTGAAGGGCTGCAGATCGCTCGCGGGTCGCTGCCGGCCTTCGATCTCGACTCCTACCGGGAAGGGCACCTGACGCCGGTGTTCTTCGGCTCGGCGCTGAAGACGGTCGGCGTGCGCGAGCTGTTGCACGCGATCGGCGCATGGGCGCCCGAGCCGCGGCCGCAGCCGGCGTTGCCCGAGCCGATAAGCCCCGCCGCAGCGGAGGTCACCGGTTTCGTGTTCAAGGTCCAGGCCAACATGGACCCGAACCACCGTGACCGGATCGCGTTCGTCAGACTGTGTTCGGGCACGTTCCAGCGCGGCATGAAGCTGCGCAACGGCCGCACCGGCCGCGACCTCACCGTCGCAAATCCGATGTTCTTCTTCGCCCAGGATCGCGAGGTCGCGGATTCGGCAGTGGCTGGCGACGTGGTCGGCATCCCCAACCACGGCACACTCAGCGTCGGCGACACGCTGACCGAAGGGAGTGCGCTCCAGGTCACCGGCATCCCCAATTTCGCGCCCGAGATCATCCGCCGGGTCAGGCTGGCCGATCCGATCAAGGCCAAGCAGCTGGCCAAAGCGCTGAACGATCTGGCCGAGGAGGGCGTCACCCAGGTGTTCCGGCCGAGGATCGGCTCCGACTGGCTGGTCGGCGTGGTCGGGCCGCTGCAGCTCGACGTGCTCGCCGCCCGGGTGACCAAGGAATACGGGGTGCCGATCGCTTTCGAGGCGGCGGGCTACGAGCTGGCGCGCTGGCCCGCGGCCGAGGATCCGAAGGAGATGAAGCGCTTCGTCGCCGCCAACGGGCTTTCCCTCGCCGAGGACCGGCAGGGTGCCACCGTGGTGTTGACGCCGAGCGCCTGGGCGTTGCAGCGCATGCAGCGCGACTGGCCGTCGATCCAGTTCAAGTCCACCCGCGACCGCGGGTGACCGCCACAGCGACCCGGGTGGTCCGGCGGTCGCATGAGAGTTGAGGAATGAACCTTCGCCCGCGCGCCCCGACAGACCTTGTCGTGGCGGCCTTCGTGATGACGATGTCGTCGAGCTTCGGCCAGACATATTTCATCGGCATCTTCGCGCCATGGCTGAAGGCCGACCTGGGCCTGAGCGACGGCGGCTTCGGCGGCTTCTATACCCTCGGTACGCTGGCCAGTGCCGGCGTCCTGATCTGGGCGGGCAAGTTCGCCGACCGGATCCGGGTCCGCTGGGCGGCGGTAGCGGTGCTCATCGGGCTTGCGGCTACCTGTGCCGCGATGGCGATCATTCAGACAGCCTGGCTGCTGCTCCCGGTTCTGTTCGGCCTGCGCCTGTTCGGCCAGGGCTGGCTGGGTCATCTGGCGATCACCGGTATCGGGCGCTGGTATGTGCGCCGCCGCGGCCGGATGATGTCGCTGGCCGTCCTCGGCTTCCCGGCCGGCGAGGCGGTGATGCCGATCGCCGCCGTTGCGTTGATCGCTGCCTTCGGCTGGCGCGAGACGTGGCTGGTCGCGGCAGTGGTGCTGTGCCTGGTCTCGGTGCCGCTGGTGCTGTTCTTCCTGCGCAAGGAGCCGGCGCACGACCAGACGGCCGATGTCGCCGATCGCCCGGCAGCGCCACGGCGCGAATGGACACGGGCCGAAGTGCTGCGCGTGCCCGCGTTCTTCGTCGTGGTGTCCGGGATCGTGACGCCCGCCTTCGTGACGACCGGCATCTTCTTCCATCAGGCGAGCCTGGTCGAGGCGAAGGGCTGGACGCTGGCCTGGTTCGCCGGCTGGTTCCCCGTCTACGCCGGCGTCAGCGTGCTGACCGCGCTACTGACCGGATGGCTGATCGACCGGTTCGGTGCGCGCCGGCTGCTTCCGGCGTTTCTGCTGCCGTTGACGGCCGGCGTGCTGGTGTTGGCGCTGGTGAGCTCCCCCTACGCGGTGCCGGTCTTCATGGCGCTCGCCGCCATGACCGGCGGCAGCGCGTCCACCCTGCTCGGCGCGCTTTGGGCGGAACTGTTCGGCACACGCCACCTGGGGGCGATTCGATCGATCGTTTTTGCGGCACAGGTTTCCGCCTCGGCGCTGTCGCCGGGCCTGATCGGGCTGCTGCTCGACCTTGACGTCGGACTCCAGGTCCAGCTGCTGGCGATGGTTGTCTATGCCCTGGCCTCGACCCTGTGCCTGAAGCTGGTCGTGCCGCACCTGCACCGGCTTGCGAACGGGTGAGGTCCGGCAGGGGCGGACCCGAGAGTCCCGAAGGCGATTGACAGGAGTGCCGGGTCCCCTAGGGTTCCCCTGCCGCCATCGGAGAAGGAGCGAGGGGACGCATGGACTACAATCTGTCAGGGAAGGTCGTCCTGATCACCGGGGCCAGCTCTGGCATCGGCAAGGCGATCGCCAAGACGTTCGCCGACGAGGGCGCGAGGGTGGTCATCAACGGCCGCGACCAGGCGAAGATCGACACGGCCCTTGCCGACATCGGCGGTGACTGCAGCGGCCTTTCGGTCGACCTGACCACGCCCGAGGGCGCCGAGCGGCTGTGGGCGTTCGCATCGGGCAAGGGCCCGGTCGAGTACCTCATCAACAATCTGGGCATCTTCAACGTCCGCGAGTTCCTCGACATCACCGACGAGGAATGGCAGCTCTACTGGGACGTGAACGTGATGACGGGGGTGCGGCTCGGCCGTATCGCCCTGAAGGAAATGCTGGCCCGCGACGCCGGCTCGATCCTGTTCACCTCGTCCGACGCCGCGACCAAGATCGTTCCCTGGATGATCCATTATTCGATCACCAAGACCGTCCAGGTGGCGCTGGCGCGCGGTATGGCGGAACTGACCAAGGGCACGCGGGTGCGGGTCAACTCGTTCATGCCCGGACCGACCGCCACCGAGTCCGTGATGGACTATTTCGGCGAGATCGCGGCCCAGAAGGGCATCGCGCGCGAGGACGTGATCAAGTCCTACTTCACCGAGAACGAGCCATCCTCGCTGGTCCAGGGGCTGATCGATCCATCCAGCTACGGGCGCGGCGTGGTCGCGATGATGACCAACCCGGCCGTCAACGGGGTGGTCTGGCGCATGGAGGGCGGCATCATCCGCTCCGCCTTCTAGGGCGGGAAATTGGTGCTCATCCACTGATCACGCTGCTGGGATTGGTGGAGCCGAGGGGGGTCGAACCCCTGACCTCTACATTGCGAACGTAGCGCTCTCCCAACTGAGCTACGGCCCCAATCTGCGCGCGCCGTCGGCCTGCCGACTGGCGCGTCGGCAGGCGGATAGATGGGGCAAGCGGCGCCGGCTGTCAAGCACCGGGACGATCGGCCGCCGAGCCCCGAGGGGGCGGCGGAGGCTGGCCGGGATGCTTGCGTGGCACGCCCGCCGCGGCTAGGTTCGCGCAGGTCGGCAGGCCCTGGGTGCGGCCGGCACCGACCAGTCGTCAGCCGCCGGATTGGACCCCCATGCAAACGATCCTCGACGTCCTGCTGTTCGCGATCCAACTGGTGTGGATCATCCTGCTGGCCTGGGTGATCCTGAGCTGGCTGGTGGCGTTCGGCGTGGTCAACATGCGCAACCAGTTCGTCGCCACCATCTATCGCGCCCTCTACGGGCTGACCGAACCGGTGCTGCGGCCGATCCGCAAGATATTGCCCAACACCGGCACCATCGACCTGTCGCCGCTGGTGCTGGTCGTCGTCCTGTTCATCGTCGAGCGGGTGATCCGCAACAACTACGTCGACATCGTCACCTCCACCTCCTAGGCCGGCGCGTGACGCAGTGAGCCGGTCGGCGCCGATTGGCACGGTAGCGGACGGCATCACCGTGGCGATCCGCTTGACGCCGAAGGCGAAACGGGCCGCACTGCAGGGCGTCGCCAGCGACGGGCCTGCCGGCCCCGCATTCCGTGCCAGCGTTACCGCCCCCGCCAGCGAGGGGGCGGCCAATGCGGCGCTGATCGCGCTGCTGGCCAAGAGCTGGCGGGTGCCGCGATCGACGCTGACCATCGTCGGCGGTGCCAGGGATCGCAACAAGGTCGTCCATCTGCGCGGCGATCCGGCGGTGCTGCGGACGACGATCGAGGGCTGGATGGCGGAGCAGAAGGCGGATGGCTGAGGCGAAGATCATCGACGGGAAGGCTTTCGCCGCAGTGCTGCGGCAGCGGATCGGCGTCGCGGTCGGCAAGGTGAAGGCCGAGCACGGGCTCGTTCCGGGACTGGCGGTGGTGCTGGTCGGCGACGATCCGGCGAGCCGGGTCTATGTCGCCAGCAAGGGCCGGTCGACCGTCGAAGCCGGCATGGAGTCCTTCGAGCACAGGCTGCCGGCCGACAGCGACCAGGCTTCCCTGCTCGCACTGGTGCAGCAACTGAACGCCGATCCGGCGGTGCACGGCATCCTGGTCCAGCTGCCGCTGCCGCGCCAGATCGACACCCAGGCGGTGCTGGACGCGATCGCGCCGGAAAAGGACGTCGACGGCTTCCATGCGGTGAACACCGGCCGGCTGTGGTCTGGCGCGCCGGCCCTGGTGCCTTGCACGCCGCTGGGCTGCCTGCTGCTGCTGCGCGACCGGCTGGGCGACCTCGCCGGCAGCCACGCGGTCGTCGTCGGGCGCTCCAACATCGTCGGCAAACCGATGGCGGCCCTGCTGCTCGCCGAGAGCTGCACCGTCACCATCGCCCACTCGAAAACCGTCGACCTGCCTGGCGAATGCCGCCGGGCCGACATCCTGGTCGCCGCCGTCGGCCGGCCCGAACTGGTGCGCGGGTCGTGGGTGAAGCCGGGGGCGACGGTGATCGACGTCGGCATCAACCGGGTGCCGGCACCCGACCTCGGCGAGGGCAAGACCCGGCTGGTCGGCGACGTGGCCTTTGCCGAGGCGGCCGCGGTCGCCGGCGCGATCACGCCGGTGCCTGGCGGCGTCGGCCCGATGACGATCGCCTGCCTGCTGCGCAACACACTCACCGCCGCCTGCCGCGGGCGGGGAATCGAGGCGCCGGCCGTGTAACGGCGCCGGAACCGGCGCGACTTGACGGTTGACGACCCGCCGGGCCCGTGGCCTGTTCAGGCGATGACGGTCAGCGATCCCGCAGCCCTCGATCTGGCGGTCACGGCGAGCAGCGGCCCCGGGGTGCCGCCGACACCATGGCGCGCGTTCTGGCGTGACTTCAGCCGCAACAAGGGGGCGGTCGGCGCGCTGGTCGTCATCGGCATCATCGCCTTCGCCGCCGTCTTCGCCGACCTGATCGCGCCCTATGACTACGACACCCAGTTCCGCGGCAGCCCCAAGAGCCCGCCTGCCTGGCTGCCGGGCGGCGACAACGCCTTCCTGCTCGGCACCGACGCCACCGGCCGCGACATGCTCAGCCGCGTCATCCACGGCGCACGCTACTCCCTGATCATCGGCCTGATCGTCGTCGCGATGTCGGCCACGGTCGGGATCGTGCTCGGGCTGGTCGCCGGCTACTACCGAGGGCTCGCCGATGTCGCGATCATGCGGCTGATGGACATCATGCTGGCGCTGCCCTCGCTGCTGCTGGCCATCGCCATCGTCGCCATTCTGGGGCCCGGCCTGTTCAACGCGGTGATCGCGGTCGCTATCGTCATCCTGCCGCACTATGTGCGCCTGACCCGGGCCGCGGTGATGGCCGAGAAGACCAAGGACTATGTCACTGCCTCGCGTATCGCCGGCGCCAGCGATTTGCGGCAGATGGTCGTCACCCTGCTGCCGAACTGCGCGCCGCCGCTGATCGTGCAGGCGACGCTGGGCTTTTCCACTGCCATCCTCGACGCCGCCGCGCTCGGCTTCCTCGGGCTCGGCGCGCAGAAGCCGACGCCGGAATGGGGCGCGATGCTGGCCGATGCCCGCGAGTTCGTGTTCTCCGGCGACTGGTGGATCGTCACCTTCCCCGGTCTGGCGATCCTGATCACGGTGCTTGCCTTCAACCTACTCGGCGACGGCCTGCGGGACGCGCTCGACCCGAAGCTGAAGCGGTAGCGGCACCCGTCGTGGCCAAGGCCGCCGCTCGCCGGACCGACGGCCATGCCATCCCCGCGTACCGGTTCGCCGGCACCTGGCGCGGCTATCAGCAGCGGCTGCTCGACGAACTGCACCGCCACCTCGACGACCGCAAGCTGCACGTGGTGGCGGCGCCGGGCGCCGGCAAGACGGTGATCGGGCTCGAGGTGATGCGCCTGCTGGACCGGCCGGCCCTGATCCTGTCGCCGACACTGGGCATCCGCGAGCAATGGCTGGCCCGGCTGCGGGCGATGTTCGTGTCCGACGACCCGGCCTGGCTCGACGGGGCCGGCACTGCGTTGGCCGCACCGGGATGGCTCACGTCCAGCACCTACCAATCGGTGCATGCGGCGCTGGGCGGCAGGGACGAAGACGGCGAGGAGGACGACGCCGAGGACCGCGAGGACCCCGGCGAAACAGCCGGCGGGCCTCTCCCCGAGCCACCGGTCGCCGACCTGCTCGATCGGTTGTCGCGGGCCGGCGTGGCGACCCTGGTGCTCGACGAGGCGCACCACCTGCGCCGCGCCTGGTGGGAAAGCCTGCAGCGGGTCGTCGCCCACCTGGAGAAGACCGCCCCCGGGTTCCATGTCGTCAGCCTCACCGCGACGCCGCCCTACGACGTCGAGGAGGCGGAGTGGGCGCGCTACCACCAGATTTGCGGACCCATCGACGCGGAGATCTCGATCCCGGAGTTGGTCCGGCAGGGCGACCTCTGCCCGCACCAGGATTTCGTGCATTTCAGCTTTCCTCGCCCGAGCGAGGTCGGCGCGTTCGAGACCTTCGCCGGCGAGGCGGAGGCGCTGGCCACTCGCTGGTGCGTCGATGCGGCGCTGGCGGCATGGGTCGAGGGCCATCCCTGGCTGCGCGACCCGGATAGCCAGGGCGATGTGATCCTCGACCGGCCGGACCTGCTCGGCGCGCTGCTTGCGGTGGCGGAGGCCAACGGCCTGAAGGCATCGCGGGCGGCCTATGGCCTGATCGGCAGCCGGCCGGGTTCGGCGCCGCCGGCTTCCGGCCGCTGGCTGACACCGCTGTTCCAGGCGATCCTCGACCGCGAGGCTGGATCGGCAGTGGCGTCCGAACTGGTCGACCGGCTGGCGGCGGAGCTGCAGGCGATCGGGGCATTGTGGCGCGGCAAGGTCCGGCTGCAGAAGGACGAGCATCTGGCCCGGGCGCTGACCCGTAGCGCCGGAAAGATGGAGAGCGCGGTCGAGGTCGCCCGCGCCGAGTTGGAAGCCCTCGGCCAGTCGCTGCGGCTGGTCATCCTCACCGACTACATCCGGGCCGAGGCGCTGCGCCGGCCGGAGGATCGGAGCAACGACCGGCTGGGCGCCGGGACCATCTTCCGGCGGTTGATCGCGACCGGCCTTGCCGACGCGATGGATGCGGCCCTGGTCACTGGCACCACAATGGTCGTTCCGGCCGCGACCGCGCTGGCCCTGGCCGACGAGGCCGGGCGCCAGGGCCTGGAAGAGGGCACACTGAGCCTGCGGCCGCTGCCGGAGCTGCCAGGCTGGCTGCTGTTCGAGGTATCGGCGGCCAGAAGAGCGGTTCGGGTGACCATCGTCACCCGGCTGTTCGAGGCCGGCGTGCTGCGCTGCCTGGTCGGCACCGCGGCGCTGCTCGGGGAGGGCTGGGACGCGCCGTCGATCAACAGCCTGGTCCTGGCGACGTCGGTGAAGACCTACATGCTGTCGAACCAGATGCGCGGCCGCGCGATCCGGCGCCAGCCGGGGGTGCCGGACAAGACGGCCGCGATCTGGCACCTGGCGACCATCATCCCGCCGGACATGGTGCTCGCGCGCGACCCGCGCTCGGCCTGGGCCCGCCTGATGGCCTCGGCCTTGCGCCCGCGGGCGCAAGGCGTGTTGGAACTGGCGCCGGAGATGCTCGGCCGCGACGCGCGCCTGGTGGCGCAGCGGTTCAAGACTTTTGCCGGGGTCACCCACGAGCCGCCATTCCGGGTGCGCAGCTCGGTCAGCCGGCTCGGCCTTCGCTATCCCACCTGGACCGCGGCTACGGTGGCGCAGGTCAACCGCGAGATGCTGGCGCGCGCGGCCAATCGGCCGGCGATCGCCGCCGCCTGGGCCGAGGCGACGGGCGGCGCAATGCGCATGGAGCGGCCGGCAGAGGGTGTCGAGTCGCCGCCAGTGGATGCGGTGGGCTATGTCTGGACCATGGGGATCGCCGCACTGCTGGCGCCGCTGGTGGCGTGGGCCGGATATGTGCTGTTCCTGTCGGAGAGCATCGCCAGGCAGATGGGTCCGGGGCCGGCCCTGCTGCTCGGGCTGGCGTTGCTCGTGGGCGGGGTCGCCTGGAATGCACGCCGGATCTGGCGGCTGGTCTCTGCGGGGTCGCCGGGACGCTACCTGCGCGAGATCGGTCGCTGCATCCTGGACGGCCTGCACGCGGCCGACCGGCTCCACACCCCGCGCGACCACCTGTCGGTCACGATCCTCAACCTCGGCCAGCCCGGCGTGCGCTACTGCGCCGTGGAGGGCGGCACCCGGCACGACGAGGCTGCCTTCGCCGACGCCATGGCCGAGTTGCTGGAGCCGATCCGCAATCCGCGGCAGGTCCTGGTCCGTCGCACCGGCCACTGGTGGCTGCGCCAGGTCGACTATCACGCCGTACCGGAGGCGATCGGCGCCGAGAAAGCGGCGTTGGCCGCCCTCGAGCGCGGCTGGCGACGCCGGATCGGCGCGTGCGAGATCCACGGTACCCGCACGCGCGAAGGCCGCCGGATCATGCTGCGGGCGCGTGCCCGGCAGTATGCCGCCGTTTTCGTCGCCCCGGCAGAGCGGCTGACGATCTGGGAATAGCGGCGTGCGCCTACGCCACGAACATCACTACCGATCCCGCCAGAGTCAGCCCCATCGCGATGTTGAACAGGCGGAGCCGGCGCGGGGTGTGGAGCAGGCGTTGCAATGCGGCGCCGAAGGCGAGCCAGGCAAGGCAGCAGGGAACGGCGGCGAGGAAGAAGATGCCGCCGAAGGCAGCGGACTGGGCGAGCGCGCTGCCGGCGTCGGCCTCCAGATAGGTCGCGGCGGCGCTGGTGGCGATCAGCCAGGCCTTCGGGTTCACCCACTGGAACGCGGCCGCGCCGAGAAAGCCGACCGGTCTCGCCTCGCGGTCGGGATCGACACGATGTGCGGTCGCCACCTTCCAGGCCAGCCAGAGCAGAAACGCAGCGCCCAGCCAGCGGATCGCGTCCAGGATCTCTGGATTGGCAAGGATCACGCTGCCGAGCCCGGTCACCACCAGCCCCAGCATCAGGCAGAACCCGGCCGAAACCCCGAACACGCAAGGCAGCCCGCGTGCGATACCGAAATTGGCGCCGAGCGCGGTCAGCATCACGTTGTTTGGCCCCGGCGTGATCGAGGTGACCAGGGCGAACAGGCTGAAGGAAAGGGTCTGCTCCCAGGTCACCGCGCAATCCGCCATCGTGGCCGCTGCGCGATAGAGACTATAGGGCGGTTCTCCCGGCGACCCGGTTCTTGCTACTTCGCCTGTTCTGCTCGCGGCCTGAGCGCGCGGCGCATGATCGGGCGGAGCGGCGAGCGGCGGGCGACCTCCTGGAAGCCGAGGTCGCGGAAGGCGGAGACCAGGCCGGTGTGGATCTCTCCGGAGGCGAGCTTGCGCTGCGGGTCGATCGGATAGGCCTCCACCACCGTCGCTCCGTGCGCGGCTGCGTGGGTGACAGCGGCCTCGATCAGGGGCCGCATCAGGCCTTGCCTGCGATGGGTCTTGCCGATGACGAAGCAGGTGATCGACCACACCGGCGCATCGTCCACCGGCGCCAGCGTCCTTGACGCGGCCAGCCGTACCTGGCCCTGCCGCGGGGCGACTCCGCACCAGCCGGCCGGCGCCCCGTCGCGATAGGCGATGATGCCAGGCGACCTGTCACACGCGATCATCTGCTCCAGGAAGCGGCGGTTGCCCTCGCCGCGGCCGGCCAGGAACTCATGCTTCGGCCGGTACCAGAACGCGCACCAGCAACGGCGAGCCTCGGCGCAGGGCGAAAACAGGGCTTCGATGTCGGGCCAGCGGTCGGGGGTGGCATGGGCGAATGTGCACTCGGTCATCATGTCGGCATCCACTTTCGGCAAGTGAAAAGTGTAGGTTTGCCCTCTGTTCGCAGCAAGAGAGTCCAAGTGGGTTCCTGATGTTCCCTCGTTGCGGCACCATGGGCCCTGATGGTTGACCGCTGAAGGAGTCGAGCAATGACCATGCATACCGGCGGCTGCCACTGCGGTGCCGTCCGCTTCGACGTGGAGGCTGCGTTCGATCAGGTCATCGCCTGCAACTGCTCGATCTGCTCCAAGCGGGCGCATCTGCTCTCGTTCGTGCCAGCGGCTCAGTTCCGGCTGCTCAGCGGCGGTGACCAGCTGACCGACTATCAGTTCGGCAGAAAGTCGATCCATCACCTGTTCTGTCGCATCTGCGGCATCGAATCCTATGCGACCGGCTCCATGCCGGATGGAACGCCGATGGTTGCAGTCAACGTGCGCTGCATCGACGGCATCGACGTGGACGCCCTCGCCGTGTCCGGGTTCGACGGACGGAGCATCTAGCGCGGTTTCGCCGGCTGTTTCTCCTCGCGGAGATTGACTTTGCCATCGCCTCGGCTAGGGTTTTGCCCCAGTCAGCCGATGAGGCTTGCGGGAGAGTCCGGTGCGCGGCGGGAGACCAAAGCGCGGCGGCGCCGAAGGAGCAACCCCCCGAGAAACTCTCAGGCTCCAGGACCGCAGGCTGAGGCGCCTCTGGAAAGCGGGCCGGCCACGGCTCCACCGACGGGGAAATCCTGCGCGTCCGGTTCCATTCGCCGGGTACGGAGGGCCAATCTCTCAGGTATTCGGGACAGAGCGGGGTCGACGCGCCATTCCGGCGCGGCGACCGGTATCGCGAGGACCCGATGGCTGACGAAGCGCTGAACCGCACCCCGCTCCATGACCTGCACCTCGCCCACGGCGCCCGGATGGGGCCCTTCGCCGGCTACGCGATGCCGATCCAGTACGAGGCCGGGATCATCAAGGAACACGCGCAGGTGCGAGAGCGCGCCGGGCTGTTCGACGTTTCCCACATGGGCCAGGCGACCGTGCGCGGCGCGGACATCGCGGCGACGGTCGCGGGGCTGGAGGGTCTGATGACCGCCGACCTGGCGGCGCTGGCCGAGGGGCGGACCAAATACAGCCTGCTGACCAACGACCGGGGCGGCATCCTCGACGACCTGATGATCACCCGGCGCGGCGACGGCTTCTTCCTGGTGGTCAACGCCGCCAACAAGGCGCAGGACTTCGCGATCCTGCGCGCCGGACTGGGGGCGACGGCCGAGGTGACCGAGCACGCCGACCGGGCGTTGCTGGCGCTGCAGGGGCCGGCTGCGGCGGCGGCGCTGAGCCGGCTCTCCGCCGAGGTCGGCGCGATGCGGTTCATGGCACTGGCGGAGGTGGCGCTGGCCGGCATCCCCTGCCTCGTCACCCGCAGCGGCTATACCGGCGAGGACGGCTTCGAAATTTCGGTGCCGGCGGCCCATGCGGTGCCGCTGGCCGAAGCGCTGCTGGCGATGGAAGAGGTCGCGCTGGCCGGGCTCGGCGCGCGGGATTCGCTCAGGCTGGAAGCCGGGCTCTGCCTGCATGGCGCCGACATCGACGAGACGACGACCCCCATCGAGGCCGACCTCGGCTGGGCGCTGAGCAAGCGCCGCAAGGCCGAGGGCGGCTTCCCCGGCGCCAGTGTGATCCTCGCCCAGCTCAAGGAGGGCCCGCCGCGCAAGCGGGTCGGGCTGCGGCCGGAGGGCCGGGCGCCCGCCCGCGCCCATACCGAGATCCGGCTGTCGGATGGCCGCAGCATCGGCGAGGTCACCAGCGGCGGCTTCGGGGCGACGGTCGGCGGGCCGGTCGCCATGGGCTACGTCGCGCGCGAGCATGCGACGCCGGGGACTGCGGTCGAGCTGTTCGTCCGCGGCAAGCCGCTGGCCGCGAGCATCGTCGCGCTCCCGTTCACGCCGCACCGCTATTTCAAGGGCTAGGAGATGTCCATGCGCTACACCAAGGATCATGAGTGGATCGCCGTCGCCGATGGCGTCGGCACGGTCGGCATTTCCGACTATGCCCAGTCGCAGCTCGGCGACGTGGTGTTCGTCGAGCTGCCGGACGTCGGCAAGGCGGTGGCCCAGGGCGACGAGCTGGCGGTGGTGGAATCGGTGAAGGCGGCGAGCGAGATCTACGCGCCGGCCGACGGCACGGTGGTCGAAGTCAACCAGGCGCTGGCCGACAATCCGGCGCTGGTCAACGAGGCGGCGCAGGGCGCGGGCTGGTTCGTCAAGCTGAAGCTGCTAGAGCCGGATCAGATCGGCGAGTTGATGGACCAGGCCGCCTACGAGGCCCACCTGAAGGACGCCGGCTGATGCGCTACCTGCCGCAGACCGAGGCCAGCCGGGCAGCGATGCTGGCCGCGATCGGCGTTGCCGACGTGGACGCGCTGTTCCGCGACGTGCCGGCGGCGGGCCGGCTGAAGGCGCCGCTCGACCTTCCCGACCACCAGAGCGAGCTGGCGGTCGAGCGCCACATGGCGCGGCTGGCGGCGCGGAACCGGGCTGCGGGGGCGGGGCCGTTCTTTGTCGGCGCCGGCGCCTATCGCCATCACGTGCCGGCCAGCGTCGACTACCTGATCCAGCGCGGCGAGTTCCTCACCGCCTACACGCCCTACCAGCCGGAGATCGCGCAGGGGACGCTGCACTACCTGTTCGAGTTCCAGACCCAGGTCGCGCTGCTGACCGGCATGGATGTGGCCAACGCGTCGATGTACGACGGGTCGACCGCCTGCGCCGAGGCGGTGATGATGGCGAACCGGGTGACCAGGCGCGACCGGGCCGTGCTGTGCGGCGGATTGCACCCGCACTATCGCGCCATCGTCGAGACCCATGCCCGCTTCCATGGATTCTCAGTCGACGCCAAGCCGGCCGATCCCCATCACGTGGAGGCGCTGGAGGATTCGATCGACGACGGGACGTCCTGCGTTGTGGTGCAGACGCCTGACTTGTTCGGCCGGCTGCACGACCTGCGCGGCCTGGCCGAGGCGGCGCACGCCAAGGGTGCCCTGCTGGTGGCGGTGGTAACCGAGGCGCTGTCGCTGGGGGCGGTGATCCCGCCGGGCGCGATGGGCGCCGACATCGTGGTCGCCGAAGGCCAGTCGATCGGCAACGGGCTGAACTTCGGCGGCCCCTATGTCGGGCTGTTCGCCACCCGCGACCGGTTCGTCCGGCACATGCCGGGGCGGTTGTGCGGGGAAACAGTGGATGCCGATGGCAACCGCGGCTACGTGCTGACCCTTTCCACCCGCGAGCAGCACATCCGCCGCGAGAAGGCGACGTCCAACATCTGCACCAATGCCGGCCTGTGCGCGCTTGCCTTCACCATCCACATGACGCTGCTCGGCGAGGTCGGCCTGAAGCGCCTGGCGCGGCTGAACCACGCGACGGCGATCCGGCTGGCGGACGCGCTGGCGGCGGTGCCGGGGGTGAGCGTGGTCAACGACAGCTTCTTCAACGAGTTCACCGTTGCACTGCCGAAGCCGGCGGCCGAGGTGGTGGAAGCGCTGGTCGCGCGCGACGTGATCGCCGGGGTGCCGGTCTCGCGCCTGATGCCGGAGCGCGCCGACCTGGCCGGCCTGCTGCTGGTAGCGGCGACCGAGATGAACACCGACGACGACATCGCCGCCTTCGCGTCGGCCTTGCGGGAGGTGCTGTGATGGACCGGAGCCAGGGCCGCATCGGCCGCGACCTCGAGGCGGTGCTCGATCCGGCGCCGGAGACGACCAGCGGGCACCACGGCCTGCGCCAGCAGGAGCCGCTGATCTTCGAGCAGGACTCGCCCGGGCGCACAGCGGTGGACTGGCCGGAAGTGGAGATCGTAGGGGACCGGCTCGGCGGGCTGGCCCGGACGGAGCCTGTCGGGCTGCCGGGGCTGTCGGAGCCGCAGGTGGTGCGGCACTACACCCGGCTGAGCCAGTGGAACTACGGCATCGATACTGGCTTCTTCCCGCTCGGCTCCTGCACCATGAAGCACAACCCGCGGCTGAACGAGAAGGTGGCGCGGCTGCCGGGCTTTGGCGACCTGCACCCGCTGCAGCCGGAATCGACGGTGCAGGGTGCGCTGGCGGTGATCGACCAGGTGGCGCATTGGCTGAAGGTGCTGACCGGCATGCCGGCGGTGGCGCTGTCGCCGGCTGCCGGCGCCCATGGCGAGCTGTGCGGGCTGATGGCGATCCGCGCCGCCCACGAGGCGAAGGGCGATCCGCGCAAGCGCGTGCTGGTGCCCGAATCCGCCCATGGCACCAACCCGGCCACAGCCGTAGCCTGCGGCTACGGCGTCGACGCGGTGCCGGCGAACGCGCGTGGCCGCGTCGACCTCGCGGCGTTCAAGGCCAGGCTCGGCGCCGACGTCGCCGGCTGCATGATCACCAATCCGAACACCTGCGGGCTGTTCGAGGACGAGATGCTGGAGATCGCCGAGGCGATCCACGGCGTCGGCGGCTACTTCTACTGCGACGGCGCCAACTTCAACGCCATCGTCGGCCGGGTCCGCCCCGGCGACCTCGGCGTCGACGCCATGCACATCAACCTGCACAAGACCTTCTCAACTCCGCACGGCGGCGGCGGGCCGGGCGCCGGGCCGGTGACGCTGTCGGCCGCCCTGGCCCCGTTCGCGCCGGTGCCGTGGGTGGTCAACGACGGCGACAGCTTTCATCTGGTCGAGCGGATCGAGGATTCCGGGGCCGCACAGCCGCTGGGCCGGCTGAAGGCGTTCCACGGCCAGATGGGGATGTTCGTGCGCGCGCTCGCCTACATGCTCAGCCACGGCCGCGACGGGCTGGCGCAGGTGTCGGGCGACGCGGTGCTGAATGCGAACTACCTGCTGGCGCGGCTGCAGGACGTGCTGAGCCCGGCCTTCCCGGGACCGTGCATGCACGAGGCGCTGTTCGACGACGCGTTCCTGAAGGGCAGCGGCGTTTCGACCCTGGACTTCGTCAAGGCGCTGATCGACGAAGGCTACCACCCGCCCACCATCTACTTTCCGCTGGTGGTGCACGGCGCGATGCTGGTGGAGCCGACCGAGACCGAGACCCTGGCGACGCTCGACCGGTTCATCGCCTCTGTGCGGGCGCTGGCCGAGCGGGCGAAGGCGGGCGACGCCGCGTCGTTCCACGCCGCGCCCAGGCTAGCGCCACGGCGGCGGCTGGACGAGACCGGGGCGGCGCGCAGGCCCGTGCTGCGGTGGAAGCCGGAGTAGCAACTCCCGGCGCTCGATGACCGACCGCTCGAAGTCGCTCGACGCGGAATGAGTCTCTGCGACGGATGGCAGCCGGCAACCCTACCCCACCATCGCGGTGAACTGGCCCGGACTGGTGATGCTGATGACGCCGCCCCAGTTGCACATGCATTTGCAGCTGTTGTTGAGCGCCGGCATATTGCCGACGAGGACCGTTGGCGAACCGGGGATCCAGGGGGCGGAGGTAGCGGGGATGCAGGGCATCGGGGTCAGGACTCCGAGCGCCGCCGCCGTTGCCGAGGCGACCACCGGGTTCGACGGTGTGTTGCACATGCCGAAGGTCGGCAGGTTCACGATCGGCGCATGGTCCATTATGTTGGCCGACGGCAGCCCGCCCGCCAGGGGGCGGGTCGGGTCGGCGACGATCAGCGCCGTCGGGGCAGCGCCGAAGGT
>JBHJOG010000131.1:0-7258 GCA_050329975.1 Alphaproteobacteria bacterium | reverse complement strand
GCGCTGGAAGCGCTTCCCGGAGTCGGCCGCAAGACCGCCAACGTGGTGCTGAACACCGTGTTCGGCGAGCCGACCATCGCGGTCGACACCCATCTGTTCCGGCTGGCAAACCGCACCGGACTCGCACCCGGCGACACCCCGCTGGCGGTCGAACAGGCGCTGCTGCGCCGGGTGCCGGCGCGATGGAAGCGCCACGCCCACCACTGGCTGATCCTGCACGGCCGCTACATCTGCAAGGCGCGCAAGCCCGAATGTGGCCGCTGCCCGGTCGCCGACCTCTGCCGCTATCCGGCGAAAACCGCAGGGTGACGCTGGAGGCGCTCAGCCGGCGCGCATCGCGCAGCGGCTGAGCGGGCCGCCGTCGGCGCGGTTGCGGGCCTCGGCGTGGGCGACGACGCTGGTGGCGCCTTCCGGATAGAAGTAGAAATCGACCACGCAATCCGGCCCGGCATATTGCCAGACCTGGGCATCGAGTTCGCTGCGCGCGCTGTCGGGCCGGCCCAGGACGCCCTGCACCTCGCCCTCGGAGCGGCCGAGATAGGCGGCGGGCTCGATCACCGGGCCGCCGACTGCCGGCGGGCCGCCGGCGGACTGGCAGCCGGCGCCGGCCGCGGCCGCCAGCATCGCGATGATGGCGGCCGTGCGCGGCCCGACCCGGCGTCGCATGCCGCTCACTCCGCCGCGTTGCGGTTCAGGGCCTCGGCAATGGTCCGCAGAGAGCTGCTGCCGGTGACCTCCGCCTCGGCGGGATCGGACCCGGAGCCCCCGGCCGGCGAACCGTCCGGCTGCGGCTTCAGGATCGAGGCGGCGCTCGGGCGGGCGGGCTGGTCCGGCCGCTCGGGCGTGCCCGCAGTAAGGGCGGCACCGGCGGCAGCGGCCGCTGCGCCCTCGGCGGTGCCCGCCTCCGCCTGGGCCGGCTCGGCCGGCGCGATGTCGCCGCGCAGCTGCCCGCCGACCGTCACCTCCAGCCTGCCGTAGCGGACGACGCCGGAGACCCGTCCGGTCCCGCGTACGGTCAGCCGGTCGGACACTTTCAGTTCGCCATCGAAACGACCGCCGATCTCCGCGTTGCGCACCTCGATGTCACCGCGCAGCGTGCCGGCCGGGCCGATTTCGAGCCGGCCGCAGTCCCGCACCGTGGCATCGACATGGCCGTCGATCACCAGCACATCGCAGGTGCTGATCTCGCCGCTGATCGAGATGTCCTGGCCGATGTGCATCCGCTTGCCGGTTTCGCGTCTCGGCTCGCTGACCATCTGGTCCTGGTTCTGGCTGACCGGCCGCGTCACCGGCTCCCCGAGCAGCGCAGTGAGCCGGTTCGGCATCGCGCCGGCAGCCGGCCGGGCCAGGGGTCCGCCCGAAGAGGCGCCGGGCAGCGCCGCGTCGGGCACCGACGCGGGCCGCCGCGCCAGCCCCGCACCGCGATTCAGGGTCGGGCCGGCCGCGGCCCCCTTGCTTGGCTCGAGCTTCGGCGTTTCGGTGCCGCGCTGGGCCGATTTCGGCCGCGACGAACGGTCCATACCGCGGTCTTTGCGGAACATCGAGAAATCCTCGTCGCTGTGGCGTGCCGACCGTGCGGCACCACCGGTTGCCGATCCCCTCGGCCCGTCGGCCGGACTTTAACGGTTTGCCGCGCCGACTCCAACTGCCGCATGCAGCCGCCTTGCAGCCGTCATGGCGGCGGTTTGGCGGTGCGCTCTGCCGGACCCCATGCTATTCCAGGCCGATCCGGGGCGAATCGGGCGCGCGACCGCACATCCCCGCACAACACCGTTCATGGGTCATGACACAAGCACAACGCGACGTGGTGGGCATCGGAAATGCGATCATCGACATCATTGCCCACGCCGACGAGGCCTTCCTGCGCGAGCATGCGCTGACCAAGGGCGCGATGAACCTGGTCGACGACAGCTTCGCCGAGACGCTCTACGACGCAATGCCCCCGGCTCTGGAAGCGTCCGGTGGCTCCTGCGCCAACACCATGGCCGGAATCGCCTCCTTCGGCGGCAGGGCCGGCTATATCGGCAAGGTGCGCGACGACAGCTTCGGCCGGATCTTCCAGCACGATATCCGGGCGATCGGCGTCGATTTCGAGACCGCGCCCGCGACCGCCGGGCCGCCGACGGCGCGCTCGCTGATCCTGGTCACCCCCGACGCCCAGCGCACCATGCACACCTATCTCGGCGCGTGCGTCCACCTCGGCCCCGACGACGTCGACCCCGCCTTCGTCCAGTCGGCCCGCATCACCTATCTGGAAGGCTATCTGTGGGATCCGCCAGCGGCCAAGCAGGCGCTGCTGAAGGCTGCCGACGCCGCCCACGCCGCCAGCCGGCAGGTGTCGCTGACCCTGTCTGACCCGTTCTGCGTCGAGCGCCACCGGGAGTCGTTCCGCGAGCTGATCGCCCGCCACATCGACGTGCTGTTCGCCAACGAGGCGGAGATCCTGTCGCTCTACCAGGTGGCGACCTTTGCCGAGGCGGTGGCAGCGGTGAAGGCCGACTGCACGGTCGCAGCACTCACCCGCAGCGAAAAGGGCTCGGTGCTGGTCCGGGGCGACGCGGTCGTCGAGGTCGCGGCCGCTCCGGTCGAGCGACTCGTCGACACCACCGGCGCCGGGGACCAATATGCCGCCGGCTTCCTGTTCGGCCACGCTCGCGGCCTGCCGCTGGCCGAATGCGGTCGGCTGGCCAGCCTGGCGGCGGCCGAGGTGATCGGTCATGTCGGCCCGCGGCCGGAGATTCCCCTGGTCAGCCTGCTGAGACAGGGCGAGTTCGCCGTTTCGTAGCCTCGCCGTTGCGACAAGGAGTGCCCATGAAGCCGCTACACTCCGCCTTGCTCTGGCTTGCCCTGACGGCCTTCGCCGCCCCCGCCCTGGCGCAGGAGCCCGGCCCGAACGGCGGCGTGCTCAGCCACGGGATGGTGATGTTCGGCGAGCCGGCGCGGGCCGAGGGCTTCGACCACCTCTCCTATGTCGATCCCGACGCGCCCAAGGGCGGCACCCTGCGGCAGGCCGTCATCGGCACCTTCGACAGCCTGAACCACTGGATCCTCGGCGGTGTCTATGCTGCCGGCCAGACGCTGACGATCGAGACGCTGATGGGGCGGGTCTGGGACGAGCCGTTCACCCTCTACGGACTGATCGCCGAGTCGGTCGAGATGCCCGAAGACCGCAGCTGGGTGGTCTTCACTTTGCGGCCGGAGGCGCGCTGGCACGACGGCACCCCGATCACCGCCGCGGACGTCGAGTTCTCGATCCGCATGCACACCACGGCCGGCATTCCCCGGCGGCTGCAATATGCGTCGATGATCGAGGCCATCACCGTCCTCGACCCGCGCACCGTGCGCATCGACTTCACCGATGCCGCGAATCGCGAGACGCCGATGATCATGGGGCTGATGCCGATCCTGTCGCAGGCCTGGTACCAGGACCACGACTTCTCCGCGCCGACGCTGACTCCGGAGGTCGGCAGCGGGCCCTATCGGGTCGCCGCCGTCAGCCCGGGCACCCGCATCGTCTACGAGCGGGTCGAGGACTACTGGGGCCGCGACCTGGGCCTGAACCGCGGCCTCTACAACTTCGATCGGATGGTCTACGAGTATTTCCGCGATTCGACGGTCGCGCGCGAGGCCTTCTTCACCCATGGCTACGACGTCCGGCCGGAGGGATCGCCGGCCCAGTGGGCCACCGCCTACAACGTGCCGGCGGTGACCGCCGGCGACATCCGGATGGAGCAGATCGCCAACGACCGGCCGTCCGGTTTGCGCGGGCTGGTGTTCAACACCCGCCGGCCCCTGTTCCAGGACGTGCGCGTGCGCGAGGCGCTGGCTCATGCGCTCGATTTCCCCAGCCTCAACCAGACCCTCTACTACGGCGCCTACCAGCGTACCGGGGGGCTGTTCGACAACTCGCCGCTCGCCTTCTCGGGCGTGCCGGAGGGGCGCGAGCTGGAGCTGCTGCAGGCGGTCGCCGGCCACCTGCCCGAGCGCCTGTTCAGCGAGCCCTTCCAGGTGCCCGGCACCGCGCCCGGGGCGACGCACCGGCAGAATCTGGGCACGGCGGTGGCCATGCTCCGGGAGACCGGCTGGACGATCCAAGGCGGCCGGCTGTCCGACGGCGCCGGCACGCCATTCGCGTTCCAGATCCTGCTGGTCGATCCCAGCGACGAGAAGCTGGCGCTCAGCTACGCCGACGCCCTGCAGCGCCTTGGCATCGAGGCCGACGTGCGCACCGTCGACAGCGCCCAGTATCAGGAGCGGATGAACCGTTTCGACTTCGATATGACCGTGTACCGATGGGGAGTCACGCTCTCCCCCGGCAACGAGCAGCACCTCTACTGGAGCAGCGCCGCCGCCACGTCGGACGGCAGCCGCAACTATCCCGGCGTCGCCAGCCCCGCGGTGGACTCGCTGATCGAGGCGCTGACCAACGCCCGCAGCAGCGAGGATCTCATCGCGGCCGCGCGCGCGCTCGACCGTGCGATCATGTGGGGACATTACGTGGTGCCGCTGTTCCACCCGACCACCGACCAGGTCGCGGTGTGGAACATCATCTGCCACCCCGACCGGTCGTCCCTCTACGGCTACGTCATCGAGGCGTGGTGGGCCTGCGCCCGAGGTCCGGAGCAGCCCTAGAGCAGCCTGCGTCCGAACGGACGCGGATAAGCTGCTCTAACACGTTGGAATCGATCAACTTATCTCCGGTCGGACGATTCCGTCCGATCGGAGATTGATCTAGGTCTAGGCGGCCTGACCGCTCGAATCCAGCGCATAGCCGGCGGAGCGCACGGTGCGGATGACGTCGGGCTCGCCGCGGGCATTGATCGCGCGGCGCAGCCGGCGGATGTGGACGTCGACGGTCCGCGGCTCGACATAGACGTCGCGGCCCCAGACCGCATCCAGCAGCTGCTCCCGGGAGAACACCCGGCCGGGGTGGCTGAGGAAGTGGCGCAGCAGCCGGTACTCGGTTGGGCCGACATGGACCGGCGCACCGCCGCGGGTGACGCGGTGGGCGCCCAGGTCCATCGCCAGGTCCTCGTAGACCAGCGTTTCGGCCCGTCCGATGGCGCTAGACCGGCGCAGCAGAGCACGCACGCGCGCCATCAGCTCGTTGGGGCTGAACGGCTTGACCACATAGTCGTCGGCGCCGCTTTCCAGGCCGCGGACGCGGTCGGTTTCCTCGCCGCGTGCGGTCAGCATGATGACCGGCAGCTCGCGGGTGCCGTTGCCGCGCCGGATCTGGCGGCAGATCTCCAGTCCGGAGACGAGCGGCAGCATCCAGTCGAGCAGGACCAGGTCCGGCTTCTGCTCGGCAACGGCGATCAGCGCCTCCTCGCCGTCCAGAGCCACCACGGTGCGGAATCCCTCGTGCTCGAGGTTGTAGCGGACCAGCTCGACGATCGCCGGCTCGTCCTCCGCGATCAGGATCAGCGGTTCCATGCCCTGTCGCTCCGCCTCCGTCACCGGGCCGTCATTCCGGCTGCTCCGACGCCGTAGCCGCGTCGTCGTCCCGGCTGATCACGGCGAAGCTCGCGCTGTCGGACTTCGGCCGGGCGTCGATCAGGTAGGAACCGCTGACCATGAAGTGGATGGTCTCGGCGACGTTGGTGGTGTGGTCGCCGATCCGCTCGATGTTCTTGGCGATGAACAGCATGTGGGTGCAGGCGGAGATGTTGCGCGGATCCTCCATCATGTAGGTCAGCAGCTCGCGAAACAGGGAATTGTACATCTCGTCGACCTCGGCGTCGCCGGACCAGACCTGGCGGGCGACGGCGATGTCGCGCTCGATGAAGGCGTCGAGCACGTTCTTCATCAGCTGCTGGACCAGGCGGCCCATGCGCTGGATCGCCCCGGACTGGCGGATCGCGGGCATCTGACTGAGCGCGATCGCCCGCTTGGCGACGTTGGCTGCGTAGTCGCCGATCCGCTCCAGGTCGGTGGAGATCTTGAGCGCGCCGATGATGTCGCGCAGGTCGGTCGCCATCGGCTGGCGCAGGGCCAGCGTGCGCACCGCGTGCTCGGCGATCTGCTGCTCGGCGAGGTCGATCTCGTGGTCGCTCTCGACCACCTGCGAGGCGAGCTCGGCGTTGCGCTGCACCAGGGCGGCGATCGCGCTGTTGAGCTGGTTCTCGGCGCGGCCGCCCATCCGGGCGACCATGTGGTTCAGCGCCTTCAACTCCTCGTCAAACGCCTTCACCGTGTGGCTCTTGGGCGTGTCGCTGGCCGGCATGAGCCGCTTCCTTTCCTGGTCCCGCCGGTCAGCCGAAGCGGCCGGTGATGTAGTCGTGGGTGCGCTTGTCGCTGGGGCTGGTGAAGATCTGCTCGGTGTCGCCATACTCGACCAGGTCGCCGAGGTGGAAGAACGCAGTCCTCTGCGACACCCGCGCCGCCTGCTGCATCGAGTGGGTGACGATGACGATGGTGTAGCGCTCGCGCAGCTCGTCGATCAGTTCCTCGATCCTGGCGGTGGCGATCGGATCCAGCGCCGAGCAGGGCTCGTCCATCAGCACCACCTCGGGGTTGACCGCCAGCGCGCGCGCGATGCACAGCCGCTGCTGCTGGCCGCCCGAAAGCCCGGTCCCCGGCTGGTTGAGCCGGTCCTTGACCTCGCCCCACAGTCCCGCCCGCTCCAGCGAGCCCTGCACGATCGAGGCCATCTCGTCGCGGTTGGCGGCGAGCCCGTGCAGCCGCGGGCCGTAGGCCACGTTGTCGAAGATCGACTTGGGGAACGGGTTCGGCTTCTGGAACACCATGCCGACCCGGGCGCGCAGCTGGACCACGTCGAGCCTGGGATCGTAGATGTCCTCGCCATCCAGCGTGATCCTGCCGGTGACCCGGGCCCCGTCGATGGTGTCGTTCATCCGGTTGAGGCAGCGCAGGAAGGTCGACTTGCCGCAGCCGGACGGCCCGATCAGCGACAGCACCTCGTTGGCGCACACGTCGAGGTCGATGCCATGCAGCGCTTCGGCCGCGCCGTAGAACACCTTGACGTCGCGGGCGACCATCTTGTCGGAGACACGGGCCGCCGGACGGGGCGCCTCGAAGCCGGATCGTTCCTCGAGCTTCTCGGCCGTCGTCATCGAAAAATCCTCCATCGCGGTCACCACCGTTTCTCGAAGCGTTTGCGCAGGTAGATGGCCAGGCCGTTCATGCAGATCAGGAACGTCAGCAGCACCAGGATGCCGGCGGACGTGCGCTCGACGAAGCCGCGCTCCGCGCTGTCGGCCCAGATATAGATCTGCGAGGGGAGCGCCGTCGAACC
>JBHJOG010000130.1:0-15222 GCA_050329975.1 Alphaproteobacteria bacterium | reverse complement strand
GATCTGTACATCGCGTCCAGCGTCTCCACTACGCGCTGGCCGACCAGGCCGTCGGACGGGTTCTCCACCGGGTGGCCGGCGCAGATGTCGATGAAGCGGTGGACCGGCGCGGCCCCGTTGTAGGCGGCGCGGCCTTTCGCCATCGGCTCGACCCGGTCGCGGCCGTCGCGGCGGCGGAGCTCGAGGCGTTCGCGCTCGACGTCGAACATCAGCTCGCCCTCGCTGCCGAACAGGCGGATGTCGAGCTGGAAGCCGCAGTGCTTGGGGACGGTGGCGGCGCCGGAAGCAGCCATGGTCGCGCCGCCGACGAAGCGGACCGCGGCGGCGTCGTAGTAGTCGACGCCCGCGGGAGACTTGCCGGCGAAGCAGAAGGCCTCGGCAGGGGTCAGGCCGGCGACGTGGTAGACCCAGGCCAGGGAATGGGACATCTGGCCCCAGGCGTAGCCGCCGGCGCGCGCCGGGTCGGCCCAGGTCGAGGGCGGCGGGCGGAACAGGTGGTCCTTGGTCTCCAGCATCGGCGCGCCGGCGAACAGGTCTTCCAGTGCGGTGGCCATGACGCAGGTGACGTGCTCGATCCGGCCGATGCCGCCGTCGGCGACCCAGCGGGCGGCGAGCGCGGTGTAGTCGCCGAAGTTCCAGCCGCAGGGAATGAGGATCTGTTTTCCGGCAGCGTCGGCCGCGGCGGTGAGCGCGCGGGCGTCGGCGGCCGAAGTAGTCATCGGCTTCTCGACCAGCACATGGGCGCCGGCAGCGAGTGCGGCGGTCGCGTTCTCGAAATGGGCGACATGCGGCGAGGCGACCAGCACCCCGTCCAGGCTTTCGCGGGCCAGCATCTCGCGAAAGTCGGTGTAGAGCGCGCCGACGCCGAATGTCTCGCCGGCGATCCTGAGCCGGTCCTCCGCCGGATCGGCGAGGGCCGCCAGCACCGCATCTTCCCGGGAGAGGATCGTCGGGATGTGGTTGACCGCCGACCACCAGCCGACCCCGATCACGCCAAGCCTGACCATTTATTGCGCCCCCTGCATCGCGTCGATAGTGGTGAGATGCACGTTGTGCATGTGCCTGGACACGGCGGCGGCGGCCCGGTCCGGATCGCGGGATTCCAGCGCGGCGACGATGGCCAGGTGGTCCCGGACGCTCTGCTTCAGCACGCTCGGCACCTCGGAGGCGCGGCGGCGGAAGTCCATGCCGAGCACATTAAGGCTGAGCGCGACCCGGGCGAGAAACGGGTTGTCGGCGCCGGCCCAGAGCAACGCGTGGAAGGCGTCGTCGGCGACGCGGAAGCCGACCGGGTCGCCGACCAGCTTGGCGTGCGGCTCGACCAGCGCACGGAGCTTGCGCAGGCCCTCGTCGGTCATCCGTTGGGCCGCGCGGCGCGCGATGCCGGTCTCGACCAGCAGGCGAGCGTCGTAGAGCGCGTCGACGTTGCCGGCGTCGAGCGTGATGAAGAACTGCAGCGGCTCGAGCAGGGTGACCGCGTCGAGGGCCGAGATGTAGACGCCGCCGCCCTGCCTGATCTTGACCACGCCGAGGATCGACAGCCCGCGCAGCGCCTCGCGCACGCTCGGGCGGCTGACCTGCAGCGAGGCGGCGAGGTCGCGCTCGGTCGGCAGCTGGTCGCCGGGCTTCAGGCTGCCCGACTTGATCAGCCCGAGGATGCGCTGGGCCACCGACTCGGCGACCGAGCGCCGCTCGATCGGAACCGCCAGTCCCTGCAGGCCCGACACCGCTATTCCCCCATTGCCCGGGTGCGCACCTGATCGAGGCCCACGGCCAGCAGCAGGACGACGCCGCGCGTCACCTCCTGCCAGAAGGAGGAGACGTCGAGAAGGGTCAAACCGTTGTTCAGCGTGCCGAGGATCAGCACCGCCAGCAGGGTGCCCCAGACGCTGCCGCGGCCGCCGAACAAGCTGGTGCCGCCGAGGATGATGGCGGCAATGACGGTGAGCAGGTAGTCGCCGGCGGCGTCCGGGGCGGCGGCGCCCAGCATCGCCGCCAGCACGGTGCCGGCGAGCGCGCCGCTGATGCCGGAGAAGACGTAAAGCAGGATCTGCGTCCTGGCGACCGGGACGCCGAGCAGCCGGCTCGCCTCCGCATTGCCGCCGGAGGCATAGATGAAGCGGCCGAAGCGGGTGAAAGCCATGATGAACCACACCAGCAGGATGAAGGCCATCATGATGTAGAGGGGCACCGGCACGCCGAGGAGCTTGCCGGCCGCCCCGCCGCCGCCGATCCAGTTGAAGCCGTCGACCAGCAGCGGCCGGGTGCCGCCGCCGGTCAGCACCATCGCGAGGCCGGTGATGATGCCCATGGTGCCCAGCGTCACGATCAGCGGGTTGAGCCGGAGCCCAGTCGCCAGCGCGCCATTGCCGGCGCCGATTGCGCCGCCCAGCATCACCGCCAGCGCGACCGCCAGCCAGATGTCGACGCCGGCCCCGTGCAGCAGGGCGATGACGACCCCGGTGAGTCCGGCCACCGCCGCCACCGACAGGTCGAGACCGCCGGCGACGATCAGGGGGGTGCCGGCCGCCGCCATCAGCCCGATGAAGGCCATGTTCGACCCGACCCGCATCAGGTTGTTGAAGCTCAGGAAGAACGGCGACAGCACGGTGAAAGCGACGAACAGCACGATGTAGAAGAACAGCAGCATCGCCACGCCTGACCAGGGCTGGGCGAAGACGGCGCGAAGACGGCGATCGAGGGTACTGGGCGAAGCCGCTGCGGCGGTCGGCCCTGCCAGCTGAGTTTCCGGCATGGTCATCCGGCGGCCATCTCGGCGCGGGCGCCATCGCGATCGGCGCGCCGAGCACCGCCGGCCGCCGCGTGCATCAGGTCGGTCGGCTCCTGCGGACCCTCGAACCTTACGGCGACCTCGCCACGATCGAGGACCAGCCCGCGGTCGGCCAGGCCGGCGATCTCTTCGACATCCGACGAGATCACCAGCAAGGCGAGCCCGCGGTCGGCCAGATCGCGCAGCTTGCCGTAGATCTCCTTGCGGGCGCCAATGTCGACGCCGCGCGTGGGTTCCTCCAGGATCAGCAGCTTCACTCCCTCCATCAGCCAGCGTGCGATGCAGACCTTCTGCTGGTTGCCGCCGGACAGGGTGCGGATCGGCTGCTCGGGGCCGCGGGTGCGGATCGACAGGTCGCCGATCCAGCGGTTGACGTGACGGCGCTCGGCGGGGCGCTGCATGACGCCGCGGGTCATGAAGCGGTCGAGGAAGGGGAGCGTGATGTTCTCGCGCACGGTCAGGTCGCCGACAATGCCCTCGCGCTTTCGTTCCGCGGCGATGAAGCCGATACCCGCGCGGTTGGCGGTGCGCACGTCGCTGGGCACATAGCGCTCGCCGTCGATCCTGAACCCCCCACCCTCGAGGTGGCCGAGCGCGCCGTAGATGCCGCGGCCGAGCTGGTCGAGGCCCGAGCCGATCAGGCCGAACACGCCGAAGATTTCGCCGCGGCGGACCGAGAAGTCGATCCCGCGCAGGTCGCGGCCGACGCTGAGGCCCTCGACCTCGAGCATCGGGTCGCCGACGGTCTGCGCCCGTGGCGGATAGAGGTCGGTGACGACGTTGCCCAGCATCGCCCGCAAGACATCCTGGTGGGTCGAGGTCGCGGCCGGGAAGTCACCGGCGTTGCGGCCGTCGCGCAGTACGACGATCCGCTGGCAGATCTCGAACACTTCGTCGAGGTAGTGGGAGATGTAGACGACGCTGACCCCCTGCCCGGCCAGCCGGCGCAGCACGTCGAACAGCAGGCGGGTCTCCTGCTCGGAGAGGGCGGCGGTCGGCTCGTCCATGATCAGCACCCGGGCCTCGCCGGCAATGGCGCGCGCGATCTCGACCACCCGCTGCTCTGGCGCGCGCAGCCGCTTCATCGGCCAGGCCGGGTCGACGTGCCCGAGCCCGAGGTCGGAGAGGATGGCCCGGGCGCGGGCATTCATCGCCTTCCGGTCGATGAGCCTGAGGCCGAGCACGCGCCGATGCAGCGGGTCGGCGACGAACATGTTCTCGGCGATCGTCATGTCGGGATGGACCGACAGCTCCTGCGGCAGCAGCCGGATGCCGTGGGCGATGGCGTCGATGGGGCCATGGATCTGGATCGGCTTGCCGTCGAGAACGATCTCGCCGGCGTCCATGGTGTAGACGCCGGACAGGATCTTCATCAGCGTCGACTTGCCGGCCCCGTTGGCGCCCAACAGGCCGACGACCTCGCCGCCGCCAACGGCGAAGTCGACGGCCGACAGCACCTCGACGCCGCCGAAGCTCTTGCCGATGCCCGACATGCGCAGGCGTTCGGTCATCGTTTGGTCCGTTCGTTTCCAGCTGTCATTGCGAGCCGCCGAAGGCGGCGCGGCAATCCATGCAGCGCCGATGCCGGCCTCTGCCGGCGCATGGATTGCCGCGTCGCTTCGCTCCTCGCAATGACGGAATTGGGCCCTTCAGTTGCTCGGGATCAGGTCCTCGTTGCCGGCGAGTTCGGGGTCCTCGCGCAGCGCCGCGACGTGGTCCTTGAACGCGTCCTCGGGGAAGCTGGCGTCGAAGGCGACGGCGTCCTCGGCGCATTCCTGGGTGTCGTAGTACTCGCAGACGTTGGACGGGCTGATCATGACGTGGTTCATCAGCACGGCGGGGGGCAGCTCCTTGCCGGCGAGCTCCATCAACGCCATCGGCAGCAGGTAGTTGCCGTAGCGCTCCGGGAAGTAGCCGACCGAGGCGATGAAGCGGGGCTCGCTCATCATGGTGTCGAGTTCGTCGGCGCCCATGCCGACCACGAGCGTCTGCGCCTCGCGGTCCGCCTGCTGGACGGCGCGCAGCATGCCGGTCGCCGCCTGGTCGTTGATGGCGGTGATCATGATTACGGCGTCGTCGGGGATGCGCCCGATGACGTTGTTCATCTGGGCAAAGCTCTCCTGCAGCGTGTTCTTGGTGTCGATGAAGATCAGGTTGTCGTCCGGGAAGTCCGGCAGCACCGCCTTGAAGCCGGCGACCTGGCCGCCGGTGCGCATCGCCGGGATCGGGCCGGACTGCGGCAGCTCGCCGACTACGAAGTAGCCGCTCGCCGCCGCCTCCGCGCCGAACTCGGCGATCGCGGCCTGGGCGAGATAGGCGCCGCCCATGTAGCCCGAGCGCGGGTTGTTGGCGCCGAAGAAGGTCGAACCCGGCATCGGAATATCGATGGCGGTGACGGAGATGCCGGCCTCGTCCATGCGCTGCATGATGGTGGCGCCGAAATTGGCATCGGTCTGGAACTCGATAACGTAGTCGACGTCGCGGCTGACATAGCTCTCGGCGTTGGCGAGCGCGGTGGCGCCGTCGAGCCGGTTGTCGGTGATGGCCAGCTCGACGCCGGCGGCCTCGGCGTTGGCGACCAGGCCTTCCTCGACCTTGATGCAGAAGGAGATGTCGCGCTGCAGGTTGGCGAAGCCGATGACGTAGCTCTCGCCGTTGCGCGGCGGCGTGACGCCCTTTGCTTCCTCGATCATCGCCGCAAGCTGGTCGGCCGAGATCATGCTGGCGTCGTGGGACGCCGGGTCGAAGCCGTGGAACTCCTCGGCAAGCGCACCGGCGGCGCCGAGGGCGAGGACGGAGACGGCCGACAGGGCGGCCAGGCGCATCAGGGACGGCATCATACTTCCTCCCAGGATCCTTGTTATCGGCAGCTGGCCGCTTATCGAATTGGACAGGCCAATTGCTGCCGCGATCTTGCGGCGGGGTGGCGGGGATGGCAAGGGCAAAGGGTTGCCCGGACGTCATTGCGAGGAGGGGTCAGACCGCGACGATGCCGGTCCAATAGCCGGCGAGCGCGAGTCCGGCGCAGATGACGAGGGTGCGGACGATGCCCTGCTTCAGCGGAAACAGCAGGACGGCAGCGGCAACCGCCAGCACGACGGCGGCATGGTCGAAGCCGGTGTCGGGGAAGGTCCAGCTGCGGACCCAGCCGTCGCGGCTGTCGGTTATCCCCGGCGCCAGCACGTGGAGCGCGAACCAGAGCGAGAGATTGAGGATCACGCCGACCACGGCGGCGGTGATCCCCTGCAGCGCCGCCTTGAGCCGTGGCGAGCGGCCGATCCGCTCCACATAGGGAGCGCCGGCCAGCACCCACAGGAAGCACGGGGCGAAGGTGGCCCACAGGGTCACCAGCGCGCCGGCGAGTCCGGCAAGGATGGATATCCCGCCATCGGCCCGGGCGGCGGCCAGGATACCGACGAACTCGGTGACCAGGATCAACGGCCCCGGGGTGGTTTCGGCGAGCCCGAGGCCGTCCAGCATCTCGCCGGCGGTGAGCCAGCCATAGGTCTCGACCGCGGCCTGGGCCATGTAGGCGAGTACGGCATAGGCGCCGCCGAAGGTGACGACCGCCAGCGTGGAGAAGAAGCCGCCGATCTGGACCAGCACGTGATCGTCGCCGAGCGCCACCCAGAGCGCGGCCAGCGGCAGCAGCCAGATCAGCAGCCAGAGGAAGCTGGTCTTGGCGGTGGCGGCGAGCGAGGTCGGGCGGCCGGCGGGTTCCGGCGGCACTGCCGCGGTCCGGTCGGCCAGCATGAAGCCGACGAGGGCAGCGGCCAGGATGATCAAGGGGAATGGCAGCGCGAAGACGAAGATGGCGACAAAGGCGGCGGCGGCGATCGCCCAGTGGGCCGGGCCCTTCAGCGCCCGCCTGGCGATCTTCAGCAGCGCCTCGACCACGATCACCAGTACGGCCGCCTTGATGCCGATGAAGGCGGCCTGGATCGGCTCGAGGGTGCCGAGCAGGAGGTAGACCAGCGTCAGCCCGAGCACGACCAGCGCGCCCGGGATGACGAACAGCAGGCCGGCGATCAGCCCGCCGAGAACGCCGTGGTGGCGCCAGCCGGCATAGGTGGCGAGTTGCATCGCCTCCGGCCCGGGGAGCAGCATGCAGAAATTGAGGGCGTTGAGGTACTCGTCCTCGCTCAGCCATTTGCGCTGCTCGACGATCTCCCGGTGCATCAATGCGATCTGGCCGGCCGGCCCACCGAAGGAGAGGATGCCGATCCGCGCCCAGACCCGGACCGCAGCGCCAAGCGACGGCGCGCCGGTTTCGCCCGTCGTCGCCGGCGCGCCGTGCCGCGGGCTCATGCGGGCACGGCCGCGACGGTCGGCCAGCTGTGGGTCTCACCCGGCGCCTTACGCCGCCAGGCGTAGAGCGCATCGCAGAGCGGGAGACCGAGGCGATCGGCGATGCCGTTGCGGGCGAGCAGCGTGTCGAAACTGCAGAACGGGCCGTGATGGGTAATGCCGGCGCCCGCGATATAGAAGGCGATGCCGCCATATTCCCCGGCGGTCGCCAGCACCTGGTCGGGGCCGACGAACAGGAAGCACGCCTGCGGGTCGATGAAGCGCAGAATCAGCCAAGGGCAGGCGATGCGGTCGATCTTCGGCCGGCGCCGGCCGCCGCGCAGTGCGCGGGCCTCGTGGACGTCGCGCCCGGCCGGGACGCCGGCGGCGATGGCGGCCGGGTCGGCATGGTCGCTCCAGCGCGCGCCGGGAATGAGGTGGCCGTCGGCCTCGAAGACCGGCCGGCGACGGACGTCGACGAGGACCGGCGCCTCTGCGCCGCCGAGGGCCGCCCATAGCTGCTCTGCACTGGAGAAGAACTTGCCCATGTCAATGCTCCGAGTAACGGATCCGGAGCGGCGCTTGGGCATTCGCCTGACGGGGCCACCGCAGGAACCCCATCCGCTGAAATTACGGGATGGCGGGTTCGTTGTCGATCCCCTCTAGCCAGGAGGGGCCCTCGACACAATATCTGGCACTCGAACCGGCCGATGCGCCGGCCGCCCGCCATGCTGTTACGAGGCTTCCGATGTCCACGAAACCCGAACCCGTCGATCGTGCCGACCTCACCCAGTTGCAGCGTCACGTGATGTTCGACGGTGGCACCGAGCGACCGTTCAACAACGAGTACTGGAACTGCAAGACGCCCGGCACCTATGTCTGCCGCAACTGCGGCACGCCCCTGTTCTCGTCGGAGACGAAGTTCGATTCCGGCACCGGCTGGCCCTCATTCACCCAGCCGTTGGCGGAGGATGCAGTTGCCGAGAAAACCGACACCAGCCTGGGCATGGTCCGCACCGAGGCCATCTGCGCCGGCTGCGGCGCCCATCTCGGCCATGTCTTCCCGGACGGCCCGGCGCCCACCGGGCAGCGCTACTGCATGAACTCGGCATCATTGAAGCTGGATACAGCCGGCGCGTGACACCCCGTCCCTGACACCGCAAGCCACCATTCAGCACCACCGGCCATCTCGTGACCCAGCACGCCAACGCGATCCCCATGCCTGAGCCGGTGGCCGGGTGAGCCTGCTCTGGCTCGTTGCCGGCTTCGTGCTGCTGCTCGTCGGCGGCGAGTTGCTGGTGCGCGGCGCAGCGGCGCTCGCCCTGCGCTTCGGAATGTCCCCGCTGCTGATCGGCTTGACGGTCGTCGCCTGCGGCACTTCCGCACCCGAACTGGTGGTGTCGGTCGATGCCGCGCTGCGCGGCAGCCCCGGCATCGCGATCGGCAATGTGGTCGGTTCCAACATTGCCAACATTTTGCTGATCCTCGGCATCGCGGCGATCTTGCGGCCGGTCCCGGCCCAGGCCGGGTCGCTGCTGCGCGACGGCGGCATGGTGGTGCTGGCGACCGCGGTCATGGTGGGCATCGGCTGGACCGGCGCCTTCCTCTGGTGGCACGGCGTAGCCATGCTGGCAGCGCTGGCGACCTATCTGCTGCTGAGCTACCGGCGCGACATCCGGCTCAACCGCGCGCTGGCTCCGGCGGTGGAGCCGATCGCCCGCAAGCCGGCCTGGCAGGCCCTGCTCCTGGTCGTTGCGGGGCTCGCCGGCCTGGTCTTCGGGGCCGAATGGCTGGTCGACGGCGCGGTGGAGATCGCGCAGCGGCTCGGCGTCTCCGACGCCGTCATCGGCGTCACCATGGTCGCCATCGGCACCAGCCTGCCGGAACTGGCAGTCGTCGTGGTTGCCGCCCGCAAGGGACAGACCGACATGGTGTTCGGCAACGTGATCGGCTCGAACATCTTCAACTGCCTCGGCATCCTCGGCACGACCTCACTGGTTGGCAGGATACCGGTGGATCGCGCCGCGCTCGGCTTCGATTTCCTGGTCATGGCGGCAGCGACCCTGTTGCTGCTGCCGATGGCGGCCAGCGGCCTCCGGCTCAGCCGGGCGGAGGGCACGCTGCTGGTGGCGCTCTACGCCGCCTTCATCCTCGTCAACTTCTATGGCAAACCGGCGATCTGATGGGCGGCATCCCGCATCGCGCCAACAGCGAAGGAACCGCGACAGCATGACAAAGCCGCGCCGCTACCGGCTGGCCGAGATGCCGCGCACGGTGCTGGTTACCGGGGCGGCGAAGCGGATCGGGCGTGTGATCGCCGACCGGCTCGCCGCCGAGGGCTGGACGCTGGCGCTGCACTTCAACGGCTCGCAGTCCGAAGCGGCCGACGCGGTCGACCGGATCGCCGCGGCGGGCGGTCGGGCGGTAGCCTTCCAGGCCGACCTTCGCGACGAGGCGGCGACCCAGGATCTGATGGCGCAAGTCACCGCAGCGCTGGGGCCGGTCGGCGCCTTGGTCAACAACGCGTCGACCTTCGAGTTCGACGACGCGGAGAGCGCCGACCGCGCAGGCTGGGACCTGCACATGGAAGTGAATTTGCGTGCACCCTTCGTGCTGACCCAGGCGCTGAACCGGCAGTTGCCGCAGAACCGGCGCGGCCACGCGATCAACATCATCGACCAGCGGGTGCTGAACCTGACCCCGTACTTTGTGACCTACAGCATCAGCAAGTTCGGATTGTGGGGCATGACCCAGTGCATGGCCCTGGCGCTGGCGCCGCGCATCCAGGTCAACGCGATCGGTCCCGGCCCGACAATGCAGGGCGCACGCCAGGCAGAAGCGCATTTTGCCCAGCAGAACGACGCCATGCCGCTCGGTCACGGCGCCGAGCCCGAGGAGATCGCCGACGCTGTGGTCTATCTGCTCTCGGCACCCTCGGTGACCGGCACCCTGCTCACCGTCGATGGCGGACAGCACATGGGCTGGGCGCAGCCGGGCCAGCCGATCAACCCGCTCGATTGAGTATTGATCCCGATGATCCAAGGCTACGGCAACGGCTGCGCGTTCGCCGACGCAGAATAAACCTGCCGACAGCTGACTGCAGCAACTCCTCAATTGGACCTGCACTCCTTGCGCAAGGCCGCGCGGCGATTATACACATGGCTTTTCCGCGCACCCCAGAATCAGCGATTCCAGCATATGTTGGACCACGTTCAAGAGAATGTCATATTCCAGAGGACAATTACCTTGGAATATCAATTGGTTACTGATTTGCCGATTTTTTGGGCAGATATGTGAATCGACAGGGTCCGGGCCCGATGCAAGGAACGATTCCGCATTCTTCGACAGGTTTATCCACAGGAAGTGGGGAAAATGGCGAAGCCCGCGGCTGCGCTGGCATCGCCTCAAGTCAAGTTCATTTATATGAATAATTGTGCATCAAACGGCATGGGCGGAGCATGAGCATGTCGCCCTCCTCGGCGGCGGAGAACGGCCGCGAGCTGATCCTCGGCAACCTGCGCACGCTGCCGACGACACCTGGCGTCTATCGCATGCTCAACGGCGAAGGCGACGCGCTCTATGTCGGCAAGGCGCGCAACCTGCGCCGGCGAGTGACCAGCTATACCCAGCTCGGCAAGCTACCGAACCGGCTGCAACGGATGGTGACCGAGACCCGCGCGCTGGAGGTGGTGACCACCCGCACCGAGGTCGAGGCGCTGCTGCTCGAGATCAACCTGATCAAGACGCTCAGGCCCCGCTACAATGTGCTGCTGCGCGACGACAAGTCGTTTCCCTACATCTTCATCCCTGATCCGGTGGCGGCGGCCGACGGGGCGCCCGAACGCTTTCCGCGGGTGACGAAATACCGGGGGGCGCGCAACAAGCCCGGCGACTACTATGGTCCGTTTGCTTCGGCGGGCGCGGTCAACCGGACGCTGAACGCGCTGCAGCGGGTGTTCCTGCTGCGCTCATGCAGCGACAACATCTTCGTCAACCGGTCGCGGCCCTGCCTGCTGTTCCAGATCAAGCGCTGCAGCGCGCCCTGCGTCGGCCGGATCGAGGCGGCGGCCTATGACGTGCTGGTCGCCGAATCCCGCGCCTTCCTCTCTGGCAAGAGCCAGGACGTGCAGGGCCGGCTGGCGCAGGCTATGCAGCAGGCGAGTGCCGCAATGGAGTTCGAGACCGCGGCTGCCTACCGCGACCGCATCCGCGCACTGACCCAGATCCAGGCCCACCAGGACATCAACATCGAGAATGTCGGCGAGGCCGATGTGATCGCGGCCCACCAGGCCGGCGGGCAGACCTGCATCCAGGTGTTCTTCTTCCGCTCTGGCAGCAACTACGGCAACCGCGCCTATTTCCCGCGCCACGACAAGGACGATCCGCTCGACCTCGTGCTCGCCGCCTTCGTCGGGCAATTCTACGAGACGGTGCCGCCGCCCGGCCTGGTCCTGCTGTCGCACGAGCCGCAGGAATGTGCGCTTTTGGCCGAGGCGCTGAGCCTGCGGGCCGAGCGCCGAATCCGGCTCGAGGTGCCGAAGCGGGGGCCGAAGCACAACGCCATCGCACACGCGCTGCAGAATGCCGAGGCCGCACTCGGTCGCCGGCTGGCGGAAAGCAGTTCGCAGCGCCGGCTGCTGGAGGGGCTGGCCGAGGCGCTGGACCTGGACGCGGCCCCCGAGCGGATCGAGGTCTACGACAACAGCCATATCCAGGGCACCAACCCCTATGGTGCGATGATCGTCGCCGGGCCCGATGGTTTCATCAAGGGCGGCTACCGTAAGTTCGCCATCCGCAACGTGGCGGAGAAGGGCCGGGCCAGCCTGCCCGGTGACGTCAAGGCTGGCCAGATCGTGGCCGGCGACGACTTCGCGATGATGCGGCAGGTGATCGAGCGCCGCTTCGCCCGGGCGATGAAGGAGGACCCGGACCGCAGCCGGGGGACCTGGCCCGACCTGTTGCTGATCGACGGCGGCAAGGGCCAGTTGAACGCAACCATTGAGGCGTTGGGCGAGTTGGGCGTCGAGGACGTGGCCGTGGCCGGTGTCGCCAAGGGGCCGGACCGCAACGCCGGCCGCGAGCAGATCTTCCTGCCGGGCCGCGACCGGCCGGTGATCCTACCCGAGCGCGACCCGGTGCTGTACTTCATCCAGCGCCTGCGCGACGAGGCGCACCGCTTCGCCATCGGCACCCACCGGGCGAAGCGGAGCGCCCAGATCAGCAAATCGGCGCTGGACCAGATCCCGGGCATCGGCGCGAGGCGGAAGAAGGCGCTGCTGCTCCACTTCGGCTCGGTCCGCACCATCGAACGAGCTGGTGTCGAGGATCTGGAAAAAGCGCCCGGGATCAGTCGCACCGTGGCGCAGAAGGTCTATGATCATTTTCATGAGGCGCCCTAGCGGGGCGAGTCCTCCAGCGCCACGCCGCCCGCGGGGTGGCGCGGTGACGGTTGGGGCTACGAGCCACAAACGACCAAGGCAGCGGAGCTGAGATGATCTGGAGCCTTCCGAACCTGCTGACGATGGGGCGCGTGGTGGCGGTGCCGGTGATCGTCGCGCTGATGTTCGTGCCCGGCGACCTCGCGCGCTGGCTGGTGGCGGTCCTGTTCGCACTGGCCGCTCTCACCGACTGGTTCGACGGCTGGCTGGCCCGCCGATGGGGCCAGACCTCGGCCTTCGGCCGTTTCCTCGATCCGATCGCCGACAAGCTGCTGACCTCCGGCATCCTGGTGATGCTGGTCGCCGACGGTACGCTTTCAGGCGTGCACGTGGTGGCCGCGATCCTGATCATCTCCCGCGAAATCCTGATCTCCGGGCTGCGCGAGTTCCTCGCCGGCGACAAGGTCGCGGTGCCGGTCACCGCCCTCGCCAAGATCAAGACGACACTGCAGCTAGCCGCGATCCTGGTGCTGATCGTCGTGCCGGTCACCGGCGAAACGGTCCATATCGTGAGCCTGGTGTTGCTGTGGCTGGCGACGGCGGCGACGGTGATCACCGGCGGCGACTACCTGAGCAAGGGCATGCACCACATCCTGGCCCGGGGCTAGGCAGACAGGATGAAGATCTTCGGTGTCGTCGGCTGGAGCGGCAGCGGCAAGACCACCCTGGTCGAGAAGCTGATCGCCGGCTTCGCCGCGCGCGGCGTCTCGGTTTCCAGCATCAAGCACGCGCACATGAACTTCGACATCGACCGACCCGGCAAGGACAGCCATCGCCACCGGATGGCCGGCGCCCGCGAGGTACTGGTCTCTTCGCCTCATCGCTGGGCGCTGCTGCACGAACTGCGCGGATCGCCGGAGCCGAACCTCCCGGAGCTGCTTGCCCATCTGGGCCCGGTGGACCTGGTGCTGGTCGAGGGCTTCAAATACGACCCGCATCCGAAACTGGAGGTGCACGACCCGGCCCTGGGCAAGCCGCTGTTGGCGCACGACGATCAGCACATCGTGGCGCTGGCCTGCCCCGGCGCGCCGCCGGCGGGCATCACGCTGCCGGCGTTCGACCGCGACGACGCAGCGGGGATCGCGGGCTTCATCCTGGCCAGGACGGGGCTGGAGGGGTTCGACGGCGCCGCGTAGCCCAGGCTACGGCATACTACGACTCCCGCGGCTTCCGAGCCTTGCGCCGTGGCGACTCGCCCCAGCGCCTGAGCCCATCGGTCTCGATATCGAACAGATCGAGCACTCGGCCGACACTGTGGTCGATCAGGTCGTCGACCGTCTGCGGCCCGGCGTAGAAGGCCGGCACAGGCGGGGCGATAACGGCGCCCATCTCGGCCAGCGCCGTCATCGAGCGCAGGTGGCCGGCATGCAGCGGCGTCTCACGCACCATCAGCACCAGCCGCCGCCGCTCCTTCAACGTCACGTCGGCGGCGCGCGACACCAGCGTCGTGGTCACGCCGGTCGCGATCTCGCCCATGGTGCGGATCGAGCAAGGCGCGACAATCATGCCCATTGTGCGGAACGAGCCGCTGGAAATGGCTGCACCCATGTCGTCGGGCCGATGCACCACGTCGGCCATCGCCTCGACCTCGGCCACCTTCAGGTCGGTCTCGTAGGCAAGGGTCAAGGCGCCGGATTTCGACAGGACCAGGTGCGTTTCGAGCGGCTGATCCCGAAGCGCGGCCAACAGTCGCACGCCGTAGATCACCCCCGAGGCGCCGGTGATCGCAACGACCAATCGTGAACGTTTCTGATATGGCAATTTTTTGACGGTCCACTACAATGATGACGCTTAGGTCCAACTTCGCTGAAAGGAGACCGAGGATGAGCGAACCAAGCAGTCTGGCGTCCCTCCGTGATCAGCATGCTTCGCTGCACTTGATGATCGAGGAGGAACAGCGCCGCCGCATGCCAGACGCGCTCAAGCTCAAGGAACTCAAACGACAGAAGCTGAAGATAAAGGACGAAATCGCGGAAGCAACTTCGCACTGATCTTACCAAGCACTATTTTTCATCGGATCGCTGCGCCGGCGTGGTTCCAGGGGGACGCCGGCGCTTTTCGTTTCCGACCCCCGAGTCGGCGATGGAAGCCCCGCATCACCCCATCGCACCGCCCCATCGCACCCCCGTTTGACAGGAGCAGGCCTTGATCGAGCGCATCACGCTGCCGGGGATCATGGAACCCGTGAGCCACTACTGCCACGTGGTGAAGGCGGGCTCGCATATCTGGGTGTCGGGCATCGTCGGCATGGACGGCGCGGGACAGGTGCCGGACGGCACCGTCGCCCAGTTCGACCTTGCGATGGAGGTGATGGGCCAATGCCTGCGTGCGGCCGGCGCCGGCCCGGAACATGTCGTCAAGGTCCAGGTGTTCATGACCGACATCAGCGAGCGCGCCGCGATCAACCCCCGCCGCATCGCCTTCTTCGGCGCGCATCGCCCGGCCTCCACCCTGGTCGAGGTGACAGCCCTCGTCGATCCGCGGCTGACCGTGGAGATCGAGTGCCAGGCAGTGGTCGGCTGACCACCGGCGGCGGCCCGTCCCCGCTTGTCAGAACCGGCCGCTTTGCCTATGTCTCTGCTCCGGCCCGCTGACGCAGCGGGCACTCGCGACGCGCGGGCGTGGCGGAATCGGTAGACGCGCTGGACTCAAAATCCAGTTCTGGCGACAGAGTGTCGGTTCGAGTCCGACCGCCCGCACCACCTG
>JBHJOG010000129.1:0-3575 GCA_050329975.1 Alphaproteobacteria bacterium | reverse complement strand
CGGAGTCCAACTGGCTGGTCCGCAACGGGCTGATCGTCGACCACAAGCGCGGCGGCAAGGCGGGCGTGTTCGACCTGTTCCTGCACAGCCGCGACCGCGCCTATCGGGTGCCGGAGATCCTGGCGCTGGCGCAATCGGCCCGGATGCGGGTCACAGGCTTCCTCGAGCCGGTGATCTACGAGCCGCTGGAATGGCTGCGCGACGCCGACCTCAGGCGGCGGGTCGGCCGGCTGAGGCCGTTCGAGCGGGCGACCTTCTGCGAACTGCTGCTCGGCAACCAGAAGAAGCACATCTTCTACCTGGTCAGGGTCGACAACAGGACGGCGACGCCGACGCTGTCGGAGGCGGCGATCCCGGTGCTGCGCGGGCTGGACGGGCCGACCGAGGCGCGGCGGCTGCGGCCGGGCGCCGCCCTGAGCGCCAGCGCCCACGGGCTGAAGCTGCGGCTGACCGTGCCGCCGCTCGGGTCGGCGATCATGGCCCAGGTCGACGGCCGGCGGCGATTCCAAGACATCTTCGACGGGCTGGCGGCCACCGACCCCAAGCTCTCGCGCGCCGAGTTCATGCGCCAGGCACAGCTGCTCTACGAGGGCTTCTACCGCATCAACCGGATGCTGCTCGCCTACGCGCCGGAGTCTTCGGAGTCCTCCTGACATTATGGTGTCAGGAGGACTCGCTCATCCTCGCTGCATCACGTCAGCTCCCCCCGTTTCGCCCTGGGGAGTCAGCAAGGAGACGCCGATGCTCACCCTCTGCCAGTTCCCCGGCACGCCGGCGGTTGTCAACTATAGCCCGTTCTGCATGAAAGTGGAATGCGTGCTGCGGATGCTGGACCTGGACTACCGGGTCCAATCGCTCGAGGACTTCGAGACCGCCCCGCGGCGGCAGGTGCCCTACATCGTCGACGAGGGCGAGATTGTCGGCGACTCCCGCCTGATCGTCGATCATGTGCAGCGCAAGTACGGCTTCGATCTCGACCGCGCGCTGTCGCCGGTGGCGCGCGCGACGGCGCACGCGCTGCAGAGCATGATCGAGCAGCACCTGTATTTCGCGCTGGCCTATTCGCGCTGGACCGACGATGCCGGCTGGAAGAAGGCGATGCCGCTGTTTTTCGCCGGCGTGCCTGAGGTGCAGCGCAGCGAGGTCGCCGCCTGCGTGCGGGCGGAAACCGTCGGCCGGCTGTGGCAGCAGGGGCTGGGCCGACACGCGTCGGAGCAGGTCTACCGCTTCGCCGCCGCGGACATCGACGCCGCCGCCGCCCTGCTGGGGACGACGCCCTTCCTGTTCGGCGAGATCCCTGGGCTGACCGACGCCGTACTCTACGCCTTCGTCGCCGGCATGACCGCGCCGCCGTTCGACGGGCCGCTGCGCACCCACACCTGCGCCCACCGCAACCTGATCGACCACGCGGAGCGGATGCGGGCGCGCTTCTTCCCGATGGTGCCGGCGCTGGCGGCATGATCCGCCGGCTGCCGGGCTTTCGGGCCGGTCTTGTGCAGCGGCGATATCTGCGCTGATATCGGGCCAAGTTCGGGCTGAACCGGACGGCAAGAGACGCGCAGGGATGGAACGCACATATTTCACCGCCGCCCGGGCGCCTTGAGCGGATGCAGCCGCGCCCGCAGAACCTGGCCTATATCCTGGAGCACGCCGCCCGCGTGCACGGCGGGCGCGAGGTGGTTTCGGCCACGGTTGAAGGCGGGCTCCACCGCTACAGCTACCGCGACGCGCTCGGGCGCACGAAGCAGCTGGCCAATGCGCTGCGCCGGCTGGGGCTGGCGCCCGGCGACCGGGTCGCGACGCTGGCCTGGAACGGCTACCGCCATCTCGAGGCGTGGTACGCGATCGCCGGCCAGGGTGCGATCTGCCACACCGTGAATCCACGGCTGTTCCCGGAGCAGATCGCCTACATCCTGAACCACGCCGCCGACCGCTTCGTGCTGGTCGACCTCAACCTGCTGCCGGTGCTGGAGCGGGTGCGTGCCCAGGTACCGTCGATCGAGGCGGTGGTGGTGATGACCGACCGCGCCCATATGCCCGACGGCGCCGGGCTGCTCTGCTACGAGGAGTTGCTGGCGGCGGAGCCGGCCGACTTCGCCTGGCCGGAACTGCCAGAGGCGACGCCGTCCTCGCTCTGCTACACGTCCGGGACCACCGGCAATCCGAAAGGCGTCCTCTACACCCATCGCTCCAATCTGCTGATGGCCTATGCCTGCAACGGCGCGGAAGGCTTCGCGCTGTCGGCGCTGTCCACGGTGCTGATGGTAGTGCCGATGTTCCACGCCAACAGCTGGGGGCTGGTCTACTGCGCGCCGATGGCGGGGGCCAAGCTGGTCTTGCCTGGCCCGCACCTCGGCGGACGCAGCCTGCATGGGCTGATCACCGGCGAACAGGCCACCTTTTCCGCCGCGGTGCCGACGATCTGGACCCAGCTGCTGCAGCATCTGGAGGCGACAGGCGGCACGCTGCCCAGCCTGCAGGAGGTGGTAATCGGCGGGTCGGCCGTGCCGGCGGCGATGATCCGCACCTTCGCTGAGCGCTACGGCGTCGCGGTGCGGCACGCCTGGGGCATGACCGAGCTCAGCCCGATCGGCACCGTCAACCGGCCGACGCCGGAGGTGCTGGCCCTGGACCCCGAGGCGCAGCTCGCCGTCGCCGCAAAGCAGGGCCGGCCCCCGTACGGGGTCGAGATGCGGATCGCCGACGAGGCCGGGCGCACGCTGGCTAGCGACGGCCGGACCCAGGGCCGGCTGCTGGTGCGCGGACCGTGGACGGTCGACCGCTACTATCGCGAGGAGAACAGCGCCTGCGACGCCGACGGCTGGTTCGACACCGGCGACATCGCCACCCTCGATCCGCTCGGCTACATGCAGATCACCGACCGCGCGAAGGACGTGATCAAGTCCGGCGGCGAGTGGATCTCGTCGGTGGAACTGGAGAACACGGCGATGGGCCACCCGGCGGTGGCGCTTGCCGCCTGCATCGGGCTGCCGCATCCGAGATGGGACGAGCGCCCGCTGCTGGTGGTCCAGCTCCGGGAGGGCGCCGAGCCGTGCGGCGACGCGCTGATCGGCCACCTCGCCGAGCGCGTCGCCAGATGGTGGCTGCCCGATGACGTGGTCTTCGTCGAAGCGATCCCGCTCGCCGCCACCGGCAAGATCAACAAGCTGGCGCTGCGTCAGCAGTTCAGCGGCTATGTCTGGGCTGCGGTTGCGTCCCGGTCCTGACTATCGCCCCGTCCGCACCAGCCGCGCCGCCAGCAGGGCGATCAACAGCGCCAGCGCGGCAAGCAGCCCGAACGAGACGCGCAGGTCCGAGACATGGGCGATGAAGCCGATCATCGGCGGGCCGAGCAGCATCCCGCCGTAGGCCAGGGTGGAGACGGCGGCGACGGCCGCACCCGGCGCCACGTGCGGGTCGCTGGCGGCGCGGGAGAAGACCAGCGGCGCCACCAGGGCGTAGCCGAAGCCCATCGCCCCCATCCCGATCCAGCCGACGACCACCGACGGCGCCAGCGCGACCGTCACCGCGCCGGCGGCCGCGACCACGCCGCAGGTGCGGGCGACGGCGATCCG
>JBHJOG010000128.1:0-23694 GCA_050329975.1 Alphaproteobacteria bacterium | reverse complement strand
AGCCACCAACCGTCGGCGGTCTTCACCCGAACACCGTCGATCGCGCCGACCTCGCCCTCATCGGGTGCGGCCGTCAGCCGGTCCTTGACCTCGCCGATCACTGCGAACTTGCGCTCCTCCGGGCAGTCGATCCTGACTTCGGGCGTGTTCATCAGGTTCGGCATCCGGTCCTTCAGATCGGCCAGGCTCTCGCTGCGCCCGGCCAGCAGACCGATAAGGCGCACCGCGGCATACAGGCCGTCGTCAAAGCCGTAATACCGGTCGGCGAAGAACAGATGGCCGCTCATCTCCCCGGCCAGCGGCGCTCCGGTCTCTTGCATCTTCGCCTTGATCAGCGAGTGGCCGGTCATCCACATCAGCGGTGCGCCACCGAGCTCGGCCACCCTGTCGAACAGCATCTGGCTCGCTTTGACGTCGGCGATGACGGTGGCGCCGGGCGCCTTCTCAAGCACCTCCTCGGCGTAGATCGCCAGCAACTGGTCGCCCCACACGATCCGGCCCTGGCCGTCGACGGCGCCCAGCCGGTCACCGTCGCCATCAAAGGCGACGCCGAGGTCGCAGCCCCGATCGCGCACCGCTGCCTGCAGCTCCACCAGGTTCTCCGGCACCGTCGGGTCGGGGTGGTGATTGGGGAAGGTCCCATCGATATCGGCATAGAGCAGCACGTGGCTGCCCGGCAGTCGCGCGGTCAGGCGCCGCATGATTTCGCCGGCGGCGCCGTTGCCGGCATCCCACGCCACCTTGAGCCCGCGCTCGGAGCCGTACCCGGCGAGCAGCGCCTGAATGTAGGCGTCGCTGACGTCAACCTTCCGGGCCTCGGCGCCGCCGGAGGTGTAGTCGCCGTCGGCAGCCACCCGGCCCAACTCCTGGATGTCGGCGCCGAAGAACGACGCCTTGCCGATCATCATCTTGAAGCCGTTCATGTCGGGCGGATTGTGCGAGCCGGTGACCATCAGGCCGCCGGCCAGGTCCAGGGAGCGCACGGCAAAATAGAGCATCGGGGTGGGACCGAGCCCGATACGCACCGCGTCGCAGCCGCTGTCGGTGATGCCCTTCACCACCGCGGCCTCGAAGCCCGGCGAACTGACCCGCCCGTCATAGCCCACTGCGATCGCCGACCTGGCGCGTTCGGAGCGGCGGCTGACGATGGTGGCGAAGGCTCGCCCGATGGCGTAGGCGTCGGCCTCGCTCAGGTCGCGTCCGACAGTGCCGCGGATATCGTATTCGCGCAGGACCGTGGGATCCAGACGGTGGCTCATGCAACGCTCCGTGTCTTGCCGGCGGCGGGATCGGACAGGAGCAGTTCCAGCCGCCTGCGCACGTCGGCGCCGATTTCGGGGTGGTCGAGACCGTAGGCGACATTGGCTTCCACGTAGCCGGCCTTGTCGCCGCAATCGAACTGACGGCCCTCATAGATCAGCCCATGGAACGGCTGCCGCCCGAGCAGGGCGGCCATGGCGTCCGTGAGCTGGATCTCACCGCCGGCGCCGGGCTCCTGGGCGGCCAGTGCGGCGAACACCTCAGGCTGCAGGATATATCGCCCGACGAGCGACAGGTTCGACGGCGCCTCGCCGGCCTTCGGCTTCTCGACCATGCCGGTGACCTCCACGGTCCGGCCGTCGCGCGCCCCGACTTCGACGATGCCGTAGCGGAACGCCACCTCCCACGGGACCTCCTCCAGCGCCACCACGTTGCCGCCGTGGCGGTCGTAGACGTCGATCATCTGCGAGAGGCAGCCGCGCGGCGCCCGGATGATGACATCGGGAAGCAAAACCGCAACCGCACCGTCGCCGACCGCGTGCCGGGCGCACCAGACCGCGTGCCCGAGGCCGAGCGGGCTCTGCTGGCGGACCGAGATCACCCGTCCGGGCTCCGGCACGAAATCGGCGGCAGCAGCCAGGGCCGCGTCCTTCGAGCGCGCCCGCAGCGAAGCCTCGAGTTCGAACATGTGATCGAAATGGTCCTCGATTGCGCCCTTGCCGCGACCGGTAACCAGCACGATCCGCTCGATGCCGGCGGCCAGCGCCTCCTCGACCACAAACTGCACCACCGGCTTGTCGACCACCGGCAGCATCTCCTTCGGGATCGCCTTGGTCGCCGGCAGCACGCGGGTTCCCAGCCCGGCGACGGGCAGGATTGCAGCGGTGATCGGTCTCTTGTCGGGTTTCGCCATGCTCAACGTCACTCCTATGCTGCACTGCAATATAGACCATAGGACGCCGCTTCCCACAGCTGTTGCTGTCGTGGGGCTTAATTATTCGTCAGGAGGATACTCAGCAGGCGGACGTTCCCGTGCGTGGTCATGGCACGCGAACCAAGCATGGCGTAGGCTGCCTCACCCTACCAGAACCGGTCGCGGCCGGTGGTACCGGCCAGGAGCGCAGGCATGACGTTGCGGGCACAGTCGGTACTCCTCCTCCTGCTGTCGTTCGCTTGCGTCGCGCGGGCTCCACTCGCTCAGGACAACCCTTGGCCGGCACGCGCGGCCGTCGACCTGCAGGCCATCCATGACCGGCTGGTCGCCGACCATCCCGGCCCGATCCTGGACTCCACCTTCGCCGATCGGCTGGAAAACGGCTTGGCGGCGGCGGTCTCGCAGGCCGCCGACATCGACACCGTGGCCGGCTACATCTACCTGATGATGGGCTATGTGAACGGGTTGCCCGACAACCACCTCGCCATCTGGGGCGCGCGCGACAACCCGGAATGGAACCTGGTGCCGCGCGATCCCACACTCTATCCCGGCTTCATCACCGCCTGGCGGGGCGGCCAGTTCGTAGTCAGGGATGCGCTTGAGGCCGCGCCGATCCGCAACGGCATGGCCGTTGTCTCCTGCGATGGCGCCCTGGTCGCGGACCTGGCGGCGACCAACCTGTTCTCCCACCTGGGCAAGGCCGATCAGCCAGCGGACTGGGCCCGCTTCGGGCCCCTACTGATGATCGATCAGGGAGCGCCGACGTTTCGCCGGCCGGTCGCCTGCACCTTCGCCGACACGGAGGCGACAGTCGATGTTCCGCTGCGCTGGCGGGAAGTCGCGATGCAGCAGATCGGGCTGTCGATCCAGTCGGCGGGCTTCGGGGCGCCGCCCTCCCTCGGTGCGCGCCAGCTTCCCGATGGCGGCCTTTGGGTCTCGCTGCCCAGCTTCATCATCGACGCCGTCCCGGCACCAGCCGCCGACCGGATGCACGCGGCGCTGCGGCAGGCGCGGGACGCGCCCTACCTGGTGTTCGACCTGCGCGGCAACAGCGGCGGCAACTCGATCCTGGCCGACAGCTTCGCCGCCGCCGCCTTCGGTGATGACTGGGTTTCGACGCAGCGCGCCGCCGACAACCGCACTATGCCGGCCGCCTATATGCGGGCATCGGAGGACAACCGCACATACTTCGCTGCCGCCCGCGACGCGTCCTCCGGCGCAACGCGCAACTACTTCGACGCGCTGGTTGAGGCCATCGACACCGCCATTGCGGCCGGCGAGCCGCTTGCCTCGCTCGGCGGCGGCCAGGGCGGACCGGTTCCGGAGGGCCCGGAGCCGGCCTTCGCCGGCGACGTCTTCGTGCTGACCGACGGCAACGCCTTCAGCTCGACACTCCTGTTCGTCGACCTCGTTCTGCGCCATCCCAAGGCCCGCCACGTCGGGTGGCCGACCCGCGCGCACGGCCGCTACGGCGAGCTGCGGCAGGAGCGCCTGCCTTCGGGCTGGGCCTGGCTCGCCTTCTCCACCAAGGCGTTCTCCGGCAGGACCGGCTCGACCACGGGCCTGGTCCCGGAGATCCCATGGAGCGGCGAGATCCACGACACACCCGCCCTGCAGGCGTGGATCCAGGATCTGGCCGCCGCCGGGCGCTGATTGGCGCCACCTGGCACCATTTCCACAATCCCGCCGGTGGGTTCTAATGGTCGCCTCGAATCAGAGGGAGATGCGGGATGTCGGAGCGGATGACGGTGGGTTGGATCGGCGTCGGCCTGATGGGCCATGGCGCCGCCAAGAACATCCTGGAAAAGGGCTTTCCGCTGACGATCCTGGGCCATCGCAAGCGCGGACCGGTGGACGACCTCGTCGGCCGCGGCGCCGTCGAAGCAGCGACGCCGGCGGCGTTGGCCGGGGCCTGCGACGTCGTCTTCCTCTGTGTGCCCTCTTCCGTCGAGGTCGAGCAGGTCGTGCTCGGGCCCGGCGGAGTCAGGGTGGGAGCCCGCCCCGGCAGCATCGTGGTCGACTGCAGCACCTCCGAGCCCGATTCCACCATCGCCATCGGCGCAGCACTGGCCGAGGGCGGCGTGACCTTCATGGACGCGCCGTTCACCCGCACGCCGCGCGAGGCGGAGGAAGGCAAGCTCAATGTGCTGGTCGGCGGGCCGGACGAGGCGCTCGAGAGGGTCCGGGCGGTGCTGGAGACCTTCACCGAGAACATCTTCCACATCGGCGGCCTGGGCATGGGCCATCGGATCAAGCTGTTTAACAACGCGGTCGCCATGTCGATCGCCGCGGCCAACGCCGAGGCGATCGCGGCCGCCGCAAAGCTCGGCATCGACCTCGACGCGCTGCACGACGTCATCACTACCGGCGGCGGCGACAGCCGGGTGTTCCGATCGACGATGCGCTGGGTGCTCGATGGCGACGACAGCTTCCATCGCGGCAGCCTGTGGGTCGGCGCCAAGGACATGCGCGCCTTCCTGCGCATGGTCGCCGCAGCCGACATCCCGACCCCGGTGATTGCCCAGGCAGCGCAGTCCTACACGCTGGCCAACGCGCTGGGGCTGGGGGACAAGTACATCCCGGTGCTGCCCCAGGTCCTCGCCTCCCGCTTCGGCGCGCACATCCGCGACATCGAATAACGGCCGTTCGCGCACGAAATCGTCATCTCGATTGCGCCACCAGCCGCAGCGCTGTACATATGGCAGAGAAAACGAAACGTTTCGCTATGCGTTTCGCGCATCGTTTCACCACCGTGTCGCCATCGCGCCGGCCGCGCATGTCGCGGACATGAGAGGACCAAGGCCATGAACACAGCGCAAGCCCTTGCCGAGCTGGGTATTTCCGATGCCACCTTGACCGACGAGCAGAAGGCGAAGTTCGACCGCGACGGGTTCTTCATCGCCGAGAACGTGTTCACGCCCGAGGAAGTGGCGATCATGAAGGCCGAGTTCGATCGTATCCGCGGCATCGAGGGCGAGTTCGGCGGCCATGAAGTCCACATCGAGCCGGGGGCGCCGCGGCTGGCGAACCTGTTCAACAAGTCGGTCGAATTCGACCGCTGCCTGAAGTGCAAGCCTACTCTCGCCGCCGCCCACTACCTGCTCGGCGAGATTCACACCTACTCGCTGAACGGACGGACGCCGCTGAAGGGCGAGGGCCAGCAGCCGCTGCACAGCGACGTTCCCCGGGTGCACCCGAACGACTGGCGGGTGGTCAATTCGATGATCATGCTCGACGACATGACCGAGGACAACGGCCCGACCCGGGTGGTGCCCGGCTCGCACAAATGGTCGCCGCTGAACGTGCCGGAGGTGAATCTGGCCGAGGTCACCGTCCAGGAGATCGACGAGAACACCCGGCCAAGGATCCCCACCGATCCGCGGGCGACCTATCCGGGCGAGTTCCACGTCACCGGCAAGGCCGGCTCGGTCGCCGTCATCAACGGCTGCACCTGGCATGGCGGCACGCGCAGCAACACCGGTGCGCCGCGGCGTGTCCTCCATCTGGCGATCGGCCGCCGCGACGTGCCCCAGCAGACCGTCGAGCGCAACCACCTGACCAAGTTCCTCGCCGACCGCTGCACGCCGGCGATGCGCTACCTGCTCGACATCGAGGACGTGGAGCCGGTGATCTTCACCTACCCGCCCCTGCCCGAGAAAGCGCCGACCTGGGTCGCGATCGGAGCCGACGGCACGCGCTACTGACGTCGGAATCGGGCCTCGGGCAGGTGTGCGCGGCATCGACCAAAATCGGCGCTGCACCAAGAACGCCTTGAGCGTCGCCCTCGGACCGGCGAACGTGCACGGCAGCAGTCGCAGCGCCGCCAGCCCAGGGAGCGAACAATGCTCGATGCCGATCGGATTGCCCTCGTGCGCAGTGGGCTCTACGCCGCCGTCCTGTCCGACACGCTGGACAGCCTCGGCTATCGGGAACAGGCGATGCACCCCTCGCTGCGGCCGCTGGACGACTCTCTGGTACTGTTCGGACGCGCGCGCACCGGTTTGTACATGGAGGTGTACGGCGAGACGCCCGGCGAGAATCCCTATGAGCTCGAGATTGCGCTGATCGACGACCTCAAGCCGGACGACGTTGCGGTGCTCGCCTGCCCGCGAGGCGACCGGGTCGCGCCCTGGGGCGAGCTGCTGAGCACGGCGTCGGTCGCCCGGAAGGCGGCCGGCTGCGTCACCGACGGCCTCGTCCGGGACGTGCGCATGATCAGGAGCATGCGGTTTCCGGTGTTCGCGGGCGGGATCGGTCCCCTGGACAGCAAGGGCCGGGGCACCGTGATGCGCATCGACGTACCCGTCCGCTGCGGTGGCGTGCTGGTCAACCCCGGCGACTGGGTGTTCGGCGACGTCGACGGCGTCGTGGTCATCCCCGATGCGGTCGCGGAGCAGGCGACCGCTCTGGCGCTGGAAAAGGTCAGTCAGGAAAACAGCTTGCGCGACGAACTCGCTGCCGGCGTCTCGCTGAAGGACGCCTTCGCCAGATACGGGATCCTGTAGCCTACTGGATGAACTGCGGCATCACCCAGCGCGGCAGCGCGAGGATCAGGTCCGGCAGCACAATCACGGTCAACAGGACCAGCAGCATCGGCACCAGGATGATCGCCACGTCCCTGAGGGCCTCGGTGACCTTGATCTTGCCGATCGAGCAGGCGATGAGCAGGCACAGCCCGTAGGGCGGCGTGACGAGGCCGAACGCGAGCGAAACGACGCCGATGATCGCGAAGTGGATCGGATGCATGCTGGCGGACTCGGCAACCGGCCACAGCACCGTGCCGAGGATGATGATCGCCGGGATCGCATCGATGAACATGCCGAACAGCAGGAAGACGCCGGCGACCACCAGGCCGACACCGATGGTCCCCAGGCCCCAGGTCGCGATCTCGGCGACCAGCGCACGCGGGATGCCGAAATAGGCCAGGATCCAGCCGAAGGCCGAGGCGGTGCCGATGCAGAACAGGGCGATGGCGGCAAAGCGCGCCGAATCGTAGAAGATCCGCGGCAGCTCCCGCGGCCTGATCGAGCGGAAGATGAAGACCCCCAGGATCAACGAGTAGAACACGGCCACGACCGACGCCTCGGTGGGCGTGAACCAGCCGCCGATGATGCCGCCGATGATGATCGCCGGCGTCATCAAGGCCAGCACGGCGCCGCCCATCGCGGAGGCGAGTTCGCCGAAGGAGGCGCGGGAATAGACCGGGTAGCCGTAGATCTTGGCGTAGACGTAGACAGTTACCATCATCGAGCCGGCGATCAGCAGGCCGGGAACCACGCCGGCGAGGAACAGACCGCCGATCGAAACCGACATCAGGCCGCCCCACACCACCATCAGGATGCTGGGCGGGATGATCACGCCCATCACCGAGGAGCAGGCCGTGATCGAAACCGAAAAGCTGGAGTCGTAGCCCTGCTTCTTCATCGAGGGAATCAGCAGCGAGCCGATGCCCGCCGCATCCGCCGTCGACGAGCCCGAAATGCCGGCGAACAGCATGCTGACCACGACGTTGATATGGCCCAGCCCGCCCGGCAAATGCCCAACCATCGCGCGCGCCAGCCGGATCAGGCGCTCGGTGATCCCGGCTGCATTCATCAGGTTGGCGGCCAGCAGGAAAAAGGGGACCGCAAGCAGCACGAACGAGTTGTACGACTTGAACATCTCGCGCAGCAGCATGATCGGGGTCAGCCGTTCCTCGATGAAGAAGACCGGGACGCAGGCGAGGCCGAGCGCAAAGGCAACCGGCACCCGCAGCAGGACCAGCAGCGCGAAGACCGAGAACAATAACGCGGCAACTTCTCCCGGACTCATGCGGCCTCCGCCGACCTGAAGGCCCGGATATCCTTCGCGATGCGCTCGACCAGGAACAGGGCCCAGCTCACGCCGGCCACCGGCCAGGCGATATAGATGGTCAGCATCGGCAGGCCGGATATTTCCGACTGTTGCCGCGAACCCAGCACGAAGAAGTCATAGCCGTAGTAGATGAAGGTGAGCGCAACCAGGAAGATCGCGGCGTGCACGAACAGGTTGACCGCCAGTGCCACCGCTCGCGACATCTTCTGCGGCAGCACATCCACGTCGAAGTGGGTACCGTCGCGCACCCCGACCATGGCGCCGATCATGATGATCCAGATGAAGCAGAAGCGTGCGATTTCCTCGGTCCAGATGAAGCGGGGGATGAAGACGAACGAGCGCGACAGCACCTGCAGCCCGATCGGGATGATCAGCAGCATCAGCAATACCGTCAGCAACAGCTTCAGCAGCTGGTAATAGAGGTCGAGGGCACGCGTCATCGCTGCATCCGCATCCGCTGCGCAGGTTCAAGGCTACGGTTGAAAACCGCCGGAGCGCAACAAGCGCCCCGGCGGGGTCTGAACGGCATACGGTAGGGTGTAGTTACTCGACGGCGTTGATTGCAGCCAGCACCTCGGTTGCGCCAAGCTCCTCGGCATATTGCTGCTTGACCGGTTCCGCCAGCTCGAGCAGGCGATCGCGTTCGGTGAATTCCACCGTGGTCAGGTAGCCGGCTTCCTCCATCGCCGCCAGCTTTTCGCCGTCCTGGCTCGACTCCAGCATACGCCCATATTCGCCGGCTTCCTTGCCTGCCTGCAGGATCGCGGCCTGCAGATCCTCGGGAAGGCTGCGCAGGGTGGCGCCCGCAATACACAGGGGACGAACGGTAATCGCGTGCTGGGTCAGCGCGATGTACGGGCCGACCTCGTAGAAGCGCATCTGCTCGATGCCCGCCGACTCGTTCTCCGCCGCGTCGATGACGCCGGTCTGGATCGCGTTGTAGACCTCGTCATAAGCGATGACGGTCGGCGCCGCATTGATCGCCTCGAAGATCATGGTCTGGATCGGGGAGCCCATCACCCGGATCGGCAGGCCCGCCAGCTCTTCCATGTTGCTGATCGGGCGGTTGACTATCAGGTTGCGGGTGCCGCCGCCGCCATAGCCGATCAGCAGCACGTCGCCGTTCTCATAGATGTCGTCCACGATCGGCTGCAGCGCATCGCTGTCGAGCACCGCGTTCCAGTGGTCGATGTCGCGGAACAGGAACGGCATGTCCATCAGCGGCGCCATCTGGGAGAAGGTAGACATGTGCGACGGCGAAACCACCGCGTAGTCCACCGAGATGCCCTGACTCATATACTCGAAGTAGTCCTTCTCCAGTCCGAGCTCGCTGTTCAGGTGCAGCTCGAAGACAACTTCGTCCGGACCATCGTAGTACTCGTGCACCAGCTCCTCGAATCGCCGCATGAGCTTGGTGAACGCATGGTCCTCGTCGAACTGGCTCGCGCCGATCAGTGTATAGGTCTCGGCCGATACGGGCAGCGCAGTGAGGCCGAGGGCTGCGGCGGTGATCGCCCCTGTCCACAGGGTCCGCTTCATCGCGGTCATACTGATTTCCTCCCAAGAGTTGCAGACATGCGTTTCTTGTTTCGCGGTTCGACCTTTACGGCATCGCGCGACACTTGGCCACCGCGGATTGCACCGGACCGCCTGATTTAACCGACCGTTCGGTCAACCGTCGACGGTGGCTGAAGCGCCCAGGCAAAGTCCCGGTCCGAACCGGCGGGCGAAGCGGGTCGCCTCGTCGAAAGCCCGGGCCAGCCGGTCCCGTCGATACTGCCGATCCCGTCTTGGCGCGAAGGTCGGTCCTGAGCGGGAGACTGCCGACGTCTGCAACCCGGCCAGGCAGGCCGCGCCCGCCGCGGTCGTGAACTCCGGTCCCAAGAGCACCTCCACGGGCCGTCCAAGCATGTCGGCGATCAGTTGCGGCCATATGGCGCTGCGCGCACCGCCGCCGCCGAGCGAGACGGAGCGCGGATCGTGGCTGCCCGACACCAGCCCGCGCAGGCAGTCGGCAACGGCGAAACCGACCCCCTCGAGCGCCGCGTAGTAGAGGTCACCCGGCCCATGCTTCGCATCCAGGCCGAGAAAGCCGCCGCGCATGTCCAGGTTGAGCTCCGGCGACCGCTCGCCCGACAGATAGGGCAGGAACACCAGATCCGGCGGATCGGCATCGGCGGCAAGCGCGGCCGCGTCAGCAGCACCCAGGTCCATCCCGAAGATCCGCCGCGCCCAGGCCGCACTGCCTCCTGCCGACAGGATCGGTGCGATCTCGATCACCTGGCCGGCGATCGGATGGGCGAGCCGATAGCAGTTGCGTGGCTCTGGGATCCCCGCATCGGAGACCACGCGCGCCACCCAGCCCGACGTGCCGAGATAGACGCTGACGTCGCCCACCGCCGTGCTACGGGCGCCGATCGTGCTGGCGCCCGCATCGCCGCAGCCGTTGATCACCGGGATGCCGGCCCGAAGGCCAAGCGCCGCCGCCGGCCCGGGATCGAGCGTGCCGGCCTGCGAGTCGGCGGGCAGGATCTCCGGCAGCCGTTTGCCGTCGATACCCAGCAGGTCCAGGATCGGCTGGCTCCAAGCCCGTCGGGGCAGGTCCATCATGCCGGATGTGGTTGCAGTGGTCGGGTCCGTCACCGCCCGCCCGGTCATGTGCAGGATCACCGCGTCCTTGGGTGAAAGCAGCAGCCAGCGAGCCGCGGCCATCACCGCGGGCTCAGCCTCGGCCAACCACAGGATCTTGAACGCCGTCATCAGCGGCTCCGGCGGGTTGCCCAGTATCGCGGCAGCGCCGATCGCCGCCAGCGCCTCGGCGTGCGTGCGGCAGGCCTCTTCCCCGCATGGGTCGGAGTAGAGCATCGCCGGCCCAACTGGCCGGCCCTCGGCGGTGACCGGGATCAGGTTCTCCATCGTGCCGCTGAAGGCGATCGCAGACGGCGTGATCTCGCCCAGCGCGGCGACCGCAGCGCAGGCGGCGCGCCACCAGGCTTCCGGGCTCTGGCGATGAGGGGCCGGCGCGGCGCCATAGTCCCGTTCCGCGGTCGCGCGCGGCAGTCCCTCGGGCCCGACCAGCGCCGCCTTCAGGCTGGTGGTCCCGAAGTCCAGAACCAGAATTCCGCCCGAGCCCGTCATGCCCGTCCGAGCCGACGCACCAGCACCGCGCCGATGATGATGGCGCCGGTCAGCATCTTCTGGATGAACGGCTCGACCCCGACAATGGTCAGCCCATTGGCGAGAACGCCGGCGATTGCGACCCCGAGCAGGGTGCCCGCCACCGTCGGCACGCCAGAGAGCGAGGCGGTAGTCCCCAGGAACACGGCGGCGTAGGCGGGCAGCAGCAGCGGATCGCCCATGGTGTGCTGCACGCTGCCCAGCCGCGATGCCAGCAGGAGGCCCGCCAGCGCCGCCAATCCGCCGGACAGCGTGAAGGTCACGATCCGGTCGCGCAGGATCGGCAGTCCGGCGAGACGCGCCGCCTCGCGGTTGCTGCCGATGGCCAGCAGCCGGCGGCCGAACTCGGTCCGCGCAAGCATGAATGCGGTGGTCGCCAGCACCGCCACCATCCAGTAGGCGAGGGTCGGCAGCCCGAGGATCGTGCCGCGGCCAAGGGCGGTGAAGCTCGCCGGAACGCCCTGGAACAGGCTTGCGCCACCGGATAGCCAATAGGCGATTCCGCCGATGATGGTGCCGTTGGCCAGGGTTGCGACGAACGACGGGACCGCGAACGCCCCGACCAGGAGTCCGTTGAGCGCACCGGCAGCCAGGCCCGCCGCCAGCCCGGCCAGCGCCGCAATCGCCACGTTCACCCCTGCCCCCAGCAACACAAAGCACAGCACTGCGGCGAGCGAGGCGACCGTCCCGATCGACAGATCGAACTCCCCGATCACCATCACCAGGGTCGCCGCAACCGCGATGATCGCCAGCGTGGTGATCTGCTGCAGCAGGTTGAGCACATTGGCCCAGGTCGCGAAGGCTTCCGGCCGAGCCACGGCGAACGCAATGCACAGCGCGACGAACGCGATAAGCGTGCCGGTGCGCTGCAGGAGTTGTGCGGTCATCCGGCAGCCTGCGCGGCGGTTTCCAGCCCATGTGCGTCCAGGGCAGCGCGGGGATAATCGCCGACGATGCGACCCGCGCGCATCACCAGGATGCGGTCGGCGATCGCCAGCGCCTCGTCGCGATCGGAGCTGGCGACCAGCACCGCCGCGCCCTGCCCCGCAGCCTCGCGGATCAACCGATGGATCTCCGCCTTGGCCGCAACATCGATGCCTTCGGTCGGCTCGTCGAGCAGCAGCAGGCGCGGTCGCGCCGCCAGCCAGCGCGCGAACAGCAGCTTCTGCTGGTTGCCGCCCGACAGGGTCTCCGCGGGCTGGCCGGCACGCTGATGCACTAGATGCAGACCGCGCGCAGCCTCCGCGAAAGCGGCAGCTTCCCGCCGCCGGCTCGGCATCGGCACCCAACGCCAGAACCGGTAGTGACGAAGCCGTGGCAGCGTCATGTTGGCGCTCAGCGACAGTCCAGGCAGAATCCCCTTGCGCCGCCGATCGTCCGGCACATAGGCAATCTGCGCGGCGATCGCTTGTCGCGGCGCCCGGATGCGGCATGGCTGGCCGCCCAGCGTCACCTCTCCGCCGTGGCCCGGTCGCCCGCCCCAGAGCGCGTTCATCAGCCGCGACCGGCCGGCACCGCTGCGGCCGTAGAGGACCACCACCTCGCCCGCATCCACCGACAAGTCCATGGGCGGGGCCTCGGCGTGCGTGCGCAGGCGACGCACCTCCAGGCCGGGCCTGCCGGCGACGGCTGTCCCGCCGGCGGGCCGGGTCTCCGCCGCCCCACCGATCATCCGCACCAGGTCGCCGACCGCGGTGTCGGCCGCACGGCAGCTGTCGCTGACCCGGCCGTCGCGCAGGCAGGTCACCCGGTCGGCGATCCGCAGCACCTCGTCGAGGCGATGGCTGACGAAGACGATGCCGAGTCCTTGGCCTCGCAGGCGATCGACCGCTTGCAGGAACCGGACAGTCTCCTCGGCAGACAGGGAAGCCGTCGGTTCGTCGAGCACGAGCAGGGCGCCCTGGTCGCAAAGCGCCCGTACGATCTGCACCAGTTGGCGCATCCCTGGCGACAGCGACGCCGCCGGCGCCGCCAGCGGCAGGTCAGGCGCCACCGCGGCCGCAGCCGCCGACACGGCTGCCCGCATGGCGGCGCGGTCGATCATGCCGCGTCGGCGCGGATAGGGCCGGCCGAGATAGCAGTTCTCCACCGCATCGAACACCGGCACCAGGGGCGCGTTCTGGTGGATGAAGCGCAGGCCGGCGCGATAGGCGTCAGCCGGTGAGCCGAGAACCAGCGGCCGGCCGCCGCAGCGCGCCGAACCGGCATCAGGCCTCAGCACGCCGGCCATGCACTTGATCAGCGTGGACTTGCCGGCGCCATTGTGGCCGATCAGGCCGTGTACCTCCCCGGCCCCGACCGAGAAGTCGACCCGGTCGAGCGCCAGCGTACCGCCGAAGCGGTGGGTGATTCCGGTCAGCTGCAACAACGCCGGCGGCCCGGCTTCAGCCGCAGGTGACGCCAAGGCTCTCGCGCGTGATCAGCTCGACCGGCGCATACATCACCGGCTCTGCAACGGCTCCGCCGGCCAGGACCGCCTCCAGCTGTTCGGCCGCGATCCGCGCCATGTCGCCGAACCCCTGGCGCACGGTGGCGATGAACGGTGTACAGGCCGCGATCAGCTCGATCGCCTGTGGGTTGCCGTCGATGCCGGCGATCACGATCCCCTCGCGACCCGCGGCGTCGATCGCCAGCTGGGCGCCGATGCCGGGCTCGTCCCAGGCCGCCCAGACCGCGTCGATCGCGCCCTCGCCGGGATTGGCGAGCAGGATCGAATCCATCGCATTGCGGCTGTCGTCGATCTGCCCCGGCACCTGGACATAGTGGCTGGCGATCTCGGTCACGCCGGGATTGGCTGCCAGCGCGTCGTCGAGCGCGATTTCCCGCTGGCGCACGCCGGGATGGGCGGAGTGGAAGAAGCGAACGATCTCGCCCTCGCCGCCGATCGCCGCAATCAGAAAGGCGCTCATTGTCTCGCCCAGCACATAGTTGTCGGACGTCACGTTCAGCGCCACCGACGGGTTTCCGGCGCCGTCGATCGCGAACACAGGGATGCCTGCGCCAGCCACCGCGTCGATCTGGTCCTGAACCTGGGCCGGATCGATCGAGACCACCACCACGGCGTCGACGCCGGACGCCGCCACGTCCTGCAGCCGGCTCGCCATCGCGCCCAGGTCGCCGGCAGTGTCGACGACGTCGACCTGCCAGCCGCGCGTCTCGGCCTCGGCCGCAAAGGTCTCCACCATCTCCGCGGTCGCCACCGCCGAGAGATAGGGCGTGACCACCGCCACCCGCTCGCCCTGCGCGAGCGCAGGCGCCGACCAGCAGGTTGCCGCGGCCGTCAAAGTCAAGAGCAGCCTGGTTCTCATCGTCTCGTCCTCCCCTGTGCGGGCTGCACGCTAGCCGATCCGGCCGGTGATTTCATCGTTTCTGCGCTCCCATGCACGGAACGCAATGCTGCGTTGCAGCAACCGGCGGTCGGGGTGACCGATAGTTTGCTTGCCCAGAGTAGGACCGCGTGGAAGTGTGCCGCAGCCATGCCGCATGATCACACGTCTCCCGCGCAGCCCGGCCCGGGCTTTGCCGAATTCGTTGCACTGATCGCATTCATGATGGCGCTGACCGCGCTGTCGATCGACATCATGCTGGTCGCACTGCCCGACATCGGCGTGTCGTTCGCGCTCGACGATCCCAACGACCGCCAGTACGTCATCACCGCCTACCTGCTCGGATTCGCCATCGGCCAGCCGATCTACGGGCCGCTGTCGGACTGGTACGGGCGCAAGCCGATGCTCTACGCCGGGACCGCCCTGTTCATCGTGGGCGCCCTGCTGGCGGTGATCGCGCCGGACTACACGACGCTGCTGCTCGCCCGGGGCGTGCAGGGGCTGGGCGCCGCGGCGGCCCGCGTGATCGCGGTGGCGATCGTGCGTGACCGCTTCGCCGGGCGCGGCATGTCGCGGGTGATGTCGTTCGTGATCATGACATTCATCATCGTCCCGATCATCGCGCCGTCGATCGGAACGGCGGTGCTGCTGGTAGGAGACTGGCGCTGGGTGTTTCTCGCCCTCCTGGTCGCCGCTGTCGTGCTGCTGCTCTGGTTCGGGATCCGGCTGCCGGAGACGCTGACCGACGATAATCGGATGCCGCTCAGGCGCGCCACGCTGTGGGCGGCGGTGCGGCTGCTGGTCACCGACCGGCAGACCTTCGGCTACACGGTCGCCACCGGTTTCATCTTCGGCAACCTGATGGCCTATGTCGGCAGCGCCGAGCAGATGTTCGTCGACGGCTTCGGAGTCGGGGATGCTTTCCCGCTCTATTTCGGCGCGGTGGCGGCGGTGATGATCCCGGCGAGCATGGCCAATGCGCGCCTAGTCGAGAGGCTGGGCATGCGCCGCCTTTCCCACCTCGCGCTGGTCGCCCAGGTGGTCGCCTGCGGCGTGGTCGGCCTGTTCGGCTTCCCGGGCGACATGCCCCTGGCGGGATTCTGCGCCTTCCTCGCGGTCGCCTTCTTCTGCTTCGGCGTGATGATGCCGAACTTCAACGCGATCGCCATGGAGCCGCTCGGCCGGCTGGCCGGCACCGGCTCGTCGTTCATCGGGTTCTACTCCACCGCCGCCGGCGCCATCCTGGGCAGCATGATCGGCCAGGCGTTCGACGGGACGGTGCAGCCGTTCCTGATCGGCTACGCGATCCTGAGCGTGGTCACGCTGCTCACCGTGCTGGCAACCGAGCGCGGACGCCTGTTCCAGGTGACGGCGCTGTCGGGCTGACACCGTTACAGAGCGGCGATCCGGGCGATCAGGCCGCGGGTCGAGCAATCCTTGGCCTCGGCAGGCTTCGTGCCTTTGACTATCGGCAGCAGTTCACCGGCGAGTTGCTTGCCCAGTTCCACCCCCCACTGGTCATAGGAATTGACGTTCCAGACCACACCCTGGACGAACACCTTGTGCTCGTAGAGAGCGATCAGCCGGCCGAGCGCGAACGGGTCGAGCCGCCGGTGCAGGATGGTCGTCGAGGGACGATCGCCGGGAAAGGTCCGGTGGGCGGCGAGCGCCTCGATCCGGTCGTCGGGCGTGCCGGAGGTCTTCATCTCTGCCCGGACCTCCTGCTCGGTCTTGCCGAAGGCCAGCGCCTCCGACTGCGCCAGACAGTTGGCCAGCAGCATCGCGTGGTGGTCGCCGATATCCTCGTGCGGTTGGGCGGCGACGATGAAGTCGACCGGGATGACGTCGGTGCCCTGGTGGATCAGCTGGAAGAAGCTGTGCTGGGCGTTGGTCCCGGGTTCGCCCCAGATCACCGGCCCGGTCGCGGTCCCAACCCCCCGACCGTCGCGCGTCACCCGCTTGCCGTTGGATTCCATGTCCAGTTGCTGGACATAAGCCGGCAGCCGCGCCAGCCGCTGGTCGTAGGGGATCAGGGCCACTGTCGGATATTCCAGCGCGTTGCGCCGCCACAGCCCGATCAACGCGAGCACGACAGGCAGGTTCTCGGCCAGCGGCGCCGTCCTGAAGTGATCGTCCATCGCCCGTGCGCCGTCGAGGAACGCGCGGAAGTTCGAGGCGCCCACCGCAATCGCCACCGAAAGTCCGATCGCCGACCAGACCGAGTAGCGACCCCCGACCCAGTCCCAGAAGCCGAACACGCGGCTGTCGTCGATGCCGAACTCGGCGGTTGCTTTCAGGTTGGTCGAGACCGCGGCGAGGTGGCCGCCGACATGCTCCGGCGCCAGCGCCTGTTCGAGCCAGGCCCTGGCCGACCGCGCATTGGTCATGGTCTCCAGCGTGGTGAAGGTCTTCGATGCAATGATGAACAAGGTAGTCGCGGGGTCGAGGGTCCTCACGGTGTCGGTCAGGTCGGCGCCGTCCACGTTGGCGACGAAATGCACCCGCGGCCCGGTCGCGAACGGCGCGAGGGCACGGACCGCCATCGCGGGCCCCAGGTCCGAGCCGCCGATGCCGATGTTGACCACGTCGGTAAAGCGCCCGCCTGCGGGGGGTGCATAGGCGCCGGACCGAAGGTCCTCGGCGAAGGCGCAGAGCCGGTCGAGGACGGCATGGATGTCTCCGGCAACCGGCCGTCCTTCGCTCTCTGTCGCCGCGTCGCGCGGCGCGCGCAGCGCCGTATGCAACACGGCACGGCCCTCGGTCAGGTTGATCGGTTCGCCGGCAAACATGGCGTCGCGCATCGGCTCGACGCCGGCCGCCTCTGCGAGGGTAAGCAGAGCGGCCACCCCGGCAGCATCGATCTTCTCCTTCGAGAAATCGACCGTCAGATCTCCGAGCTGGAGGCTGAAGCGGGCGAACCGTTCCGAATCCTCGGCGAACAGCGTGCGCAGATGGATCGGCTTCAGTCGCCCGGCCTCTGCGGCGACTGACTTCCAGGCTTGCTCTACAGACACACTCTTCCCCTTTGTCGCCCTGAGGCAGATCAGAATATCGTCGCGCCCGACTCGGCGGAGCCGACGGCCGAGCGAAATGCAGTGAACAGCTCGCGACCCGTGCCCCAGCTATTGGCACCGAGGTCGGCATCGGCAGGCCGGCGCGCAGCGAGCTCGGCGGCTGGGACCAGCGCCTCCAGCGTGCCCGCGACGGCGTCCAGCCGGATCATGTCGCCGTCACGCAAGCGCCCGATGGCTCCCCCGACCGCCGCTTCCGGCGAGACGTGGATCGCTGCCGGGATCTTGCCCGAAGCGCCCGACATCCGCCCGTCGGTGACCAGCGCTACCCTGAAGCCCTTGTCCTGCAGCAGCCCGAGCAGCGGCGTCAGCGCATGCAGCTCCGGCATTCCGTTGGCCCTGGGCCCCTGGAAGCGGACAACGCAGACCACGTCGCGGTTGAGCTCACCGGCCTTGAAGGCGGCCTTCACCGCCTCCTGGTCATGAAAGATGCGCGCCGGCGCCTCGATCACATGCCGCTCCGGCTTCACCGCGGACGTCTTGATGATCCCCGCGCCCAGGTTGCCGCCAAGCAGCTTCAGCCCGCCGTTGGCCTGGAACGGGTCGGAGACCGGGCGCAGGATCACCGTGTCCAGGCTTGCCTCCGGTCCCGGCGCCCAACGGATCTCGCCGTCGCCGTCGAGCCTCGGCTCGCGGGTGTAGGCGGCGAGGCCTTCGCCGGCGATGGTGCGGGTGTCGTCGTGCAGCAGCCCGGCCTGCAGCAGCTGGCCGATCATGAAGCCGAGCCCGCCGGCGGCATGGAAATGGTTCACATCGGCGCTGCCGTTGGGATAGACGCGGGCGGTCAGCGGCACCACCTCGGAAATCTCCGCCATGTCCTGCCAGTCGAGCCGAATTCCGCCAGCCTGGGCCATGGCGATCAGATGGATCGACAGGTTGGTCGACCCGCCGGTGGCATGCAGTCCGACGATACCGTTGACGAAGGCGCGTTCGTCGAGCACGTCGCAGACCGGCGTATATTCGTTGCCCAGCGCCGTGATCTGCAGCGCACGCCTGACGCCTGCACGGGTCATCGCCTCGCGCAGGGGCGTGTTCGGATTGATGAAGCTGGCGCCCGGCAGGTGCAGGCCCATGAATTCCATCAGCATCTGGTTGGTGTTTGCCGTGCCGTAGAATGTGCAGGTCCCCGGCGCGTGGTAGGACGCCATCTCGGCCTTCAAGAGCTCCTCTCGGCCGATCTCGCCAGCGGCGTAGCGCTGGCGCACCTTGGACTTCTCGTCGTTGGGAAGGCCGGAGGGCATCGGCCCTGCCGGCAGGAAAACCGCCGGCAGGTGGCCGAAGGTGGTCGCCGCGATCACCAGCCCCGGCACGATCTTGTCGCAGATGCCGAGGAAGACAGCGGCATCGAAGGCGTTGTGGCTGAGCCCCACGCCGGCCGCGAGCGCGATCACGTCGCGCGAGAACAGCGACAGCTCCATCCCCCGCTGGCCCTGGGTGACGCCGTCGCACATCGCCGGCACGCCGCCCGCCACCTGGGCCGAACCGCCGGCCTGTCGCGCCGTCTCCCTGATCAGCTCGGGGTAGCTCTCGTAGGGCTGATGCGCCGACAGCATGTCGTTATAGGCAGTGATGATGCCGATATGGCCCGCGGTGCCGCCAGCCAGCGCCGCCTTGTCATGGGGCGCGCAGGCTGCGGCGACATGGGCCAGGTTCCCGCAGGCGAGCGTTCCCCGCCGCGGTCCCGCCTCCCGCGCGTGGCGCATCCGGTCCATGTAGCGGCTGCGGGTCGCGCGGCTGCGCTCGACGATCCGCTCGGTAACCTGCGCGATGACGGGATGCAGGGCCATGGTCTCACCTCCAGCTGGCGTCAGGGGCAGGATGGACCGCTGCCGGGACCGGCTCCGCGGCGAGCATATAGATATGCCCGGCCGGCGAAAGTGAAGGCGTCCTCACGCCTCGATCTCCCGCCAGCGCCGGCCGTCGCGGTGGATCAGCATCAGCGCGTCATCCGGGCCGCTGCCGCCAGCGGCATAGGGCTGCGGGCGCACCTCGGACTGGGCCCAGGCGTCGATGATCGGGTCGACCCAGGCCCAGGCGGCCTCGACCTCGTCGCTGCGCATGAACAGCGTCTGGTCGCCGCGGATCACATCCATCACCAGCCGCTCGTAGGCGTCCGGCAGTTCCAGTCCTTCGACGCCGAGCGATCCAGCGAAGGTCATGTTGAGCGGCACCTCGGTCAGGCGCATCCCGCCCGGCCCCGGCTCCTTGATCGTCAAGCGCAGCATGATGCCCTCGTCGGGCTGCAACCGGATGATCAGCGCATTACCGCGGAAGTTGCCGGCCTGGGCGCCGAAGATCGAATGCGGCGCATCCTTGAACACGAGGGCGATCTCCGACATCCGAGTGGGCAGCCGCTTGCCGGTTCGCAGGTAGAACGGCGTGCCCGACCAGCGCCAATTGGCGATCCCGACCTTGAGCGCGACATAGCTTTCGGTGGTCGACTTCGGATTGCCGCTGTCTTCCAGGTAACCGGTCATGCCGTTGCGCGCCTTGTATTGCCCGCGCACGCCGCAGGCGCCGATATTGGTCGCGTCGATGGTCTCAAGTGCGCAGAGCACCTTCAGCTTCTCGTCGCGCAGCGCGTCGGGCTCGAACCTGTAGGGCGGCTCCATCGCCGTCAGGCAGAGCAGTTGCAGCAGGTGGTTCTGCACCATGTCGCGCATTGCGCCATAGGCGTCGTAATAGGCGCCCCGCCCTTCTACCCCGACGCTTTCGGCGACCGTGATCTGGACGTGGTCGACGTGGCGCGCGTTCCACAATGGCTCAAACAGCGCGTTGGCGAACCGCAGGGCCATCAGGTTCTGCACCGTCTCCTTTCCCAGATAGTGGTCGATCCGGTACAGGTTCTGTTCGCTGAACACCGAGGCGAGTTTCGCGTTCAGCGCGCGAGCGCTCGGCAGGTCGTTGCCAAGCGGCTTCTCCACCACCAGCCGGGCGGACTCGGTCAGCAGGCCGAACGACGCGACACGTTCGCAGATCGTACCGAAGAACCTCGGCTCCACGGCGAGGTAGAACGCCCGGACCCGGTCCTCCCGGCCGCGGAACAGGGTGGAGAGGCCGTCCCAGCCGTCATCGCTGGCCGCGTCGACCCGGCGATACTCGATGCAACCGAGGAAGCGGTCGACGGCATCGGACTCCAGGTCCTTGGCGCTGACGAAATTCTGCAGCGCCGCCCGCGCCTGCGCGCGGTAGCCCTCGGTCGAAATGTCGGAGCGGCCGATGCCGACCACCAGCGACTCCGCAGGCATCTGGCCGGTCCGCAGCCGTTGGTAGAGCGCAGGCAGCAGCTTGCGGCGGGCGAGATCGCCGGTTCCGCCGAAGACGATGAGGTCGAACGGGGGGACGGGGACGACGCGTGCAGCCATGAAGGAAACCCTCGTCTGGGAGCCGAAACGGGCATGCTGCAGTGCAGCAATACCGATTGGCGCCTTCTGTAGCAGCCACCCGGCGATAGCTCAATGCGGCTCTGGCGCGCCCATTTGCATCCGAGCCCGCATCAGCTAGCCTAGCGCCCACGCCGAACCGGGGAGGACCAGCCGAATGCCAGCCCAAAGGATCGATTTTCCGATTGTCGACGCCCATGTGCACCTGTTCGATCCGAACCGCCTGCGCTACCCGTGGTTGGTCTCGGTGCCGAAGATCAACAAGCCCTTCCTGCCCGCCGATTTCGACCGGCTGCGCGGCGGCGTCGAGGTCGAGAAGATCGTTTTCGCCGAGGTCGCGGTCGACGACAGCCAGCATCTGGCGGAAGCCGAATTCGTCACCGGGCTGGCGGATTCAGATCCTCGCATCCAGGGCCTGGTCGCGGCTGCGGCTCTCGAGCGGGGCAGCGCGATCCAGCCCGACCTGGAAAAGCTGGCGGAGCTCAAGCTGGTCCGCGGCGTCCGCCGGCTGATCGAGGTGCAGTCGGACCCGGACTTCCCGCTGCGGCGCAGCTTCATCGACGGGGTCAAGCTGCTGCCCCGATACGGGTTCAGCTTCGATATCTGCATCAAGCACCATCAGCTCAGAAATACGATCAAGTTCGCCCGCCAATGTCCTGAGGTTCCCATGGTTCTGGATCACATCGCCAAGCCGGGGATCAAGTTCGACCTGATCGAGCCCTGGTGGTCACAGATCAAGGAACTGGCGGAGCTGAGCAATGTCTCGTGCAAGATCTCGGGCGTCGTGACCGAGGCCGACCACGAGCGCTGGCGGGCGGAGCAGATCAGTCCCTATCTCTGCCGTATCATCGACGTATTCGGCTTCGACCGGATCATGTTCGCCAGCGACTGGCCGGTGTCCGAGCTGACCCACCGCTACGCGGACTGGGTCGACATGGTCGCCGCCGTGACCGCCGGCTGCACGGAAGAGGAGCACCGCAAGCTGTTCCGCGACAACGCGATCCGGTTCTACAAGCTCGACCCGTAGGGCTCGGCGGCGAACCGGCCGCTCCGGTTGCGGAGCGGCAATCACGCACGCTTGCGCGGCGTCAGCTTGCAGAGTAGCTCATACTGGCTTTCTGTATGTCGTGCGCTTCAGATCGGCCACGCAGCCGGCTTGCGCCAAGGGGGAGAATGACGGTGAAGCTCTACATGCACCCTGTTTCGATGACCAGCCGCCCGGTGCGGCTGTTCATAGCCGAGAACGGCATCGACGTCGAACAGGAGGAGGTGGATCTGTTCACTGGCGCCCATTACCAGGAGCCATTCGCCTCGCTCAATCCGAACCGGATGGTGCCGGTACTGGTCGATGGCGACCTGAAGCTGACCGAAAGCTCGGCGATCCTGAAGTATCTGGCCGAGAAGACCGGATCGCCGGCCTATCCCAAGGACCTGAAGCAACGTGCCAAGGTCAACGAGGTGATGGACTGGTTCAACACCAACTTCTATCGGGACTACGCCTACGGCACGATCTACCCGCAGATTTTCCCGCATCACAAGCGCCAGTCCGACGAGGCGCATGCGGCGACCATCGCCTGGGGCAAGGAGCGCGCGCAGACCTGGCTCAACGTCCTCAACGACTATTGGCTGGGACCGGACAAGCCCTACCTTTGCGGCGACCAGGTCACCATCGCCGACTATTTCGGCGTGTGCCTGCTGACCCTCGGCGAGGTGATCGGCTGCGACTTCGCCGCCTATCCGAACGTGCAGCGCTGGGTCGGCAACATGAAGAAGCTATCCAGTTGGCCAACCGTCAACGAGGCTCTCTACGGACTGCGGGACATGGTGAAGGACCAGCAGTTCGAGAAGGTCTGATCCGAGGTTCGGAACAAGGAGGCCGCATCGATGATCAAGGGCCTGCATCACAATGCCTATCGTTGCCGCGATTCCGAGGAGACCCGCAGGTTCTACGAGGATTTCCTCGGCCTGCCCCTCGCCGGCACGCTGTGGCTGGACACCACCAAGAGCGGGCGCAAGACGGACACGCTGCACACCTTCTACCGCCTCGACGACGGCTCCTATCTCGCTTTCTTCGAAGCGCCGGACATGCCCTTCGCGTTCAAGGACCAGCATGATTTCGACCTGCACATAGCGCTGGAAGTGGACCGGGCGGTGCTGGAGCCGATGATGGCCAAGGGCAAGGCGGCGGGTATCGAAACCCGCGGCATCTCGGACCACCACTTCATCGACTCGATCTATTTCCGCGATCCAAACGGCTATGTGATCGAGTTGACGGCCAGGCGCGAGAACCACGACACGGAAATGGATCCAGCGACCAACGGCGCGCGCGCCAGGCTCGAGGAGTGGCAGCGGACAAAGGCAGGATCGGGGCCGCAGACGGCCAGCGGCTGAGCCTGCGATACCGCGTCCGCACAGCCGTCAGCTGCACGCGAGCGTCACTGCCGCACTTCGTCGCCAGCCTGAGCGCCATCTCGACCGGGCATACCTGCCGGACGCGCCCGGACGAGATCCGGCAGTGGGCATCGGTTCGCATCTTCCTCGGGGCGCGCAACGTACAGAACCGCCTCCAGGTGGGAGCGGCTGGGCGGAGCCGCGACCGGGTCGGCATCCGGGTCGTGAGCGGCCAGCACGCCGGCGCGCTCGGCGGGGTCGGCGAACAGCCGATGGGGATAGGCCCATCGGTCCCAGGA
>JBHJOG010000127.1:0-13986 GCA_050329975.1 Alphaproteobacteria bacterium | reverse complement strand
GCTCGATGGCCTGCGCGGCATTTCGCGGACCGGCGACGGCGGCTGGCGGATCGGCGCGGCGACGACCTGGACCGACATCCTGCGCGAACCGCTGCCGCCCTGCTTCGACGGCCTGAAAGCCGCGGCGCGCGAGGTCGGCTCGGTCCAGATCCAGAATGCCGGCACGGTCGCCGGCAACCTCTGCAACGCCTCGCCGGCGGCCGACGGCGTCCCACCGCTGCTGACGCTGGAGGCGGCGGTGGAGCTCGCGTCCGCACGCGGCCGGCGCATGCTGCCGCTCGCGGATTTCGTCACCGGCGTGCGCCAAACCGCCCGGCGGCCGGACGAGCTGGTGACCGCGGTCGTCGTTCCCCGACAGGAGGACGCCGCGCGATCCGCCTTCCGCAAGCTCGGCAGCCGCGCCTATCTGGTGATCTCGATCGCCATGGTGGCGGCGGTCCTGGTCCCCGACGACAGCGGATGCATCGGCGAGGCGCGGGTCGCGGTCGGCGCCTGCTCGCCGGTAGCGATGCGGCTGCCTGCCCTGGAGCGGGCGCTGCGCGGCCTGCCCTTCGCCGCCGCACCGGCTGCCGGCGCTGTGCGGGCCGAGCACCTGTCGCCGCTGGCGCCGATCGACGACATCCGCGGCTCCGCCGCCTACCGGCTGCAGGCGGTCGAGGTCCTGCTCCGCCGGGCGCTGGCCGCCGAGCTGCCGGCATGAGCATCGCGCTGCAGCTCGGCGACGAGATCCTGCGCTTCCGCCTGAACGGCGTGCCGGTGGCCACCTCGGCGGGCCCGGCGACACGGCTGTCGGAGGTGCTGCGCGAGGGCTGCGGCGCCCGCGACGTCAAGGTCGGCTGCAACGCGGGCGACTGCGGCGCCTGCACGGTGCTGCTGGACGGCGCGCCGGTCTGCGCCTGCACCACCTCGGCCGGCCGGGCTGCCGGCACCCTGGTAGAGACGGTCGCCGGCCTCGCCGCAAGCGACGCCGCGACCCGGCGGCTGACTGAATCGTTCCTCCGGCACGGCGCCGCCCAGTGCGGCATCTGCACGCCCGGGATGATGGTTTCGGCGACCGCGCTGCTGCGCACCGACCCGTCGCCCGGCGAGCAGGCGGTGAAGGATGCGCTCGGTGGCGTCCTCTGCCGCTGCACCGGCTATCGCAAGATCATCGACGCTGTGCTCGACGCAGGCGCACCGGCGGATGCACCGGGCGGCGACGGCCAGGTCGGCGCGGCCATCCCGCGGGTCGACGGCCCGGACAAGCTGAACGGCAGCGAGCGGTTCGGCGACGACGTGGCGCCCGCCGATGCGCTGGCCGTCCGGGTGCTGCGCTCGCCCCACCACCACGCCCGCTTCGCCTTTGGCGACCTTGGCGGCTATGTGGCAGCCAATCCCGGCGTCGACCTGGTGCTGACCGCCCGCGACGTGCCGGGAATCAACTGCTTCGGCGTCATCCCGCCCTTCGCCGACCAGCCGGTGTTCGCCGAGGGCGTGGCGCGGTTCAAAGGCGAGGCGGTCGCCGCGGTGGCTGGTGAGCCGGATGTCGTCGCCGCCCTCGACTTCAACGCGTTCCCGGTCGAGTGGACCGAGCTGCCGCCCCTGCTCGGCATCGACGAGGCGCTGGCCACCGGAGCCGCCCAGCTTCATGCCGGCCGGCCCGGCAACGTGCTGTGCGGCGGTTTGGTCGCCCGCGGCGACGCGGACGCGGCGCTGGCGAGGGCGGACGTGGTCGTCGAGGGCCGGTTCGAGACCGGCTTCGTCGAGCACGCCTATATCGAGCCGGAGGCCGGCTTCGCACGGCGGGTCGGCGATCGGCTGGAGATCCACGCCTGCACCCAGGCGCCCTACATGGACCGGGACGACATGGCCCGGATAATGGGTCTCGCTCCCGAGGCGGTGCGGATCGTGCCGACCGCGGTCGGCGGCGGCTTCGGCTCCAAGCTCGACCTGTCGCTGCAGCCCTTTGTGGCGCTGGCGGCGTGGCGGCTCGGGCGCCCGGTGCGGATGGCCTACACTCGCACAGAGTCGATGCAGTCGACCACCAAGCGCCACCCGGCGCGGATCGACCTCGCCATCGGCGCGACCCGCGACGGGCGCATCTGCGGCTTCCGCTTCGCCGGCGACTTCAACACCGGCGCCTATGCCTCCTGGGGACCGACGGTGGCCAACCGGGTGCCGGTGCACGCCTCCGGCCCATACACGGTCGCCGACTACCGCGCACGCAGCCGGGGCATCCACAGCCATTGCGCGCCGTCCGGCGCGTTCCGCGGCTTCGGCGTGCCCCAGTCGGCGGTGGCGCAGGAGAGCCTGTTCGACGAGCTGGCGCTGAAGCTCGGGCTCGATCCGCTCGAGTTCCGCATCGCCAACGCGCTGGAGAACGGCGTGCCGACGGTCACCGGCCAGGTGTTCGCGGCCGGCGTCGGCATCAAGGCCTGCCTGCAAGCGCTGCGTCCGCACTGGGCCGCGGCCAGGGCCGAGGCCGCCGCCTTCAACGCCGCCCACACCGCAGTCAAGCGCGGGGTCGGCGTCGCCGGCGGCTGGTATGGCTGCGGCAACACCTCGCTGCCCAACCCGTCGACGATCAAGGCAGGGATCGCCGCCGACGGCCGGCTGGTTTTGCACCAGGGCGCATTCGACATCGGCCAGGGATCCAACACCGTGATCGCCCAGATCTTCGCCACCGCGCTGGGCGTGCCGACCGGCTGTGTCGCCCTGGTCGGCGCCGACACCGACCTGACGCCGGACGCCGGCAAGACCTCGGCGTCGCGGCAGACCTTCGTCACCGGCAACGCCGCGAAGCGCGCGGGCGAGACGCTGCGGACGCAGATCCTGCGGCTCGGCAACGTCTCCGACCAGGCGCAGATCCTGATCGAGCCGGGCATCCTGCGGCTGGTCGACGGCGCAGAGCGGCGCACGGTCGCCCTGGCCGACCTGGTGCCCGACGCCGACGGCTACGTGCTCGCCGCCGAGGAGAGCTACGATCCGCCGACCAGGCCGCTCGACGCCGACGGCCAGGGCGAGCCCTATGCCGTGTTCGGCTACGCCGCGCATATGGTCGAGCTTGCGGTCGACATGGAACTGGGCACGGTGAACCTGATCCGCTTCGTCGCCGCCCACGATGTCGGCCGCGCGATCAATCCGGTTTTGGTGGAGGGCCAGGTGCAGGGCGGGATCGCCCAGGGCGTCGGTATGGCGCTGATGGAGGACTTCGTCCCCGGCCGCACCGAGAACCTGCACGACTACCTGATCCCCACCTTCGGTGACATGCCGCCGGTCGAGACGATCATCGTCGAGGAGGCGGACCCGCACGGCCCCTATGGCGCCAAGGGGCTCGGCGAACACGTGCTGATCCCGACCGCGCCGGCGATCCTGAACGCGATCCGCCACGCGTCCGGCGCGCGCGTCACCACCCTTCCCGCCACCCCGGAACGGGTGCTGGCGGCCATCCGGCAAGCCCGAGGATAGCCATGGTCGTCCAGGTCAGCGAGAGCACCGTCAACGGAAAGATCCGCTGCGACGCCTGTCCGGTGATGTGCTACATCGCCGACGGCAAGGCTGGCGCCTGCGACCGCTACGCCAATCGCGGCGGCGCGCTGATCCGGGTCGATCCGTTCACCATCATCGAGGCGACCCGGAGCGAGGGCGGCGCGATGGTGCCGTTCCTCGAAGGCGCCGAGGCCGGCTGGGACGGCGACCTGCTGCAGGCGAAACGCGCCTTCGTCACCGCGATCGGTGCCGGCACAACCTATCCCGACTACAAGCCAGCCCCGTTCATCGTCTCCCAGGAGGTCGACGGGGTCGACATGGTGACGGTGGTGACCGAGGGCATCTTCAGCTATTGCGGGGTCAAGCTGAAGATCGACACCGACCGCCATCTCGGGCCCGAGCAGGCGGCGGTCAGGGTCGACGGCGAGGCGGTCGGCCACGTCACCACCGGCGAGTACGGCTCGCAGATGCTGAGCCTGGGCGGGGTGCACCACCTGACCGGCGGCTCGAAGAAGGAGGGCCGGGTCACCTGTGACGCCCTGCTGCGCCTGTGCAACAGTCAGCCGGTGGACATGACCATCGACGGCGGCGCCGAGGTGACCGTGCAGGCCGGCCAGCCGCCGGTGGTCAACGGGGTCCAGGAACAGCGGATGCGGGTCGGCTGCGGCTCGGCGTCGATCGGGATGTTCGCCCGGCAATGGGCGCCCCTGGTCGACGAGGTGGTGGTCGTCGACGACCACATCACCGGAGTGCTGTCGGAACACCAGGCCGGCCGGCTGCTCGACGTCAAGCCGACCGGCATCCGGATCCGGGGCCGCAAGTCCACCCCCGGCCGCTATTTCCAGGTCGCCGAGCCCGGCACCGGCTGGGGCGGCACCAACATCTCCGACCCGCTGGCGATCGTGGAAAGCTTCGACCCGAAGGTCGCGCGGCCGGGTACGACCCTGCTGATGGTCTCGACCACCGGCGAGCAGTACGGCTATTTCGTCCTCGACGAGGCCCTGCGGCCGGTGGAGGCCGAGCTGCCGGCAGCGCTGGTGACCTCGGTCGAGCGGATCGCGGAGAACTGCGAGCCGGCGCTGTGCTCGGTGCTGTTCATGGGCGGGGCCGGCGGCTCACTGCGCGCGGGCGTGACCGAGAACCCGGTCAAGCTGACCCGCTCGGTCAAGGACGCCCTGACCCACGTCTCCTGCGGCGGGGCGCCGGCCTATGTCTGGCCGGGCGGCGGGATCACGGTCATGGTCGACGTGACCCGGATGCCGGCCAACGCATTCGGCTACGTCCCCACGCCGGCCCTGGTGGCGCCGATCGAGTTCACCATGCGGCGCAGCGACTACACCGCGCTCGGCGGCCATGTCGAGGCGATCCGGCCGATCGAAGTGGTGCTGGCCCAGGCCGAGCGGCGGGTCCACTCGCCCAAGGACATGCCCTGGCCGACCGACGACCGCCACTACCGCTGGGGCGAGGGTCGCTGACCATGAACGGGCCCACGGCCGCAATGCTCCCCGACGGCAGGCGCCTGCACCTGCAGCACGGGCCGATCGACCTGGTCATCGGTGCCGACGGCGAGGCCGCCGCGGTCGCCGCGGCCTACGACGCCGCGCGCCGCCGGTTCGCGACCATCCTGCTGGTGCTGGTCGAGGAACTGGCAGTGCTGCGCTCCCCGTGCCCGCCGGAGGGGCTCGGCCTGCATGGCCCGGTGGCGCGGAGGATGGAAGCGGCGGTGTTGCCGTTCGCCGGCGGGCAGTTCGTCACCCCGATGGCGGCGGTAGCAGGCGCGGTCGCCGACGAAATGCTGGCCGCCATGGTCGCCGCCGCGCCGCTCGCCCGCGCCTATGTCAACGACGGCGGCGACATCGCGCTGCACCTGACGCCGGGCACGCGGTTCGACCTGAAGATCGCGGCGCTGGACAACAGCGACCACGGCCGGGTGGCGATCGCTGCCGAGGGGCCGGTGCGCGGGGTGGCCACCAGCGGCCGCGGCGGGCGCAGCCTGTCGCTGGGCATCGCCGAGGCGGTGACCGTACTGGCGCGGACCGCGGCGGCAGCCGATGCCGCGGCGACCCTGATCGCCAACGCGGTCGACCTGCCCGGCCATGGGTCGGTTGCGCGCGCCCCCGCATCTTCGCTGCGGCCGGACAGCGACCTGGGCGACCGGCTGGTGGTGGTCGGCTGCGGGGCACTCTCCAACGATGAGATCGCCCTAGCGCTCGATCGCGGGCTTGCGACAGCACATCGGATGCAGGCAGCCGGGTCGATCGAGGCGGCGGCCCTGTTCCTCCAGGGCGAGAGCCGCGCCACCCTACCCATTCCGTCATGGCCGGGCTTGTCGCGGGCATCTCTCGCCGACCGCGCTCGGCCATCGGGAGATTGCCGGGACAAGCGCGGCCATGACGCTCCCATTGTGTACGAGGCCCTTCATGCCTGAGCCGCGAATCCGCAAGATCGTCACCTGCGTCGAGGAGATCCGCCACGAGGGCGGGCCCGCGCCCGCGACGCCGCTCAGGCGCGCCTCGGCGCTGGCGGTGATCGAGAACCCCTTCGCCGGCCGCTACGAGCCCGAGATCGCCGGCTTCATGGACGACCTGAAGCCGCTCGGCCTGATGATGGCGCGGCGGCTGATCGACCTGCTCGGCGGCGACCCTGCCGCGGTGCAGGGCTACGGCAAGGGCGCCATCGTCGGCGCGGCCGGCGAGATCGAGCACGGCGCGCTGTGGCACGTTCCCGGCGGCTATGCGATGCGCGAGGCGCTGGGCGGCGCGATGGCGATCGTGCCCTCGGCGAAGAAGGTCGGCGGGGTCGGCACCCGGCTCGACGTGCCGGTGACCCACATCAACGCCGCCTATGTCCGCAGCCATTTCGACGCGATGGAGGTCGGCTGCACCGACGCACCGCGGGCCGACGAAATGGCGCTGGCGCTGGTGATGACCACCGGCGCCCGCATTCATGCCCGCGTCGGCGGGCTCAAGGCCGAGGAGATCGGCGGAAAGGACGGCCTGCGATGACGGCGCAGATCCGCAAGCTGGCGGTGTTCGTCGAGGAGACCCGCCGGGAGATCGGGCGGACGATCGACCCGCCGACCCGCAAGGCGGCAGCAGTCGCCGTGATCGCCAACCCTTTCGCCGGCCGCTATGTCGAGGACCTGGAGCCGCTGATGGCGATCGGCGAGGAGCTGGGCGGGCTCTTGGGCCGCAAATGCGTCGAGGCGCTGGGCATCGACCCGTCCCGGGCCGAGAGCTACGGCAAAGCGGCGATGGTCGGCGAGAACGGCGAACTCGAGCACGCCGCCGCCATCCTGCACCCCCGGCTCGGCAAGCCGCTGCGCGCGGCGGTGGAAAAGGGTGCGGCGCTGGTGCCGTCGTCGAAGAAGATGGGCGGGCCCGGTCAGCCGCTCGACGTGCCGCTGGGCCACAAGGACGCGGCCTATGTCCGCTCCCATTTCGACGGCATCGAGGTCCGGCTCAACGATGCGCCGCGGGCGGACGAGATCATGGTCGCGGTCGCGGTCACCGACAGCGGCCGCCCGCTGCCCCGCGTCGGCGGGCTGAAGGCCGACGAGGTGGAAGGCAAGGACGGCCTGCGCTAGAACGGCCCGGCAGACAAGGGATCGGACGACTTGGAAGACAGTGCACCCGCGCCTCGCGACGCCGCGTCGGCCGACGACGGCACCGCGCCGGCCTCGGCCTACCGGCTGGAGGAGCAGATCGGCTTCATCCTGCGCAAGGCGCAGCAGCGCCACACCACGATCTTCCAGGAGCTGATCCCCGGCAACCTGACCGCGACCCAGTTCGCCGCCCTGGTCAAGCTGGCGGAGTCGGGGCCCTGCTCGCAGAACCACCTCGGCCGGCTGACCGCGATGGACGTGGCGACGATCAAGGGCGTCGCCGACCGGCTGAAGGCACGTGGGCTGGTCGCCTCCACCGCCGACCCGCACGACCGCCGCCGCACCTCCCTGGCGCTGACCGCGGCCGGCCGCGCGCTGCTCGAGGCGGCCAGGCCGGTGGCCTTCGTGATCACCGAGCGCACCCTGGAGCCGCTGACGCCGCGCGAGCGCGCGACGCTGCAGCAGCTGCTGGCGAAGATCGCGGAGTAGCGGCCCCGCTCAGGCCCGGCTGCCTGCCGCGACGACGAACGCGCCGGGGATCCGGTAGCCCTTCCCGTCGCGGTAGGCGGCGATCGACGCCAGGTACTCGGCGTGGGCCGCGTCGCGGGTCGCCGCGTCGAACCGGCTGTAGGCGAGCGCCACCGGTCCGCCGCGAAAGGCCGCAGCCAGAGCGTCGGCTGCCGTGGCATAGACCAGTGCGGCATCGATGCGCCGTACGGCCACGTCGACGAAACCGGCCGCGGCGAAACTGCGCGCCAGGGTGTCGCCGGTTCCGAGGTGGAAGAACATCGGACACACCTCCGAGGCCACCCGGGCGTCGACGATCGGGAAGATTTCCGCCCAGCCGCAGTCGGTGCGCGCACCCCACACCGCGGCCGCAGCCCGGCCCCCCGGCCTCAGCACCCGATGCATCTCCCGCAGCGCCTGCGTCGGATCGGGCACATACATCAGCCCGAGGGCGCAGGCGGCGACATCGAAGGTCGCGTCGGCGAACGGCAGCGCCTCGGCATCGCAGCGCTCGAAGCGGACATGGCCGGCGCCGCGCTCCGCCGCCAGCCGGGCCGCCGCCTCGACCATCTCGCCGGCGAGATCGACCCCGACGACGGCGCCCGAAGGCCCGACCGCGTCCGCGATGCGAAAGCTGACCAGCCCGGTGCCGCAGGCGACGTCGAGGACCTGCGCGCCCGACCGCAGCGCCGCCATCTCCAGCAGCAGCGACTGCGCCGGCTCGAGCTGGGCGCGCCAGCCGGACTCGTAGTCCGCCACCGCCTTGTCCCAGCCATAGCGCTGGACCCGGCGCTGCAGCCTGGGATCCATGGCCTCTAGCTCCCCGGTCCGGTCGCGACGATCTCGACCTCCGTCGCGACCTGCTGCGCCATCCGGTGGAGCGCCAGCAGCGGGCTCACGGCGAGCGAGTCGGCGACCAGCGCGTCGAGAGCGGCCCGGTCGGCCGGGCTTTCGATCCTGATCTTCAGGCGGAACGCCTCATAGCCCGGCGGCACCCCGTCGATGCCGAAATCGCCGCGGTCGTCGCAGTCGACCTCCAGGTCGACCGCGACCTGGCCAAGGGAAATGCCCCGCAGGCTGGCATGCATCCTGAGCCCGATCGCGATGCAGCCGGCGAATGCCGCCCGCGCATAGCCGCCCGGCGACGGCGCCGTCCCGTCCCCCCCGACCGCCTTCGGCATGTCGATCCTGATCTCGCGGGTGCCGTCGCTGAAGGTGCATCCCAGCCCCTCGGCATCCAGCGTCGCGGTGCCGCGGTGCGTCGTCCGGGCGATCGCCGGCCGCAGTTCCATCGCCCGGATCGCGCGTTCGAGCGCCGTCCTGATCTGACCCTGGTCAGCCAATTCCGCCTCCCTCGGCAATGAACGTCCGACGATAGCACGAGCGCGGGCGGGTCGGCTGTGGCGGCAGTCGCTGACACGGAGGCGGATGAAGGGCTAGGCTCGGGCGGACGGAACTCTGAGGTCGAACGCTTGCCGAATCGGGACCAGCACATCGCGGGCGACTGCCGCCCAAGGCCCCGGCGCAGCCTGGCGGTGGCTTGGCTCGCCCTGGCCGGTCTGGTCGGCTGCAGCGGGCCTGCCCTCGCCCATGGCTCCCAGGGCGCGATCATCCTGCTGCTGCCGACCGGCTACTACCTGGTCGGCGGGGCAGTAGCGGTGGCGGCGTCGTTCCTGCTGCTGGCCGTAGTGCCGGCCGCCCGGCTGGAGCGGGTGGCCGGACAGGAGGTGCGGCTGGCCTCGCTGCGCCGTGTGGCGCCCACCGTCCCCAGCCTGCTGTCCTTCCTGCTGCTGCTCGTCCTGCTCTACGCCGGGGTCTACGGCAGCCGCGACCCGCTCAGCAACCCGCTGCCGCTGTTCATCTGGACGATCTGGTGGGTCGGCTTCACCCTGCTGCAGGCGGTGACCGGCGAGCTGTGGACCCTGTTCAACCCCTGGTCGGGCCCGCTGGCGCTGCTGCGGCTGGCGACACGGTCCGAGGTCGGGCGCAGGCCGCTGCTGCCGCTGCCGCAGAAACTGGGCTACCTGCCGGCGATCCTGCTCTTCTTCGGATTCGCCTGGTTCGAGCTGGTCGACGTGGCACCCAGCGATCCGTTCCGGCTGGCGGTGGCGGTCGGCGCCTATTGGCTCGCCGCCTTCGCCGGCATGATCGTGTTCGGCGAGGCCGCGTGGACGGCGCGCGCCGAGCCGTTCGGCATCTTCTTCCGGCTGGTCGGCGGCATGGCGCCGCTGGTTCGCCGATCCGACGGCGATCGGGTCCAGTTCATCCTGACCTGGCCGGGCCGCGGGCTGATGGAGCGGCCGGCCCTCCCGCCGAGCGGCGTGCTGTTCGTGCTGCTGACCCTTGCCTCGGTGTCGTTCGACGGCTTTTCCCGCACCTTTGCCTGGCTGGGCTTCCTGGGCGTCAACCCGCTGGAGTTCCCCGGTCGGAGCGCGGTGCAGCTCGAGAACACGCTCGGACTCCTCGCCGCCTTCGTCCTGCTGGCGAGCGCGTTCCTGCTGGCGCTGGCCGCCGGCCGGCCCTGGTTCGGCGCCGACAGGCGGCTGTGGCCGGCGGCCGGGCGGCTGGTCCATTCGATCCTGCCGATCTCGATCGCCTTCCACGCCGCCCACTACCTGACCAACCTGCTGGTCGACGGCCAGTACGCCTATGCCGCCGCCTCCGATCCGTTCGGCCTGCGCTGGGACCTGCTCGGGATCGGCCATTTCCACGTCACGACCTCGTTCCTCAACACCTTCGAGGACGTGACGCTGATCTGGAACACCCAGACCGCGATCATCTGCCTCGGCCACATCGTCGGCATCGTGATGGCCCATTTGATGGCCCAACGGCTGTTTCCGGCCGCACGCTCGGCTGCGGCGAGCCAGCTCGGTTTGGCGGCGCTGATGGTGGGATATACCGTGTTCGGGCTCTGGCTGCTGTCGACGCCGGTGGCGGGATAGACCCCTGCGGCCGGTTATGTCACAAAAGGTTCCCGCAACTGACACATGGGTCGCCGATCCGACCGGCTAACAGGGCATCTCATCCAGATCAAGAAGGGGGAAGCGCATGAAGCTCACGACCACAGTCCCGGCAACAGTGCTGGCAATTCTCGCACTGACCGGAACCGCGCTGGCGGATTTCACGCTCGACAGCCGGTTCACCGACGCGGACGGCGACCTGATCGCCGACATCCCAACCGACGAGAGCCTTCTCATCGATCCCGACACGCTGATCTTTGCCTATACGCCGGTCGAAGACCCGGCCGTCTATGCCGATGTCTGGGCCGGCTTCATCGAGCACATGGAGGAAGTGACCGGCAAGGAGGTGCAGTTCTTCCCGGTCCAGTCGAACGCCGCCCAACTGGAGGCGATGCGGGCGGGCCGCCTGCACGTGGCGGGCTTCAACACCGGCGCCAACCCGATCGCCGTCGCCTGCGCCGGTTTCCGGCCGTTCGCGATGATGGCGAGCGCGGATGGTTCGTTCGGCTACGAGATGGAGATCATCACCTATCCCGGGTCGGGGATCGAGGCGATCGAAGATATCCGGGGCCGGGAGCTTGCGTTCACCTCGGAAACGTCGAACTCCGGCTTCAAGGCGCCGTCCGCGCTGCTGAGCAGCGAGTTCGGGCTGGAGGCCGGCACCGACTACGAACCGGTGTTCTCCGGATCGCACGACACCTCGATCATCGGCGTGGCCAACCGGGACTACCCCGCCGCCGCGATCGCGAACTCGGTCAAGGCACGGATGATCGAGCGCGACGTGGTCACCGCCGACCAGCTCGAGGTGATCTATACCTCGCAGACCTTCCCGACGACCGGCTACGGGGTCGTCTACAACCTGCACCCCGACCTGCAGGAAAAGATCAAGGAGGCCTTCTTCAGCTTCCCGTGGGAAGGTTCGGCCCTGCAGGCGGAGTTCTCGCAGTCCGGGGAGGCCCAGTTCATCGAGATCACCTTCCAGGAGGACTGGGCGGTGATCAGGCAGATCGACGAAGCCACCGGCGTTTCCTACGAGTGCCAGTAGCCCGGCCGGCCACGGCGGAGGCGCTGCCGGGCGCCTCCGCCACCGGCGTGCCCGATCGAGCCTCCTCGAAGCTGCGCATCGAGCAACTGGAGAAACAGTACCGGACCGGCGACCGGGCGCTGCGCGGGGTCTCGCTGGAGGTCGATGCCGGGCAGGTCGTCGGCCTGATCGGGCCGTCGGGCGCCGGCAAGTCCACTCTCATCCGCTGCGTCAACCGCCTGGTCGAACCGACCGGCGGCCGGATCTTCCTCAACGAGGTTGAGATCACGCGGCTGCCGCGCAGCACGTTGCGACGGGCTCGCCGGCGGATCGGGATGATCTTCCAGGAGTTCGCCCTGGTCGAACGCCTGACCGTGATGGAGAACGTGCTATCCGGCCGACTCGGCTACGTGCCGTTCTGGCGCAGCTTCACGCGGCGCTTTCCGCAGGCCGACATCGACAAGGCCTTCGCGCTGCTCGACCGGGTGGGCCTGGGCGAGCATGTCGACAAGCGGGCCGACGCCCTCTCGGGCGGACAGCGGCAGCGGGTCGGCATCGCGCGCGCGCTGGCGCAGGATCCGGAGCTGCTGCTGGTCGACGAGCCCACCGCCAGCCTCGATCCCAAGACCTCGCGCCAGATCATGCGCCTGATCTGCGAGATCTGCCGGGAGCGCCAGCTGCCGACGATCATCAACATTCATGACGTCCTGCTCGCGCAGCAGTTCGTCGGCCGCATCATCGGGCTGCGGGCGGGGGAAATCGTCTTCGACGGGCCGCCCGACCAGATGACGGAAGCGGTGCTGACCCAGATCTACGGGGAGGAGGACTGGACCGCCATGCGGCGCGAGGCCGAGGCCGATGCCGAGGAGGAGGAGGCCTACCACAAGCCCGCGGAACGCACCGAGGAGCGCATGGAGGGGCTTTCATGAGCATGGCGGCGCCGGCCGGGCGGCCGCGGCGCTGGCGACGGCCGCCCGTGCTGATCCGGAACCGGGGCTGGCGCATCGCCATCCAGGGCGGCGCCCTGATCTACCTCGTGCTCGCCGTCGGGTCGCTCGACGTCAACTGGAACCGGATCTACGAAGGCCTGGATCGGGGCTGGCGGTTCACCCAGGGCTTCCTGTCGCCGGATTTCACCCGACGCTGGAACGACATCGTCCAGGGCTTCGAGGAAAGCCTGACCATGACGGTCACCTCCACCGTGGTCGGCGTGCTGATCTCGATCCCGATCGGAATCGGCGCGGCGCGCAATATCGCCCCCCGCCCGGTCTACTACGTCTGTCGGGCAATCATCGCCGTCTCCCGCGCATTCCAGGAGATCATCATCGCCATCCTGTTCGTGGCGATGTTCGGCTTCGGGCCCTTTGCCGGCTTCCTGACGCTGAGCTTCGCCACCATCGGCTTCCTCTCGAAGCTGCTGGCCGAGGACATCGAGGACATCCAGGAAAGCCAGGCCGAGGCAATTCGCGCCACGGGGGCAAGCTGGCCGCAGCTGATCAACTACGCGATCCAGCCCCAGGTCATGCCGCGGCTGATCGGGCTTTCGCTCTACCGCCTCGACATCAATTTCCGCGAATCGGCGGTGATCGGCATCGTCGGCGCCGGCGGTATCGGCGCCACCCTCAACACCTCGATGGAGCGCTACGCCTACGACACCGCCGCGGCGATCCTGATCCTGATCATCGCGATCGTGATGTTCGCGGAATACTCGTCCAGCCACATTCGCAAGTGGGTGCAGTGATGGCCGAGACCGCGACGCCGGTCTGGCGCCACCGCACCTCCAGGCAGCAGCTGGCGCTCTGGGCGGGCTGGCTCGCAGTGGTCGCGCTGTTCGTCTTCTGCTGGCAGGTGATGACGAAGAACACGATCTGGGCCTTCGTCGCCGATGCGCCGCGCCAGGCCGGGGACCTGTTCTCGCGCATGTCCAACCCGCGCTGGGGCTATCTCGACGAGCTCTGGTGGCCGCTGTGGGAAACCCTCAACATCGCCACCCTGGGCACGCTGATCGCGGTGTTCATCTCGGTACCGATCGCCTTCCTCGCCGCCCGCAACACCACGCCGAGCGCGACGCTGGTGCGGCCCGTCGCCCTCCTGATCATCGTCTCCTCGCGCTCGATCAACGCGATCATCTGGGGCCTGCTGCTGGTCGCGATCATCGGGCCGGGCCAGCTCGCCGGCATCATCGCCATCGCGCTGCGCTCGATCGGCTTCATCTCCAAGCTGCTCTACGAGGCGATCGAGGAGATCGACCAGGCCCAGGTGGAGGCGGTGACGGCCACCGGCGCTTCGCGCTGGCAGGTCATCGACTACGCGATCCAGCCACAGATCCTGCCGGCGTTCGCGGGCATCACCGTCTTCCGCTGGGACATCAACATCCGGGAATCGACGGTCCTCGGCCTCGTCGGCGCCGGCGGCATCGGGCT
>JBHJOG010000126.1:0-31797 GCA_050329975.1 Alphaproteobacteria bacterium | reverse complement strand
GTCGCCCTCGGCTGCAAGCCTGGTCACGTCGGCGGGCTCCACCGGCTCGACGCGCCGGCCGTCGATGGCCGCGATCGCCTCGTACACGTTCACCAGTCCGCCACCCGAGAGCACCCGTTCCCCGGAGCAGTGTCCATAGCGGGCGCGGATGTGGGCGAAAACCTCGTCTTCGCGCGGTGTCGCCGCCGCGAGCGTCGCATGCCCGCCCTCGCCCGGCACCGGCATCCAACCGCCGCGCGCCCGGGGAACCAGCCCGCAGACGCCGAGCCCGGTTCCCGCTCCCATCACCACGATAGGGGCGTGGTCCTGGGGGCGTGCGCCGCCGAGCTGCACCAGGCTGGAGGCATCGAGGTGCGGGACGGCGAGCGCAACCGCGGCGAAGTCGTTGACCACCCGCAGTTGGTCCAGGCCCAGCTCGCGTCGGGTCTGCTCGATCGAGAACCGCCAGGGCACGTTGGTCAGCGCCAGTTGGTCGCCGATGACCGGTCCGGCCACGCACACCGCGGCACGGTCGATCTCCGGACGGTCGCCGATCTGCGCCAGGTAAGCGGCCGCGGCGGCGGCAAGGCCGTCATAATCTTCGGAGGACAGGACAACGATGCGCTCGGCCGGCGCGCCCGGCCGCTGCAGCGCGAAGCGCGCATTGGTACCGCCGATATCTGCAAGCAGGCGCCATTTTTCGGTCATGCCCGGTCGCTCGCGCTGTGGAGGAGGCATTGTGCCGATCCGGCACCGGGTTGGGAACGGCTTGTTTCGCCCCGCGGATCGCGAGGGATCGCTGCGGCTATCGCTCCAGCGCCGCGATGAAACGGTCGCGCCAGACGGTGATGTCATAGGCCTTGAGCGCCCGCATCATGTCCTGCCAGCGCTCGATCCGCTCCTGCTTCGGCATGTCGAGGGCCAACCGCATCGCGTCGGCCACCCCGTCGGTGTCGAACGGGTTGATGATCAGGGCCGCGTTGAGCTCGCTCGCCGCACCCGCGAAGCGGGACATGATCAGCACGCCCGGATCCTCCGGATCCTGCGCGGCGATGAACTCCTTGGCGACAAGGTTCATGCCGTCGCGCAACGGCGTCACCAGGGCGGCGTCTGCGCTGCGCAGGAAGCCGAGCAGCATCTTGTGCGAGAAGCTCTTGTTGAGATAGCGCAGCGGCACCCAGTCATATTCGGCGAAGCGGCCGTTGATGTGCCCGGCGGCCTGCTCCAGCGCCTGCCGGATCTCGACATATTGCGGCACGCCGCTGCGCGAGGGCGGCGCGATCTGCATGAACGTCACCTGGCCCCGGGTGTCGGGATAGGTTTCGAGCATCCGCTCATAGGCACCGAACCGGTTGACCAGGCCCTTGCTGTAGTCGAGCCGGTCCACGCCGATGAAGAGCGACCGCTGGCCTAGCGATTCGCGCAGGCGCGTCGCCTGCCTGGAGCCGCCGGATACGGCCGCCTGGCTCTGGACCGCCTCGACATCGATCCCGATCGGAAAAGCCTCGACCTTGAGCGCCCGCCCGAACGCCTTGACCGTGCCGTCGGGCGTGACCTCGCCCTGCGCTTCGTAACGGATGTAGTCGGCGAAGGCACGGACGTCGCCCGGCGTCTGGAGACCGATCAGATCATATTCGCACATCGCCCGAACGATCGGCCCGTGATTGGGCAGGGTCAGCAGGACCTCCAGGGCGGGCCAGGGGATGTGCAGGAAAAAACCAATCCTGTTCTCCACCCCGGCCCGGCGCAGCTCCCGGCCCAGCGGTATCAGGTGGTAGTCGTGGACCCAGACCAGGTCGTCGTTACCCAGCAGCGGCTTGATGCGGGCGGCAAACATCGTGTTCACGCGCTCATAGCCGGCAAGCGACTGGCGCGAGTAGGTGGCAAGGTCGACCCGGTAGTGGAACAGTGGCCAGAGCGTGCCGTTGGCGTAGCCGTTGTAGTACTCGTCGTAGTCGCGCTGGGTCAGGTCGATTGTGGCATAGGTCAGGCGCCCCGATCGAAACACGGCGGGCGCGGCCGAATCGGTCTCGGTAACCTCGCCACTCCAGCCGAACCAGAGTCCGTCGGCACGGCGCAGCGCGGACAGGACCCCGATCGCCAGGCCACCCGCTGCCGCTTTCCCTTCGACGACGGGGGCGACCCGGTTGGAGACGACGACAAGACGGGTCAAAAGGCTGCCTCCCAGGACTTGGACAGACGCATCGCGGAGCTGATCAGGCCGACCATCGAGTAGGTCTGGGGGAAATTGCCCCACTGCTCACCGGTTCGAGTATCGAGGTGCTCCGACAACAGGCCGAGGTGGTTGCGCTTCGCCAGCATGTTCTCGAACAGCACGCGCGCTTCCTCCTTGCGGCCGATCGCAGCCAGCGCATCGATGTACCAGAATGTACAAATGTTGAATGCGTTCTCGGGTTCCCCGAAATCATCGGCCACGCGGTAGCGGAACAGATAGGCCCCGCGCTTGAGTTGCACGCCGACCGCCTCGACGGTGGAGATGAACCGCGGGTCGTCCGCCTGCACGAAGCCCAGATCGTGAATCAGCAGCATCGAGGCATCCAGCTCGGTGCCGCCGAAGGCCTGGGTGAAGGCGCCGACATGGGGGTTCCAGGCATGCGCCTCGATCTTCTCGCGGATCTGCTCCGCACGCTCGCTCCAGAATCCCGCCCGGTCTTCCAGCCGCAGAGTGCCGGCGATCTTGGCCAGGCGGTCGCAGGCGCACCAGCACATGAGAGACGAGTAGGTATGGATCTGCGTCGAGTTGCGCAGCTCCCACGGGCCGGCGTCCGGCTGGTCATGGACCTCCCATGCCTGCTCGCCAATCCTCTCCAGCCGCTCGAACAGTCCCTGGTCGCCTGGCCGGGCGAGCCGTCGGTCGTAGAAGGCCTGGGTCACCGCCAGCACCACCGCACCGTACACGTCGTATTGCAACTGACTGTAGGCGGCGTTGCCGACCCGGACCGGGCCGAACCCCCGGTAGCCGCTGAGGCCGGGCACGATCCGCTCGTCCGGCCTGGCATGGCCGAGGATCGAATAGAGCGGCTGCAGCCGATAGCCGTTCTCGCTGGTCGCGACCAGGTTGATCAGGAACCGGATGTAGTCCTCCATGGTCCGGGTCGCGCCGAGCCGGTTGAGCGCATGGACCGTGAAATAGGAATCGCGCAGCCAGCACAGCCGATAGTCCCAGTTCCGCTCGCTGCCATGGGACTCGGGAATCGACGTCGTCATGGCGGCGATAATGCCGCCGGTCTCCTCGTAGGCGCTGAGCTTCAGGGTGATGGCGGCGCGAATGACGGCATCCTGGAACTCGAACGGGATCGAGAGGTAACGGGTCCATTCGCGCCAATAGTCGAGGGTATGCTCTTCGAACTCGCGCGCGACGTCCTCGACGCGCTGGGTCAGACTCTCGTCCGACCCCAGGATCAGGTCTGCCGGCTCCTCGAGCAGGAACTTCAGTTCCTCGGTGATGCTGCTGATCGGCAGGTTCGTGGTCAGGCGCAATGTCTGGCCCGGCACCAGGTAGCGCAGATGGTTCGAGCCGCGGGTGGTTTCCGGCCGCTGGGACCCATGGTCGAAGGTTGGCCGCAGCCGGACTCGGATCACCGGATGGCCGTGCAGCGGGCGAACCCGCCGCACCAGCATCAGGGGCCGGAACATCCGGCCGAACATTTTGAAGCGCGGCGCGAAATCGGTGATCTCGATGGCGTTGCCGTCATCGTCGTAGAGGCGTGTGCGCAGGATCGCCGTGTTGGGGATGTATTCCTGCTCGCTACGCGCGAAACCGACGATCTCGATCTCGAAGAATCCGGCCTCGGGCGGGTCGTCGGCCTGCAGCAGGCTGCAGAAGACCGGGTCGCTGTCGAACCTGGGCAGGCAGGTCCAGACCACCCGCCCGCATGGGTCGACGAGCCCACCATAGCTGCAATTGCCGATCAGGCCGAGGTCAAGCGACGTCATGGGCAATCCTCGCCTTTCCAGCCTCCTGCAGCCAGCGCAGGGCCGCGTCGACCGAATGCAGCCGCCATCTCGCACAGGACGGCGCGCGATCGCCGACGCAGACCGAGATGCCATCGAGGGCGTTCACCGCGGCAAAGCCATATTCGTCGGTCAGGTCGTCGCCCAGGAAGACCGGGCGACGGTCTCGGAACGGCGCGTCGTCGGTCATGAAGCGGCGCACCGCATGCCCCTTGTCGATGCCTGCCGGCTTCAGCTCGACCACCATCTTGCCCGGCTGGGCCACCAGCCCGGGATGCGCCCGGACGATGGTCGCCGCCGCGGCAGAGACCGCCGCCGCCAGCGACGGCGCCGCGCGGTAGTGCACAGCAAGCGCGATGCCCTTGTCCTCGAGTGCCAGCTCCGGATGGCGCTTGAGCAGGCCTTCCAAGGACATCCGCGCCGCAGCCAGCCCGCGCTCAAGCAACGACGCGTCCTTCGTCTCGGGGTCGTCCGGGGCGGCGTGATGGACCCGGCCGTCGGCGCCGCGCCATTCGACGCCGTGCAGCCCGCTGGCCGGCAGGTGGAGCGGCGCGAACAGCTGGTCGAGCCCGGCGACAGACCGGCCGCTGACCAGGGCGCAGGCACCACCGGTGGCGGTATGCAGCCGGTCGAGCAGCCCGATCAGCCCCTCGGGCACGTGGACCGCCTCCGGTCGATCCGCGATCTCGATCAGGGTGCCGTCCACGTCGAGGAAATAAGCCCACTCCGGCCGTGCCGGCGGCGGTGGCGTGTCATTGGGGAATGTCATGACCGCGCCGACGTCCCTTGCTGTTGTTGTTCAGTCGGACGGTCGGTCTCTCAGGCTGGCGCCGCGAGGTCAAGCGCTAGGTATCGATACCGCCCCGCTTGCGGCCCGCGGCCTCGAAGTTCATGCAGATCTTCCCGGTCTCGGCATCGCCGATCGGCTCGCCGGTCAGCCCGCAGCGGTAGCCGCAGGCCTCCTTCCGCTCCGGGTCCAGCGGCACCACGTTGTCGCAGCGCCAGCAGACTCCGAAATGACGCATCTGGTTGCGGATCTGGATGTCCTGCAGGAGGTCGCGGAGCATGCCGTTGATGCGCTCCAACGCCGCCTCGTCGAGGCGATCGACGGTCGCTTCCAGCTCCCGCAGAGGATCCTGCCGCATCAATGCGGTGCCGGCTTCGGTCAGCACCAGATCGACGCAGCGGCGATCGGTTTCGCTGCGGACCCGGGTCACGAACCCCTTCTCCTCCAGCGCGCTCAGGGTCTGGGACACTGTGCCCTTCGTGGTTCCCAGAAAGTTTGCAAGGGCCCCGGGCGTACGGGAGTACCGGTTGGCCTGGCTGAGGAAGCGCAGCGCCTCCCACTGCGCCGGATTGAGGCATTCGGCATATTGAACGGCACGGGTCAGCCGCCCCAGCCGGTCCAGATACTCGATGATTTCCCGCGCCTTGCCCATCTGCGCCCGCTCCAAAGCCGATTTACCGGCTTGTGCCCCTGTCGGCCTGCCATGCCCTTGGCCGTCGGAGGATCGGACCGCGCCCCCGGTCCCGACCCTCACTGCACCAAATGGTTACCTGTTCCAGGAAGGAAACCACAAGCGCCTCTTGAAATTGCTTTCGAGACACTATAATTTCGACTCGAAACCAAAGGCGTGGTTCGTGTTCCACGGAGCAAGGGCGTCGATCATGGCCAATCCATCCAACTACTACGTCGATCCAGGCAGCCGGCGCTATATCGCCTCCACTATGCGCGCGCCGCTGCTGGAGCGCGAGCAGGAAGCGGACCTCGCCCGCCGCTGGCGCGACCAGCGCGACCAGGAGGCGCTTCACGAGCTGGTGACGGCCTATGCCCGCTATGTGGTCCGTATCGCGGCGGGGTTCCGCGGCTACGGCCTTCCCCTGGGCGATCTGGTGCAGGAAGGCAACATCGGGCTGATGGAGGCCGCCGCCCGCTTCGATCCGGAGCGGGACGTTCGGTTTTCCACCTATGCCTCGTGGTGGATCCGGGCCTCGATCCAGGATCACATCCTGCGCAACTCCTCGATCGTGCGGATCGCGACCACCGCCTCGCAGAAGACGCTGTTCTTCAACCTGCGGCGGCTGCGGGCGAAGCTCGACGAGACCGGCGACGGCACGATGACCGACGCCGACCGGCGCAAGATCGCCACCGACCTCGGAGTCCCGGTGGCGGCAGTGGAGCGGATGGAGTCCCATCTCGCCCGCCCCGACCGGTCGCTCAACGCCTCGCTGGCCGAAGGCGAGAACGACCAGTTTCAGGATTTCCTGGCCGACGACCGGCCGAACCCCGAGGAGAATGTCACCCGCACCCACGACGGCGACGTCCGCCGCAAGCGTCTGCGCGAAGCGCTCGACAGCCTGACCGAGCGCGAACAGACGATCATCGCCCAGCGCTTCCTCGACGACGATCGCAAGACGCTCGCGGAGATCGGCGACGACATAGGGCTGACCAAGGAGCGGATCCGGCAGATCGAGGCGCGCGCGCTCAGCAAGCTGCGGGTGCGGATGGAGAGTCACTCCGAGACTGCCCTGGATCTGCTGGAGGCCTGAGCTGCATCGGTTGCCGGCCGCGGACCGGACAACGGCGAAATCACGAAATCGCCCTATTCCCGGCCTATTGCGGCCATCGACGGGCGCGACACTGCAGATGATCGGGTTCTCCCCTGATCGGGCCTGCCGCAGATCGCGTGGGATCATCGCGCGGCGGGCGCTGCGACCGACTTTCCCCTTCGGTCGAGCCTCCTGAATTCTCCGGCCGCTTCGGCGGCCGGTTTTTTCTGTGCGCACCACGGCCGCTCACCGCCCGACGAAATGTGGGCAGGCCCGACGGCTGGCGCTATGGTGCGGCGCCATGAACTCCGCCGCCGCCGACCGTCCCCGAGCCGAGCCGCTGCTGCAGATTGACGGCCTCGACTGCGTGCGCGGAGGCCGACCCGTGCTGCGCAACGTCAGTTTCGCGATCGCCGCAGGCGAGCTGGTCGTGGTCACCGGTCCCAACGGCAGCGGCAAGACCAGCCTGCTGCGCTGCATCGCCGGCCTTCTGGAGCCGTCGGCCGGCACCATCGCCGGCAGCGCGCGGTCGAAAGGCAGGACGCTGCACGTCGGTCACGCGGATCCGGCGAAGCCACACCTCACGGTCCTGGAGAACCTGCGCTTCTGGTCGGCCCTCGGCGGCCATGGCGGTGCGAGCGTACAGGACGCGGCGGCGGTCTTCGGGTTGGCAGCACTGCTCGCCTTGCCGGCCCGGATCCTCAGCGCCGGCCAGCGGCGGCGTCTGTCGCTCGCCCGGCTCCTCCTGACCCCGTCCGAGCTCTGGCTTCTCGACGAGCCGGCAAACGCCCTGGATCGGGACGGGGTGGAACGGCTGGCGGCGGCGGTCGCAGCCCATCGGGCGCAAGGCGGGAGCGCGATCGTCGCCACCCATGACCTGCTGCCTTTCCCCGACGCCCGCCAACTCGCGCTCCGCTCGGGAACCGTCGCGTGCTGAGACCGGCGCTGGCGCTGCTGCGACGGGACCTCCTGCTCGCCTGGCGCCAGCGCGGTGGGGCGGTGCCGGTGCTCGGCACCTTCGTGCTGATGGTCGTGATCTTCCCGCTGGCGCTGGGACCCGATCCCACCCTGCTGGCCCGCATCGGCCCGGCGATCATCTGGGTCGCCGCGCTGCTGGCCACCACCATCACGCTCGATCACATCTTTGCGTCCGATCATGCCGACGGCAGCCTCGATCTGCTCGTCCAGTCGCCGGCGCCGCTGGCGACCCACGCACTCGCCAAGGCGACCGCGCACTGGCTGGTCAGCGGCCTACCGATGGTCGCCTTCGCGCCGCTGATGGCGTTGATGTTGAACCTGCCGGGCCATGTCTACGGGCCGTTGGTGCTGGGGCTCTTGCTGGGCACCCCCACCCTGACCCTGATCGGGACGGTCGGCGGCGCATTGATCCTGGGCGCGCGGCGTGGCGGGCTGCTGCTGGTTCTGCTGGTGGTCCCGCTCTATGTCCCGGTGCTGATCTTCGGCGCCGGGGCAGCGGATGCGGCAATGAGCGGGCTTGACGCCGCGCCGGCGCTGATGTTTCTCGGCGCCCTGCTGCTGATCGGGCTTGCGTTGTGCCCGTGGGCCGCTGCGGCAGCGGTGCGCGCCGCATTGACGTGAAGCGCCTCTTCAGGCCGAACGCTTGCGCCAGGTCAATGCTGGCGGAAATCGGTGCCGGGCATGAACGGGCAGCGGCGCCTCGGGAAGCCCGAAACCGCGACGTTCCCCGGATGTCATGATAATATCCAGGATGCGATGACGAGCGACGCCGACACCCAGAGGCGACGGGCACAGCGCCCGGTGAGCCTGGCCAATCCGACCCGGTTCTTCCGGATCGCGAACCGCCTGCTCCCTTGGGCGAGCGGGGCGACGGCGATCCTGTTCGCGGTAGGCCTCTACTTGGCCCTCTTCGCCTCGCCACCGGATTACCAGCAGAGCGAGACGGTGCGGATCGCCTATGTTCACGTGCCGGCAGCCTGGATGGCGCTGTTCGTCTACGTGCTGATGGCGGTGGCAAGCGGGGTCGGGCTGGTCTGGCGGCACGCGCTCGCGCTGATGGCCGCCCGGGCGGCGGCGCCGGCGGGCCTGGTCTTCACCGCGATCTGTCTCGCCACCGGCTCGCTGTGGGGCGAGCCGATGTGGGGCACCTGGTGGGAGTGGGACGCGCGGATGACCTCCGTCCTGGTGCTCCTGTTCTTCTACCTCGGCTATGTTGCGCTGATCGACGCCTTCGACGACCCGATGCGCGGCCAGCAATCGGCCTCGATCCTGTGTCTCGTCGGCGTCGTCAACGTGCCGATCGTCAAGTTCTCGGTCGACTGGTTCAGCACGCTGCATCAGGGTGCCAGCGTGTTCCGCCTCGACGGCCCGACCATACACCCTGCGATGCTGGCGCCGATGCTGGTGATGGCACTGGCCTTCACGCTGCTGTTCTTTGTCGTCCTGGTCTGGCGGATGCGCGGGCTGCGGGCGCGGGCGCGGCTGTCTGCGGCCGCATCCCTGGCTGCCAGCGAGGGGGCCTGAGCCATGATCGTCCAGGCCATGGCGCAAACGACGGGGGCAATCGCCGAGTGGTTCGACATGGGCGGCTATGCCGGCTATGTCTGGCCCGCCTATGCCGTCGCTCTGCTGGCGCTCGCCGGGCTTGCGACATGGGCGATCGTCGGTGCCCGCGCCCTCGAGCAGCGGGCCGCGGCTCTGCGTCGCGGTCGCGAGGAGAATGACGAATGAGCGGCAAGCGACAGCGCCTCACCCTGGTCCTCGTCGGCCTGACGCTCCTCGCCGGGGCCACCGGGCTGTCGCTGGCCGCACTCAACGAGACTGTCATGTTCTTCCACAGCCCGACCGATCTGGCCCAGAACCCGCCGGCGCCGGACCGCCGGCTGCGCCTCGGCGGGCTGGTCGAGGCCGGCAGCGTGGCTCGCGACGACCAGGGCCATGTCCGCTTTGCGGTGAGCGACGGAACCAGCAGTGTCGAAGTCCGCTTTGCCGGAGTCCTGCCCGACCTGTTCCGCGAAGGCCAGGGCGTGGTCACCGAAGGCCTGATGGACGCCGGCGGCTGGTTCGCGGCCGACGAGGTGCTGGCAAAGCACGACGAGACCTACATGCCGCCCGAGGTTGCCGAGGCCCTGCGCGCGCAGGGACACTGGCAGGGCGAGTGACCGTGGCCATGCACCCATGATAGCCGAGCTTGGCCACTACGCCCTGACGCTGGCGCTGATCGTCTCCCTGCTGCAGTCAGTGGTGCCGATGGTGGGTGCCGCCCGCAAGGACGGGCGGCTGATGGGCTTTGCCGCACCGTGCGCCGTTATGCAGCTGACCCTGGTCGCTGCCGCCTTCCTGGCCCTGACCAACGGCTTCGTCACCTCGGACTTCTCGCTGCGGGTCGTGGCGGAGAACTCCCATGCAACCAAGCCGCTGATCTACAAGATCACCGGGGTGTGGGGAAACCACGAAGGCTCGATGCTGCTGTGGTCGCTGATCCTCGCCGCCTACGGCGCGGCGGTGGCTTGGTTCGGCGACGGACTGCCGGCGACGCTGCGGGCGCGGGTGATCGGGATCCAGGGCATGGTCGGTCTCGGCTTCCTCGCCTTCATCCTCCTCACGTCCAACCCGTTCGACCGCCTCGACCCTGCGCCGATCGCCGGCATGGGGCTGAACCCGGTGCTGCAGGACCTGGCGCTCGCGATCCATCCGCCGATGCTCTACCTCGGCTATGTCGGTTTCTCGATCGCCTTCTCCTTTGCCATTGCCGCGCTCATCGAGGGCAAGGTCGACGCGGCCTGGGCCCGCTGGGTCAGGCCATGGACGCTCGCCGCCTGGAGCTGCCTGACCCTCGGCATCGCTCTCGGCAGCTGGTGGGCCTATTACGAGCTCGGCTGGGGCGGATGGTGGTTCTGGGATCCGGTGGAGAATGCGAGCCTGATGCCCTGGCTGCTCGGCACTGCGCTGATTCACTGCGTCGTGGTGGTCGAGCGGCGCGAGGCGCTGCGGGCATGGACGATGCTGCTCGCGATCATGACCTTCGGCCTGAGCCTGCTCGGCACATTCCTGGTCCGTTCCGGAGTCCTGACCTCGGTGCACGCCTTTGCCGTGGACCCCGACCGTGGCCTGTTCGTGCTGCTGCTGCTGGCGATCGCGGTTGGCGGCGGGCTGGCGCTCTACGCACTGCGCGCCCCCAGCCTGCGCCAGGGCCCCGCCTTTGCCCTGATCAGCCGCGAGGGCGGCCTCGTGCTGAACAACCTGTTCCTGGCCGTGGCCTGCGCCACGGTGCTGCTTGGCACGCTCTACCCCCTGATCGCCGAGGTGATCAGCAACGACCGCGTTTCGGTCGGGCCGCCATTCTATGACGCCACATTTGTGCCACTGATGATGCCCATGCTGGCGGCAATGGCGATCGGACCGATGCTGGCCTGGCGGAAGGCAGACTTGGCCGGCGCGTTCAGCCGGTTGAGCGTGGCCGTCCTGGTGGTCATCGTCGTGCTGGCGATCGGCTGGTACGTGACCGATGGCGGGCCGTTGCTGGCGCTGGTCGGACTGGGACTCGCAGCGTGGCTGATCATGGGCGCACTGACGGATCTGGCGGAGCGGATCGCCCTGTTCCGGCGACCGCTGTCGGTCAGCCTGCGCCGGGCCGCCGGTCTCCCGCGCAGCGCCTACGGCAGCATGCTGGCCCATGGCGGCGTCGGGGTGCTGGTCGCGGGCGCCGTCGCGGCGACGGCATGGAAGATCGAGAGCATACAGATGACGCGACCCGGCCAGACCGTGGACATGGGCAGCTATCAGGTGCGATTGGACGATGTGTCCCGGGTGGGCGGGCCGAACTACGTCGCCGACCGGGCTTCGATGACGGTTTTCTACGACGGCGAGGCGATCGGCATGCTGACGCCGGAGCGGCGCTTCTATCCGGTCGAGCGCCAGTCCACGACCGAGTCCGCGATCCGCGGAGGCGTGTTCGGCGACCTGTACGCCGTGATCGGCGAGCCGGACGACAGCGGCGCCTGGGTGACGCGCATCTACTACGAGCCGCTGGTCGCCTGGATCTGGTTCGGGGCGGGCATGATGGCGGTCGGAGGTGCCCTCTCGCTCAGCGACCGCCGCGCCAAGGTCGGCGCGGCCACGCGCGCCGCGAAGGTGACAGAACTGGCCGTGGAGGCCTGAGTGCAGACCGTCGAAACCAAGCGCAGCCGCCCCCTGTGGCCAGTCGCCGTCCCGCTGGCCGTGTTCGGCGCGCTGGTCGGGTTCCTGGGCTACATGCTGCTTCTCGACGAGCGCGATCCCGGCTACCTGCCCTCGCCGCTGATCGGCCAGCCGGCGCCAAGCGTGGCCGGCCCGTCGCTGATGAGCGGCGTCGCCGACGTGACCGATACCCAGTTCGGTGCGGGCAAGCCGGTCCTGGTCAATTTCTTCGCGTCCTGGTGCATCCCGTGCAAGGTCGAACATCCCGTGCTGACCGATCTGGCTCACGATCAGGGGCTGATGGTGATCGGCGTCAACTACAAGGACGATCCGGAAGCCGGACGCAGGTTCCTCGACGAACTCGGCAACCCCTATGCTCAGATCGTCGCCGACGACACCGGCTCGATCAGCGTGAACTGGGGTGTGACCGGCCTGCCGGAGACATTCGTCGTCGATGCCGACGGCACGATCGTCTACCGCCATTTCGGCCCGATCCTGCCCGAGCAGCGCGACGATCTGCTCCGGATCGTGGAGGACGCCTCGTGAAAGGGCTCATCCGCGCCCTGTCGGCGGCAGCCGTTTCGGTCCTGCTCAACCAGCCGGCGGCCGCCGCGGTGATGCCTGGCGAGACGATGGACGACCCCGTCCTCGAGGCGCGCGCTCGCGCGCTGTACCAGGAACTGCGCTGCGTGGTCTGCCAGAACCAGTCGATCTACGACTCCGATGCCGAGATCGCGGCCGACCTGCGTGCGCTTGTCCGCAGCCGGCTGGTCGCCGGCGACGACGATCAGGCCGTGCGCGATACGGTGGTGGCACGCTATGGCGTCTACGTGCTGCTCGAGCCGCCGGTTGGCCCGGTAACCTATGCCCTGTGGTTCGGCCCGCCGGCCCTGCTGGTGTCGGGGCTGATCGCGATCCTGGTCTGGCGCCGGCGCAGCGGCGTCGCCGTCGAGCCGATGGACGCCCCGCTGTCGGACGAGGAACGCGCGCGCCTGGACGAGCTGCTCCACGACGGCGACCGGGGGCGACGGGCATGACCGATGCGGTGCTGTTCTGGACCGTGGCGGTCATCGTGACCGGCTTCGTGCTGCTCGCCCTGGTGCCCCCGTTGCTCGGCCGGGGCGGTCGGACGGAGGACCGCGACGAGACCGCGCGCGCGCTTTACCGCGGACAGCTGAAGCAGGTCGAGTCGGACCTCGCGCGGCGCCGGATCTCCGCGGCCGATGCGGAACTGGCCAGGGCCGAGATCGGGCGCAGGCTGCTTCATGCCAGCACCGGCAGAGCCGCGGCTCCCGTCGCGGTCGAGCCCCCTCGGCGGTCCAGGCGCGGGTGGGCATGGGCCACAGGAGTCGTCGTGGCCGCGCCGCTGGCGGCAGCCGGCCTCTACATCACGGTCGGCAAGCCGGATCTTCCCGACCAGCCGCTTGCGGAGCGCAAGGACGTCGCCGACGCGGCACAGGCCCGGGCCAGCGCCGAGGCACTGGTCAGCGAGATGACCGTCGCGGTCGAGCGCGACGCCAGCGACCTGAGGAGCTGGGTGCTGCTGGCCCGCGCCCAGGCGAGCCTCGATCGGCTCGACGAGGCCGCCGCCGCCTATGCCAACGCCATCGCCCTTGCCCCCGGCCAAGCCGATCTCAGCGCTGCTTATGGCGAAGTGCTGGTGCTTCAGGCCAACGGGCAGGTCACGGATCGGGCCGCCGAAGCGTTCGACGCCGCACTGGACCAGGTCCCCGACGACCCGCGCGCGCGCTACTACCTGGCGCTTCGCCGGTTTCAGCAGGGTGACCTGCGCCTGGCGCTTGCCGAGTGGCGGGCACTGGCTGCGGACTCCGAGCCGGATGCGGGCTGGATGGACGCGGTGCGCGCGCGCATTGCCGAGACGGAGACGTCCCTGGGACCGGAGGCGATGCAGACCGCCGAGGCGAGGCTGGCAACACGCTCAGCCGCCCCGATGCGAACCGACGATGCCGATGCCGCCATGGCGCCATCCGAGCCTGAGCAGAGCTTTGCCGAATCGCCTGCTCCGGCACCTGCACCGGGAAGCGCCGGGCCGATGCCGAACGTCGCGGTGCCCGTCGAGGCACCCGCGGCTGCCCCGCAACCCGCAGCACCTGTCCTGTCCGAGCCTCAGATCGCCGCGATGCTGGACCTCCCCCCGGACGAGCAGGCCGCACGCATCGCCGAGATGGTCGGTCGGCTCGCGGTTCGGCTGGAACAGAGCCCGGAGGACGTTGACGGCTGGATGATCCTTGCCCGCTCCTACGTTGCCCTGGGCGACCTTCCTGCCGCCCGGAACGCGCTCGCCAACGCCAGCGAGCACGGACCCGACCGGATCGACGCCCAGATCGCCTATGCGCGGATGATACTGGAGGGACAGCCGCTGGATTCTCCGGTTCCCACCGAGGCGATCGCCGCCTTCGACCGGGTCATCGCCGCCGATCCTAGCCACCCCGACGCCCTGTGGTTCCTGGGGCTGGCCGCGGCGCAGCAGCGCGATTTCGCGACCGCCCGGACGCGCTGGACCCAGTTGCTGGACACGCTCGATCCGCAGAGCGAGGCCTATGTCGACGTGCAGTCGTACATCGCCGCCCTGGCCGGTGGCCAGCCGCCTGCGGCGGACGACGCCGGGGCCGCCGGCGCGCCGCCCCTGGACAGCAGCAACCGGGCCGATCCCGACCTCGCCCAGTAGCTGCGGGCGACGATCTGAATCGACCGCGGATGGCTTCCGGCAGGGCGCCTTCTGTCGCATCATTGCCGCAACGAGTCGGCCGGCCGCGTCGCGGTTTCGGACCCGTTTCAGGGAGGGATCATTGCACAACTGGATGAACCGGAACGCCGCCACGGTGATGGCCGGCACGATCTCGCTGGCGGCCGGGCTCGGGCCGACCGGCGCCGCTGCCAATGATTCCACGGCTGCCATCGGCGCCGGCGGGCTCGAGTTGATCGCCAACTATCAGGTCGAGCTGGTCCGCGAAGACCTGACCATCGCCATCGACCGGGTGACGGTGCGCTACCTGTTCCGCAACACCGCAGAGGTGGACGTCGACACGCTTGTCGCCTTCCCCATGCCCGAGGTCGACATGCGGCAGATGTACGAGACCGACCTCGGCCCGCTGGACACCGGCACCCCCAACTACATGGATTTCAGTGTGACGGTCGACGGTGGCCCGGTGGAGGCCGAGTGGGAAACTCGAACCACGGTGCTCGGGCTCGACGTCACCGATCGGATGCTGGAGCTAGGCCTGCCGGTAAGCGGCTTCGACCTCGCCATGTTCGACACGCTGTCCGCCCTTCCGGCCGAGACCCGCACCGAGCTTCAGGCCGAAGGCATCGCGCAATTCGACGAGTATGATGGCGTTGTCGAGGCATACCCGACCTGGACGTTCCAGACGATCTACTACTGGCAACAGCGTTTTCCGGCCGGGGCGGAGACCGTGATCGAGCACAGCTATCGTCCCGTCACCGGCGCGCAGTTCTTCGGCAGCTACGAGGCCGAGGACGTGCGCCGTGGGGATTCGTGGTTCCAGAACCGGTTCTGTCTCAGTGAGGAGACTGCCGCCGCTGCCGAGGAGATCGCCGGCGACGAGTCCTATCTGCTCACCCGCCACGTCGACTACATCCTGGTCACCGCCAAGAACTGGCTGGGGCCCATCGGGACCTTCCACCTGACGATCGAGACGGGCGCCCCGGAGAACCTGGTCGCGCTGTGCCTGGACGGGCTCGAGCGGACCGGCCCGACCACACTGGAGGTGACGCTGACCGACTTCGTGCCCGAGGACGACTTGGCGGTGCTGTTCATCGAGGGCAGGCCGATGCACTGACGCCGCGGCGCGAGCGGTCAGTAGCCACGCGCCGGGTCCACCTGATAGCGGGGGGACAAGCCGGCCCAGACCCGGCGGATGTTCTCGGCCACCAGCTGCGCGGCGCTCTCCGGGTGCGAGATGCTTGCGACATGCGGCGTGATCACGATCTCGCGCCGGCTCCAGAAGGGGTGCCCGGCCGGCAGGGGTTCCTGGCGGAACACGTCGAGTGAGGCCGCTGCGAGCTGGCCGCTGTCGAGCGCGGCCAGCAGGTCCGCCTCCACCAGGTGCCGGCCCCGGCCGCAGTTGATCAGGGCGGCGCCCCGCGGCAGCCGGGCGAACAGCGCCGCGTCGAGGATGTCCTCGGTCTCGGCGGTGAGCGGAAGCAGACAGATCAGGATCTCGCAGTCGGCAAGCATGGCAGCAAGGCCTGCCGCACCGCTGCGGCATACCACGTCGTCGACCACGCGAACGCTGCGGCTCCAGCCCTGCACCCGGAAGCCGAGGGCGACCAGCGCCCGCGCGGCGGCGATGCCGAGCTCGCCCAGGCCCAGGATCCCCACCGTCCGCTCCTGGGCGGGCGGCGCGACCGTCTCCCGCCAGACGCCCTCGGCCTGGCGGCGGGCGAACAGCGGCATCAGCCGGTGATGGTAGAGCGTGTGCAGGACGACATATTCGGTCATGCACTGCGTCAGCAGCGGGTCGACGACGCGTGCGATCGGCACATGGCGCGGCAGCTCCGGATCCGCCAGCAGCCCGTCGACCCCGGCGCCCATCGACTGGATCAACCGGAGGTTGGGCAGGCTGGCGAGCAGGCCGGCCGGCGGTTTCCACACCAGCGCGCAGTCGATGGACGCCGGATCGTCCACCTCGCCGGGCCAGATCCGCATCGTGACGTCGGGCGCGAGCCGGGCCAGCGTCGCCCGCCACTGGCCCGGATCATCGATCCCGGAGAAGAACAGCAGCTGCGGCACTCTAGTCGGCGTCCGAGGCGGCCCCCGCCGGCGCGTTGCCGGCAAGGACGATGCGCAGGCGGTAGACGCCCTTGAAATCGGCCGGATCGGCGGGCTTGCCCTTGCGCAGGATAACCAGCCGGCCAGCCTGCGCCAGCCCGACCGCCGCCCGGCGCACCCGGCTGGTCAGGCTCTGCCAGCTATCGCCGCCAAGCGCTCGGGCGACATCGTTCGGGCCGACCGAGCCGTCCGGCCCCTTGGCCGAGGCCAGCGACAGGATCGTTTCCACGATCGACTCGTCGGAAACCCTGTGACGGGCGTCATTGTGCGGGCTTCGGCTTTCGCGGGACATGGCGGTGCATTAGCCTATCGGCGCGAAGGAACGCAACCGCCGAGGCGCTCAGGCGAGGACCGATGGACACGTCGCTGTTCCTGCTGCTGCTGGCCATGACGGGCTTCGTCGGGCTGCATGTCGGACTGTCGCTGCCGGCGGTGCGGTCGCAACTGATCGCTACAATGGGCTCGACCGGCTTCCAGGCAGCCTATTCTGTCCAGGCGGCGGTGCTGCTTGTCCTGGTCGCGCTCGCCTACCGCAGCGCGAGCTATCTGCCGCTGTGGACCCTGTCCTGGGCGACCTGGCTGCCGATCCTGGTCATGCCGCTGGCGTTCTGGCTGCTGGTCGGCGCGCTGAGCACGCGCAATCCGACCGCGGCCGGGCCGGCGGGCGGCGCGGCTCCCGCCGCCTCGACGAGGCTACCGCTCTATACCGCGATCACCCGCCACCCGATGCTGTGGGGGATCCTGTTGTGGGCGCTGGCCCACCTGCTGGCCAATGGCGATCTGGCATCGCTGTTTCTGTTCGGTGGGCTTGGCCTGTTGTCGGTGGCCGGGATGTGGGGCATCGACGCCAAGAAGCGCGCCGATCCGGCCTATGACTTCCAGGCATTGGCCAGACGGACGTCGCTGATCCCCTTCGCCGCCACGCTCGCCGGCCGCAACCGACTGCAGGCACGTTGGAGCGACGCGGTCCGGCTGGTGGTGGCGCTGTTGCTCTACGGTGGGCTGATGCACGCCCACACCTGGCTGTTCGGCGTGCCGGCCTACCCAGTCTGAGGTGCAAGCAGGTCCGACCCGTCCTCCCAATAGGCGTGGTCGCCATACTGGGCGGCCAGATAGTCGATGAAGGCGCGCACTTTGGCCGAGAGGTGTCGGCTGTGCGGGTAGACCGCGTAGATGCCGAGCGGCAGCGGCTCATAGGCGTGCAGTGCCGGGACCAGGCGGCCGGCGAGCACGTCCTCCCAGACAATGAAGCTGGGCAGAACGGCAATACCGTGGCCGGCGACCGCCGCCTGGCGCAGCGCGTCGCCGTTGTTGGCCCGCACCCGGCCGGAGACGCGGACCGTCTCGTTGCCGAACTGCCAGACGTTGCCGGTCTGGCGATAGCTGTAGATCAGGCACTCGTGGTCGGCGAGTGCCTGCGGCGACGCCGGCACCCCCCGCGCCGCCCAATAGGCCGGTGCGGCGACCAGCAGCACGCGCGTCGTCGCCAGTTTGCGCGCGATCAGGCTGGAATCGGCGAGGTTGCCGATCCGGATCGCCAGGTCGTAGCCATCGGCGACCAGGTCGACGAAACGGTCGTCGAAGGTCAGGTCCAGGCTCACACCGGGATGCATGCTGAGGAAACCGCATAGCTTCGGCGCCACATGGATGAGTCCGAAGCTAAAGGGCGCGTTGACGCGGAGCTCGCCGCGCGGTTCGACGGTCATCCGGGTGACCTCCAGCTCCGCCTCCTCCGCCTCAGCCACCAGGCGGCTGCAGCGGTCGTAGAAGGCGGCGCCGATCTCGGTCAGTGCCAGCCGGCGGGTGGTGCGGTTGAGCAGACGCGCGCCGAGCCGGTCCTCCAGCCCGCTGATCTGCTTGCTGACTGCAGACTTGGAGATGCCGAGGTCGCGCGCGGCGGCGGTGAAGCTCTTTGTCTCCACCACCTTGGCGAAGATCGCCATCGCCGCGAGATGGCTGAGGGACATGGGCTGGCAATCCTCAAGGCTGTGCGGCAGTGCATCCTTCGACAGGCTCGGTACTGCGGCTGTCTCAGACCCCCGGGTTGTCCTCGGCGGTGCCGATGACGGTTTGGTCGTACTCGATGATTGCGCCGGTCATCATGCCGGACTCGTCGGAGACCAGAAAGGCCAGCGCGCGGGCGACCTCCGCCGGCTCGATCAGCCGGCCGAAGGGCTGGGTCTTCGATGCCTCCTCCAGCCAGTTCTCCGGGCGGCCGTGGGTCTGAGTCTGGATCACGTGCTCCCAGGGCGTGTTGGTCCAGCCGATGTTCAGCGTGTTCACCCGGATCCGGTCCCGCTTCAGGCTGTTGGCCAGGTTCCGGGTCAGCGTCATCAACGCCCCCTTGGTGGTGCTGTAGGGGGTGAGGAACGGCGGGCCGCCATAGGCGACGATCGAGCCGATATTGGCCACGGCGCCGGCGATCCCGTGCTTGCGCATCACCGCCACCGCCCGCTGGGTGAGGAAGAACGGCGCGCGCACGTTGACCGCGAACAGCTTGTCCCAGTCCTCCGGCGTGGTGTCGGCGACGCCGCCACGGGTGGACAGGCCGGCGACGTTGCACAGCGCGTCGATGCGCCCGAAGCGCTCCTCGGCGCGGTCGATCACGGCGAAACAGGCCTCGACATCGGCAAGGTCGGCCGGAACGAACAGGGTCGGGCAGCCGGCGGCGGAGATCTCGCCCGCCACCGCCTCGCCGCGCTCGGCGCTGCGGCCGCAGATCACCAGGCCGGCGGCGCCGCGGGCCGCGATCAGCCGCGCCGTCGCCTCGCCCGATCCACTGGTGCCGCCGGTCACCACCGCCACCTTGCCGGCGAACTGCTGCGGCTGATTGTCGTTCATGTTTTTCCCCTCTGGTCACGCGAGTATGGCGTCGGCGCCGATCGCGGCGCGACGCAGGCCCGCGACAGGACGCCGGTATAGCGGGTGGCCGCGGCGCCGCAATCTGAATCTGGCGACTCGCGACTGACGATTGGAATTTTACGAATAATCAACTATTCTGGTGCCTCGATGGGAGGATGCGCGACGTGCCGAACATCTTCATGATCCCGAGCAACCGCTGGAGCGACCGCACCAGCGGATCGGATGTGCCGGCCGAGATGCTCGCCGCCGACGCGGCCCGGCCCGGCGAGCGTTGGTTCGTTCTGGGTGCCGCCGCACTTGCCTGGGGCCTTGTCGGCGGCCTGCTATGGCTCGCCGCCTGAGCGAGGATCGCGAAGCGCCAGGGCAGCTTTCAGGCTCCTAATCCCGGCCAGCCTAGCGACTTGGCGCCGCGTCGGCAGATGTAGCCAGCAGACCGCCGATGTCGGCAAGCCAGTCGGCGAGGTCATCCACCTCGAAGTCGGCGCCGGCTTCCGCGGCTTGCCCGGCAACCGAGATGTCGCTGCCGCGGACGAGCACCGTCAGCACGCCGCGTGCCGCCGCCGGTTCCAGATTGCGGCCGATATCCTCGAAGAAGGCGGCCCGACCGGCCGAGACGGCGAAACGGCTCAGCATCCTGTCGAATGCATCGGCTCCGGGCTTCGGCTCGAAGTCCGCAGCGACGATGTCGAAGATGCCGTCGAACAGATCCGCGATCCCCAGATGCTGCATCACCCGCTGCGCGTGGGCCGTGCTGGCATTTGTGTAGATCAGCCGCCGACCGGGCAGCCGGGAGAGCGCGTCGCGGAGCAACGGCGGTGGCGCGACGGCGGCAAGGTCGATGTCGTGGACGAAGTCCATGAACTCGTGCGGATCGACCGCGTCGTTCTTCATCAGGCCGAGCATCGTCGTGCCGTAGGACTGGTAGTAGTGGCGCTGCAACTCGCGGGCGGCGTCGAAACCCAGGGCCAGCCGGTCGCAGATGAAGCGTGTCATGCGGTCGCGGACCTGGGTGAACAGGTCGCACGAAGCCGGGTATAGAGTGTTGTCCAGATCGAAGATCCAGGCATTGACCTGGGAAAGCCGATCGATCGGAACAGGCGTGACGGACATGGTCTGGTGCATGGCAAGACCATAGCCGATCCCGCCCCGTCAGGCGACGAGCTTTGCTCAGGCATCGCTTCACCAAGCGTTGACTATTCCTTAGTCCCTCTCTGGCACAGTCGGGGCTCGGCCCTTCGGCCAACAGATGCCGGATCACTCCACTGTCGAACGCGCCGCCCATGGTCTTGCACGCCCAACCGCCAGCGATCGGCGACGCCGCCGACCCGTTTCGCCGCGAACGGGACCGTTTTGCCGCCTTCGCCTTCTGCGCCGCCGACGTCCTCCTCGAGCTCAACGACGACCAGACCGTGGTGTTCGCTACCGGCGCGGTCCGCGCCTTGCTCGATCGGGCGCCGGAGGCGCTCGTCGGCCGCAAGCTGAGCGAGCTGGCTTCCCCGGAGTATAGCGGGCTGGTCAATGCGGTCCTCTCCAGCGCACGGGCGCAGAACCGGATGAACCCGGTCGCGATCCGGCTCGGCAGTGACCGCGGCCCGACGCCGCCCATGCTGACGACCGGCTACTTCCTGCCCGAGCTGCCCCAGGTCGGCGGCCGATATTATCTTGCTCTGCGCCTCGACTCCGATCAGATCGGGCCGCAGCGAGACCGCAATCCGCTGACCGGCCTGCACGGTCCGGACGGCTTTGCCAGCACCGTCGTCCGACAGCTCGCCCGCGCGCCCGGCCCCGAACTGAAGGTGACACTGGTCCAGGTGGGCAACCTGGAGACCCTGCGCCGGAAGCTGGACGAGGAGTCGCGCAAGGCTCTGATGCTCACGCTCGGCGCCTATCTCCGCGCCAACTCCATCGATGGCGATTCAGCCGGCCAGTTCGACGAGGAGCGGTTCGGCCTGTTGCGCAACAGCCAGGAGAGCATCGCGCCGGTCTGGCGGCAACTGCGCGATTTCAGCCGCGCCATCGATCCCGACGGAATCGGCATCGACATTGCGGACGCCGATTTCGCGCCCGAAACGCTGGGATTGAACACGCGCGACCTGAGCCGCAGCGATATCGCGCGCGTCCTGATCCACGCGGTCAATGCCTTCGACGCCGAGGACTGCGGCGATGTCAACCTCGACGACATCTCGCGCGACCTGGGCGCGGTTGCGCGCAGCACGGTCGATCGCATCAAGCGGTTCCGCAAGATGGTCAACGACGGCAGCTTCGTCTCCGCCTATCAGCCGATCGTCGATGTTGACACCCGTCGGCCGCACCATTTCGAGGCGCTGGCACGGTTCTCGAGCGATCCGTCGATGTCGGCCGGCAACGACATACAGTTCGCAGAGGACCTCGGGCTGATCACGGAGTTCGACCTGAAGATGACCGCGAAGGTTGTCGAATGGCTGCGGACCACGAACAAGCTCGGCATGCGCTACCACATCGCGATCAACCTCTCCGGCCGATCGCTGACCTCGCGTGATTTCCTGTCCACCCTGTTGACGGCTCTCGACGCTGCATCGGACGTCCGCCACCAGATCCTGTTCGAGCTGACCGAGACCGCGCGGATCGGTGCCCTGACCAAGGCCGCTGGCGCAGTCGGCGAGCTGCGCGCGCTCGGTCACAAGATCTGCCTCGACGACTTCGGCGCTGGCGCCGCGACGTTCCAGTATCTGCGCGCCTTCGACGTCGACATCGTCAAGATCGACGGTGCGCTGATCCACGAGGCCGTCCACGGCCGCAAAGGCATGGCCTTTCTTACCGCCATCGTCGGCATGTGCGACGACCTCGGCATCACGACCGTCGCCGAGATGGTGGAGAACGAGCGGACGCTCGAAGTGGTCCGCCATGCCGGGGTGAAGCTGGCGCAGGGCCATTTGTTCGGTGCCCCGGCGCCTGACGTCAGCGCCTACGAGGCGCCCCGCCCCACCTGCTTCGAGCCGCGGCGGCGCGTCGCCGGCTGAGGGATCCGGGCCAACCGGCTCGCGCCACTCAAGAGTTCACGCTAGTCTCTCGCTCCCGCAGCAGGGAGCATGGGCATGAAGATCGGCGTGATCGGCGCAGGCGGCGTCGGGGGGTATTACGGAGCGCGGATCGCCGCGGCTGTCCGGGCCGATGTCAGGTTCCTCGCCCGCGGCCCGCACCTGGAGGCCATGCGGGCGCACGGCCTGCGCGTGCTCAGCCCGCTCGGGGACGTCCATCTGGCGCAACCGCAAGCCTTCGACGACCCGGCGCAGATCGGCCTTTGCGACGTGGTGCTGATCTGCACCAAGCTGTGGAGCCTGGAGCAGGCGCTCGACGCCGCCGAGCCGATGGCGGGACCGCAGAGCCTGGTGATCTCGATGCAGAACGGCGTCGACGGCGAGCCGGCGGTGCTGGCGCGCTTCGGGCGGGAGCGGGCCGCCGGCGGCGTCGTCTGGATCCCGGCGGAGATCGTGGAGCCGGGAGTCGTGCGGCAGAACAACCCGCTGACCCGCTTCATCGTCGGCAGCCTCGACCGCCGGCCCGACCCGCGGCTGGCGGCGCTCCACCACGCCGCCGACCTGCCGGAGGTGAAGGCGGAGCTGAGCCCCGATGTCGAGGTCGACATCTGGCGAAAATTCGTCATGCTCGCCTGCCACAGCGGCATGACCGCTGCGCTCAGGGTGCCGATCGGCGCGGTGCTGGAGCAGGACCGGCCGCGGCTGGAAGCGGCGGCGGCGGAGGCGGTCGCGGTCGGCCGAGCGGTCTGCCCGCGGCTCGACCCGGACCTGGAGGCGAAGACGATGCGGGCGATGGAGGCCATGCCCTACCAGATGCGGTCGTCGATGCTGCAGGACCTGGAACGCGGCGGGCGGATCGAGCTGCCTTGGCTCTCCGGCGCGATCGTGCGCCTGGGTCGGGAGCACCGGGTGCCGACGCCGGTCCACGACGCGCTGGTCGAGGAGGTGACCCGCCAGGCGGCAACCACCGGCGCGCGCGTCGGATAGGCTGGAGGGGATCGACCATGAGCGACCCGGATTTCACGACCTTGCTCGCCGACCTGGAACGCGACGGGTTCGCCGTGGCCCGCGGCCTGCTGCCGCCTGCCCTGATCCGCCACCTGCAGACCGAATCCGACCACATCCTGCCGACGATCGCCAGCGAGCATCGCGCGCGGAACCGGTCGCAGGGCAGCCTGGTCCAGCTCGCCGACCATCCCGCCTTCGCCCCGCTGATCGGCAGCGCCGAGCTGCGGGCCGCCTTCGCAGGTATGGGGTTCCGCGATCCCCGCTTCACCTCCGGCTATCTGATCAGCAAGCCGCCGAAGAGCCCCGCCCTGTTCTGGCACCAGGACTGGTGGGGCTGGGACGACCCGATTTCCTACACCGGCGCCATCGCCCAGTTCTTCGTCATGGTCTACCTGACAGAGACCTCCCCGGCCAACGGCTGCCTGCGGGTCATTCCCGGCAGCCACCGTCGGCGCCATCCGCTGCACCGCGCGATCCAGGCTCATGACGAGAGCCTGTCGCGGGTGACCGATCCCGGCCATCCGCTGTTCCAGATGCACCCCGACGCGGTGCCGGTCCCGGTGCGCCCGGGCGACGTGGTGTTCGGCGACGCACGGCTGATCCATTCCGCCTTCCCCAACGACAGCGGCGCCGACCGCAGCCTGCTGACACTCTGGTACCATCCCGACCTCGCGGCCTTGCCGGCGGCGATGCGAGCCACTATCCGCAACGTCTTCGAACGGCGCGAAGTCGACACCGACCCCGCCGCCGCCGGCGCGACGACGGTCGACGACTGGCCGGAGGAAGCCCGGCGGCTCGTCGCCGACCTGGCACCCCCGAAGGTCACCGGCGTCGCCCCGCATCCATGGAACCGCGTGCCTAATTTTCCTGAGGAATCAGCCAATTAGCAGCGCCACCGATCGGTTGCCACACCTGATCGGGAACAGGCCCGGTGTCCGCCTTTCCGCTTGCCCTGCCTGCGACTGTCATGAAACCATCATCGGCGAGGGAGGAGACGGCGTGGACAGAAACGCCGGCCGAAGAAACCGGTAAGCCGCGCCGCCGCCTCGTCACACCTGGATCGAAAGGGAGGCGGTGATGACGAAAGACGCGACCGCCGCGCCGAGATGCGCGGCACTGGTCGGGCCCTATTTGTCCGGCAAGACAACCCTGCTCGAAGCCATTCTGCATGCCTGCGGCACCATCCCGCGCAAGGGCCGGACCGCCGACGGCAACACCGTGGGCGACCCGAGCCCGGAAGCGCGCGCGCGCAGCATGTCGACGGAGGTGAGCGTCGCGACCACCAGTTACCTGGGCGACAGCTGGTACTTCCTCGACTGTCCCGGTTCCTTCGAGTTCACCCAGGAAACCCGCAACGCGCTCCTGGTCGCCGACGTAGCGGTGGTGGTGTGCGAGCCGGCGATCGAGCGCATTTCCGCTCTCGCCCCGCTGTTCCACTACCTCGACGAGCACGACATTCCGCGGATGATCTTCATCAGCAAGATGGACGTCAGCAACGTGCGCATCCGCGACGTGATGCAGGCCCTGCAGGCAGTCAGCAAGCAGCCGGTCGTCCTGCGCCAGGTGCCGATCCGCACCGGCGACGCCGTCACCGGCTATGTCGACCTGGTGAGCGAGCGCGCCTATCAGTACAAGCCCGGCCAACCCTCCGCCTTGATCGAGCTGCCTCCCGAGGCCGAGGAGCGGGAGCAGGAGGCGCGCCAGGAGCTGCTGGAGGCCCTGGCCGACTATGACGACTCCCTGATGGAGCAGCTGCTGGAGGACATCGAGCCGGACAAGGACAAGGTCTACCGCAACCTGACGGTGAACCTGCGCGACGACAAGCTGGTACCGGTCTTCTTCGGCGAAGCGGAGGTGGACGGCGGCGTCCGCCGGCTGCTGAAAGCCTTGCGCCACGAGGCTCCCGACGTCGGCATCACCCGGATGCGCAACGACATCGCCGACGAAGGCGAGTCCCTGGTCCAGGTGTTCAAGACCATCTATGCCGGCCACACCGGCAAGCTGTCCTATGCCCGGATCTGGCGCGGTCCCGTGAAGGACGGTTCCAGCCTCAACAATGAGCGGATCAGCGGGCTCTATACCCTGCTCGGCGGCAAGCACGAGAAGGTCACCGAGGCGCCGGCCGGCGCTGTCGTCGCCCTCGGCCGGGTCGACAGTGCGCACACCGGCGACGCGCTGACGCCCTCGGGCAAGGGGACGGCCGTGCCGTGGCCCGATCCGATTCCGCCGGTGTTTGCCAACGCGCTGGCCGCGAGCAACCGCGGCGACGAAGTGAAGCTCTCCGGTGCCCTGCAGAAGCTCTGCGAGGAGGATCCGGCGCTCTCGGTCGAGCACAGCGCCGGCACCAACGAGCTGCTGCTCTGGGGCCAGGGCGACGTTCACCTCGGCGTGGCCGCCGACCGGCTGGCCAACCGCTTCAACGCCCAGGTCACCCGCTCGCGGCCGCAGGTCGCCTACCAGGAGACCATCCGTAAGCCGGTGCAGCAGCACGCGCGGCACAAGAAGCAGAGCGGCGGCCACGGCCAGTTCGGCGACGTGCATGTGGAGATCAAGCCGCAGCCGCGCGGCGCCGGCTTCGAGTTCATCGACAACATCACGGGCGGCGCCATCCCGCGCCAGTTCATCCCCTCGGTCGAGCACGGGGTGAAGGAATATCTGTCGCGTGGGCCGCTCGGCTTCCCGGTGGTCGACATCTCGGTCCGGCTGTTCGACGGCCAGTTCCACACCGTAGACAGCTCCGACATGGCGTTCCGCGCCGCCGGCGGGCTCGCCATGCGCGAGGCGATGCCGAACGCGAGCCCGGTGCTGCTGGAGCCGATCTACAAGGTCGCGATCGACGTGCCGAGCGAGCACACCAGCAAAGTCAACAACCTGATCACCGGCAAGCGCGGCCAGATCCTCGGCTTCGACGCCAAGCACGGCTGGGCCGGCTGGGACACGGTGGAATGCCAGATGCCGCAGGCGGAACTTCGCGACCTGATCATCGAGCTGCGCTCGCTGACGCAAGGGTCCGGCACCTTCCGCTTCGGCTTCGACCACATGGCCGAGCTGACCGGCCGCCTCGCCGACCAGGTCGTCGACGAGCGCACCGTGATGGCGGCGCAATAGCGTATCGACCAGACCCGAACCCGCCCTCCCCCGCACGCGGGGAGGAGGGCGGTCACGGGCGGCGCCGGCGTCAGGTTCCGATCTTGCCGCCGCCCTGCCTGGTGATCGCGACCAGGGACGGGCGCGGCGGCAGCGCGGGGTCGAAGTCCGGCCAGCGGGTCGCCGGGTCCTCGTAGGTCGACGGCCGGCCGAATTCCGGCCAGTCTTCCATGCCGTCGGCGGCGACGTGCTGAACCGCCACGAACAGCGTCTCGTCGTTCGGGGTGAACTTGGGCCCGCACATCTCGGCGCCGGCGGGCACGCGGTAGAACATCTTGCCGGTGCCGCGCAGCTCGCCCTCGGTCTCCAGCGCCCAGACGCCGTCGGCGGTGCCGGTGGCCGCCCATTCGGTGCCCTGATCGGTGGTGATCCACATCCGGCCCTGGTGGTCGGCCGCGCAGTTGTCGGGGCACGCGAACCAGCCGTTGGCACTGGTCGCCGCGTTCCAGCGGGCGCCCACCGCGGGGTCATCGGGATCGCCACAGACCACGACGAGATCCCAGGTATAGCGCATCGCGTCGTGGTCGCCGTCGGGCGCTGTGAGCTCGAGCACCTGACCGGAGGCGTTGGCGGCGCGGGGGTTGGGCCCGTCCACCTGATCCTCGGTGCGCCGGGTGTTGTTGGTGAGCATGGCGTAGACCTTGCCGGTCACCGGGTTCGGCTCCACGTCCTCCGGCCGGTCCATCGGGGTTGCGCCCAACAGGTCGGCGGCGGTTCGGGCCTCGATCACCACGTCGGCCTGGCTGTGGAAGCCGTTCTCCTCGGTCAGCGGGCCGGTGCCGTAGACCAGCGGCAGCCACTCCATCGTGCCGTCGTCGTCGAACCGGGCGACGAACAGCGTGCCGTGGTCGAGCAGGTCCATGTTCGCCGCCCGGTCGTCCGGGTTGAACCGGCCCTCGGTCACGAACTTGTAGAGATACTCGAAGCGCTCGTCGTCGCCGGAGTAGATCACCACCCGGCCGTCGTGGTTGACGATCGACTCCGCGCCCTCGTGCTTGAACCGGCCGAGCGCGGTGCGCTTGCGCGGCACCGACTGCGGGTCGTAGGGGTCGACCTCCACCACCCAGCCGAAGCGGTTGGCCTCGTTCGGCTCGCGGTTGACGTCGAAGCGGTCGTGGTACTTCGCCCACTGGTACCAGCCGCCCGGCACGCCGTAGCGCTCGAAGTTGCGCGCCTCGGCATGGCCCTGCGCCGTGCCCATGAAGTAGCCGTGGAAATTTTCCTCGCCCAGGAGATAGGTGCCCCACGGGGTGCTGCCACCGGCGCAGTCGTTGAGGGTGCCGATCACCTTGGTGCCGCTCGGGTCCACCGAGGTCTTCATCCGGTCGTGGCCGGCGGCCGGCCCGTGGATGTCCATATAGGTGGTGAGCATGGTGAGCCGCCGGTTGTAGGGGCTGTCGCGCACATAGGTCCATGCGCCGTTCTCGCGGCGCACCTCGACGACGCTGCCGCCATGGGCCGACATCTCGATGTCGACCAGGTCCTTCGTCATCGCGGGCGACAACGGGCCCTCCGGTCCGACGCCGCGAAACATGATCTCGGCGTTGGTGTATTCGTGGTTGACGCAGAGCAGGCCGTTCTCGGAGTTGTCGGAGCCGACCGGCAGCGGGAAATAGCCGACATAGTCGTTGTTGTAGCCGAACTGCTGCTCCTGGGCCGCCGCGGTCTGGTTCTCGGGGTCGAACTCCGGCGCGTCGGCGCTCAGCGGATCGCCCCAGCGGATCACGACGTTCGCGTCGTAGCCGGGCGCGACATGGTGGGTTTCGTCGATCCCGTGGGCGATCTCCTGGAAGTCGAACGACGGGGTGGCGGCGCGGGCGGCACGCGGCAGGACGGCCGCGGAGCCGGCGGCCGCGGCGAGCACAGCGGTCGCCAACGAGCCCTTGAGCACGTCGCGGCGGCCCATCCGGGCGGCGATCACGTCGCCGAGGGTGGGCGCAGTCGAGCGGTTGCTGGGGATGTCCTCGGACGCCTCGTAGGCGGCGCCGTGGTTGGGATACTGGCGGGATAGCTTCTTCATTGGACGCTCCTTCCTCCCACCAGGGGCCGATGTTGGAAAGGCCCGCCGCCGGAAGAACCGCCGGCACAGCCCGACACGTTGCGCCCCTGGAGTGTGACACTTTAGGGACAGTTCCGTGACACTGGGATGACAAGTAGGTCACCCGCCGGTCACAGGGTGAGGAAGCGATGGTGGCGCCTTTCCGGCCGTGGGTTTGCGCCGCCGGCTGTCATCGCCACGCAACATGCGCCGGCTATAGGCGTCTCCTACACGTGCCCGCCCGCACTTCCGCCAGAGGGCACCGAGGAGGGAAGACATGACCGAGCAGCGCAAGCCATTCGATCAACTCGACCTGATGAAGAATTTTGAGCAGGACTACCCCGACCATACCAAAGCCATGGGGTACGAGCACGGCGACGAGCCGCAGTGCAACACCTCCGACAACCCCAACTTCTATGACGTGATGAACGCGCGCGTTGCACGCCGCGGTTTCCTGATGGGCGGTCTCGCCACCATCGCCACCGGCCTGATCGGCGGCACGCTGTCGGGCAAGACGGCGCTGGCGCAGGGCAAATCCAGCCTCATCGGCTTCACGCCCGTCCCGGTCAGCTTCGACGATACTGTGGTCGTGCCCGAAGGCTACAGCTTCCAGATCCTCGCCCCGACGGGAACCCCGATCAACGGCGACATGCCCGCCTATCGCCCCGGTGCCAATACCGGCGCCGAGCAGGAGCACCAGATTGGCCAGTGCCACGACGGCATCCACTTCTTTCCGATCGACGGCTCGTCCGAGGACGGCCTCATCGCGGTGAACCACGAATACATCGAGCCGCGCTTCCTGCATGCCGAAAGGGACGGCTACAAGGGTCAGCCCTTCGACAACGAATCTGTTGTCTACGATGCCGACGGCATGCGCGATGACGACGAGGTGCGCATGGAAATCGCCGCGCATGGCGTGTCGATCTACCGCACCACGAAACAGGCCGATGGCAGCTGGGCCGTGGTCGCCGACCCGCGCAACCGCCGGATCACCGCCAACACGCCGATGGAGATCGGCGGCCCGGTCCGCGGCTCGGCTCATGTACGCACGAGATACAGCGCCGATGGCACCATGACCCGCGGGACGGTCAACAACTGTGCCCATGGCGTGACGCCGTGGAACACCTACCTCACGGCCGAGGAAAACTGGGCAGGCTATTTCGCGAACACAACCCGGATCGACCAGAAGCCGGATCTGCCGCGCGAGCATGCCCGCTATGGCGTCTCGACCGACCCGCGGGGCGGCCGCTATGGCTGGCATCTGGCGAAGTCGGGCGCCGACGAATATGTGCGATGGGATGCCACGACCAAAGGCGCCTCTGCGACCGAGGACTACCGCAACGAACCCAACACCTATGGCTGGATGGTCGAGATAGACCCCTACACCGCCGACGCGACCCCGATCAAGCGCACCTCGCTCGGCCGTTTCGCCCATGAAGGCGTCGTGTTCACCACGCCTGTCGAAGGCGCCCCAGTGGTCTGCTATTCGGGCGACGACGCGCGCTTCGAGTACATCTACAAGTTCGTCTCGGACGACGTATATGTCGAAGGCCAGACCGACGGCTCGATCCTGGACAGCGGCACGCTCTATGTGGCGAAGTTCAACGACGACGGCACCGGCGAATGGCTGGCACTGGCGCCGGGCCGCAACGGGCTGACACCCGCCAACGGCTTTGCCGATCTGGCCGACATCCTGGTCAACACTCGGCTGGCGGCGGACTTCGTGGGCGCGACCAAGATGGACCGCCCCGAATGGGGCACGGTCGATCCGAATACCGGCACGGTCTATTTCGCACTCACCAACAACTCGCGCCGCACCCAGGCGCAAGTTGACGCGGCCAACCCACGTGCCGAGAACAATTTCGGCCACATCGTGCGCTGGAACTACGAGAACGGCGACCACACGAGGGCGAGCTTCGAATGGGATCTGTTCGTGCTTGCGGGCGGCCAGACGACCTCGGCCATTGCCAACGGCGGCGCCCTGACCGAGGACAGCATCTTTGCCTGCCCGGACGGGCTGTGGTGCGACAAGGACTCGCGTCTGTGGATCCAGACCGACATGGGCGACACCGGCCCTGACTATGAAGGCCCGCTCAAGCAGTTCGGCATGAACATGCTGCTGGCGGCCGACCCGGCCACCGGCGAGATCAAGCGCTTCCTCACCGGCCCCTGGGGGCAGGAGTGCACCGGCGTCGTCAGCACGCCGGACGGCAAGACGATGTTCGTCAACTTCCAGCACCCGGGCGCGCATGCAACGGCGGAGCAGTTCGCGGCCGGCGATTTCGGCTCAGGCTTCCCGGACTATGACGGCACCGTGCCGCGCTCGGCCACTGTGGTCATCACCAAGGACGACGGCGGCGTAGTCGGCAGCTGATCCCCGACCCGACACGAGGCTGAAGGCGCGCCACTCGGCGCGCCTTCTTCCATCCGCAACAGCGGCCTGCTGGGTACGTCCTGCCGTTGCATCGTCACCGCTTCGCCCATGGCCGTCGGCGTGGCGTACTGATCGGCTGACCCACTTCATTCTCCCTCGCCCGCGCATCCGTGCGGGCGAGGGGATCTCCTCAATACAGCTCCGTGCGATAGTTCTCGTCGATGTAGCGCTCGATTTCCGGCACCGGCGGCGCAAGTTTGGCGTGATCGCGCACAGCGGCAGCCAGGCTCGACAGGCCGGAAACGTCCGGCCAGGCCTCGGGCTTCCACAGGTTCGACCGGATCATGCACTTGCCGCAGTGGTAGAGCACCCGCTCCACCGCCATCACGATCGCCAGCTTCGGTGCCTTGCCGTTCATCGCCATCGACTGGCACAGCGCCTCGTCGCGCACGATTCTGGCCCGGCCGCTGACCCGCAGCGTCTCCGTCCGGTCGGGCACCAGGAAGATCAGCCCGAGCGCCGGATCGTCGATCAGGTTGTGCAGGGTATCGTGCCGGTTGTTGCCGAGCCGGTCCGGGATCGCCAGCGTGGACTTGTCCAGGATCTGCACGAAGCCGCCCGGATCGCCCTTCGGGGACACGTCCATCCAGCCTTGCCGGCTGCGGCTGCCGAGCACCACGAACGGCGCCGCGCCGATGAACCGGATGCAATGGTCGTCGAGGTGGTCGATAACCTTGTTCGCCGCAGCCTCGCTCGGCCCTTTCGAGCCGACGCTCAGGTCTTCATGACTGGTCACCATGCCGGCAAAGCGCGTGGCGAGTTGGTCGAATCCCATCGGTCGCTCCCGTCTGCGAAGGGGTCGCATCTGACCAGAAGC
>JBHJOG010000125.1:0-9926 GCA_050329975.1 Alphaproteobacteria bacterium | reverse complement strand
CCTGCGGTGTGACGACCAGACTCAGCATCATTGCCCGGTTCCCTTCGTGGAACTGGCCGAACTGAGTTGATGTCGATGCAACTGCTGGCAACATGGTCCGATACCTATGGCACACAATGATACCGGACCACGAAATTATGCAGATGTCAAAAGCGAATTGTTCGAATTTTATCTAATCATGGTTAAGAAGATTGGTCAGATTCGCAACATAATCTGTGAATAGACCAACTATATAGCCAAAATTCTGGTTGATAACTCGGCGATCAGTGCATCGGGAGCGGTACGCCGCGGCCCGATCACCATCTGCGTGTTTGGGTGCCACGGCCGGGTGCCGGTTTCGCCCAGCAGCGACCAGTCATTGCCGCGCACCACCCGCCAGGTCGGACGTCCGAGCGCTCCCGCCAGCTCGCAAACCGAAGTCGGAGCACTGACCACCAGGTCGAGCGCGGAGATCAGTGCCGCGATATCGTCCAGGTCCTCGAACAGATCGAGGTCCGGCGGCTCCAGCACCGGGGCATGTACGGCAACGGCGTGGGCGACCAGCGCCGGTCCGCCGTCGCCATATTGCAGGTTGACGACCCGCAGATCCTCGTGCTGCAGCAGCGGCGTCCAGACCGGCAGCGGCAGCGCCTGTGCATCGCGCGTGCTGCCATGCGCGCCGCTGCGCCAGCACAGGCCGACCGTCCGACGGCCCTGGGCGGTCGCGGCCAGCCAGCGCCGCCAATGCTCGATCCGCTGTGGATCGGCGACCATGTAGCCGGGAAGCCGGGGATAGCTCTCGCGCTGGCAGCGGAAGTAAAGCGGCAGGCTCCCGGCCGGAACATAGGCCTCGACCGGGGCCTGGCCCAGCCAGTCGCGCCGGTTCGACCGCAGCCGATCGGCGGTCAGCCGGTAGGGCCGGATTTCGCAGTTGGGAAAGGAGCGGCCGAACAGTGGGGCAAGCCTCGGGTCGCACTCCACCACCAGCGTCGTGCGTGGCTGGGCGGCCTGAAGGTCGGAGAGGCAGGAGGCGAACATCGATTCGTCGCCAAGTCCCTGTTCGGCGCAGACCAGCAACCGGCGGCAGTCGTCGCCGGGTCCGGCCCATTCGCGCGCCCCCGCCGGCCGATGCAGCGCGTTGCGCACCGCGCGCCGCGCCTCCAGCAGCGCCCAGCCCTCTTCGGTCCGGCCCTGCAGCAGGAAGAGTTGGCCCAGGTTGACGCGTGCTTCGGTGTGACCGGGATCGATGGCGATGGCGCGCTGCAACAGTGCGATCCCGGGATCGACCTCCTCCAGCGACCCGAGCAGGGCGCCGAGGTTGTTGAGCGCCGGCACGAAGTCGGGCTCCAGGGCCAGGGCCCGCTCATAGGCCGCCTTAGCCCCGGTTTCATCCCCCAAGGCCTCGAGGGCGACGCCGAGATTGGTGTGCGCGCCGACCAGGTTCTGATCCAGCTCGAGTGCGGACCGGTAGCTGGCTATGGCGGCGGGCACATCGCCGCCGGCGGCCTGCATCAGGCCGAGTTCGACACGGGCGGACGCGTCGTCCGGCTTCAGCGCCACCGCCTGCAGCAGATGGACGGCGGCCCGGCGATGGTCGCCCGTGCTCTTGCGCAGCTCGGCCATGTTGCGATGGTAGAGCGGCGCCTTCGGATTGATCGCCAGCGCCTGCTCGATGCAGGCGATGCCGATGCTGGTCCGGCCCATCTGGTGGGCGAGCACGCCGGTGAGGTGAAGCGCGTCCGCATTCCGGGGATCGGCTGCCAGCAGATCCTGGTAGGCCGTCAAGGCCAGACCCAGATCGCCCGCACGGTGCAGCGCCATCGCGCGGTCGAGCGAGGCGGCGCTCATGGCCCGAGCCTCGCACGCGCGGCGGCGATTACCGGGGCCATCGCCGACGGCCCGTACCATTCGCGCGACAACATCACCGTCTCCTGTGTCGAGCGCGGCGCCCGGCGCGGGCGGCCGAACAGGGCCCAGTCGCAGCCGCGCAGGACCCTGAGGGTCGGTCGTCCCAGGGCGGCGCTCAGCGCGGCGACGGCGGTCGGAACCGACACCACGAGATCGAGCCCGTCCATCAGCGCGGCCACGCCGTCGAGGTCGTCGAACTGGTTCAGATCCGGCGGCTGGTGGACCTGGGTCTCGGTGCCGGCGCAGGCCGGGGCCCAGCTGGACCCGTCGGGATCGTGGTACTGCAGGTTCACGAAGCGAGCCTGCGGGAACGCCTCGAACAGCTGCCGCCACGCGACGAGCGGCGGCACGCGGTTGTCGCGGTGGGCGCTCGACAGGCTGCTGCGCCAGCAGATGCCGATCTTCGGCCCCGAGCCCAGAGCGCCGAGCCAGTCGCGCCATTGCGCGGCGCGTGCGGCGTCGGGACGCAGATAGGCGCTGCCGTCGATCCGGCCCTGCATGTGGCGTGCGAGGTCGCCGAGGTGAGTGATGGCGTCGAGCGGCTCGTGCGCGTCGATCCAGCCATAAGAGGCGCGGATCAGGCCGGCCGTGCCCGGGACGGGAGTGGCATCGGTCGGCTGTATCACCGCCATCGGCCATGCACGGGTGAAGAGCGGTACGAGCTTCGGCGCGCATTCGACGACGAGGCAGCCCTGGCTGCCGATGGTGGCGGAGAGACCGGCGAGACCGGCCGCAAACATGATCTGGTCGCCGACGCCCTGCTCGGCACAGACCAGCAGCCGCAAGTCGCGACGCAGACGGCCGTCCCAGGGGCGGCTTGCAAGCGCCGCCGGCGGTGCGTCGCCCTTGGCCTGCCAGCGCGCGCGATAGGCGGCCCAGCCCTCGTCGAGCCGTCCGGCAGCGAAGCAGGCAAGTGCGAGCTCGTTTTCTACCGCCGGTCCGCCGGCGTCACCCGAGAGCGCCGAGCGGAGCCCGGCGATTGCCTGCTCCAGCCGGCCGAGTTCCAGGCAGGCCAGGGCGTGCTTGACCAGCAGGTCGCCCCGGCCCGGGGCCAATCTGAGTGCAGCCGCGAAAGCGTGCTCGGCGCGGCGGTACAGAGCGGCGTCCATGCTTGCGACCCCATTGAGGTCCAGCAGGCCGGCGTCGTCGGGGCAGTGAAGGCAGGCATGCTCAAGGCAGGCGAGCGCTTCTTCGACTGCCCCGGTGGCGATCAGGAGGTCGGCCTTGCGCAGCCAACCCGCCGGCCGCTGCGGGTCGATGCGGACGGCGGCGTCATAGGAGGCGAGGGCAGACTGCCGGTCGCCTAGCACACGCTGGACGTCGCCGAGCGAGTCGCGGAACTCTGGCCGGTACGGCGCTGCTCCGATCGCCTTGACCAACCGCGCCATCGCTGAGCGGTGATCGCCGCGCGCGCGATCGAAGGCCGCCAGCATGAACAGGGCATTGGGTTCGTCGGGGTCGCGCACAAGTGCGAGGCGGTAGAGCGCCTCGGCCTCGTCGGCCCGTCCCTCGCGGTGGCGTGCGACCGCACGGGACAGGAGATCCATGCTCGGGGCCAATTGCGTCGCTAGAGCTTCAGGTCGGTCCTGATCCGCCGGGCTAGCCCCGCGATCTGTTCCGTCGTGCTGCCGGCCCGGTCCAGCTTGAACGCTCGGATGGACGGGAACCAGGGATAGCGCTCGCATCCGAGCGTGGACCAGTCGGCACCGACGGAGACGCGCCATCCCGGTGCGCCGATGGCTCCCGCCAGCGCTGAGACGGCGGTCGGTGCCGATACCACCAGGTCGAGCGCACCGATCAGGCAGGCGGTGCGATCCAGGTCGTCCTTCATGTCCAGGTCGTCGAATCGGTGCACCCGCAGGCCATGCGCGCACTCCAGGGCGATCCGTTCGCTGCTGCTGTCGTCATATTGCAGGTCGACGAAGTGGGCGCCGGGCAGGGCAAGCAGGGGGACGTAATCCATCAGCTGTGCGTACTGCCAATCCCGCTGCTCCGAACGGATGCCGCTGCGCCAGCAGAGCCCGATCTTCGGGCCGTCGCCCAGCTTGGCGAGCCTGCGTTTCCAGCCGGCCACGCTGCGTCCATCCAGCTTCACCAGCGGCTCGTCGCCGGCGAAGCCGGCCAGCGACTTGTTGAGCAGGAGGGGCAGGGATCCTGCGGTGCAGAACAGGGTGGGCTGGCTGGCGGAGGGCAGATCGTCCAGCCATCCGTAGCTGTGGCGGCGGAATCCCTCCTCGTCGCGCCAGGCGACCGTCGTCTCGATCGTTGAATGCGGGAATGCGCGACGGAACAGCGGCGCGAGCTTGGCCGAGCATTCGATTACGACGTGGTCCGCCCGGGCGATCACCTCGGGCAGACATGCAGCGAACATGATCTCATCACCGATGCCCTGCTCGCACGCCACCAGCAGCCGCTCGCCCCGAAGGTTGCCGCCGTCCCATTGCGGGATCGCGAGCTGCTCGTGGATGCAGTCGAGGCCCGGGTCGTTGCGCAGCCAGCGGTTCTCGTACATGGCGAAGCCGGTGTGCAGGTCGCCCTGGGCCAGGGTGGTCAGCGCCAGGTTCCAGCCGGCATCCCCGTAGGCGGGGTCCAGTTCGAGCGCGCGCGAAAGGGTGGTCGTCGCCTGGGGCAACCGGTCGGTCTCCATCATCAGCACGCCGAGATTGTAGAAGGTGCCGGCGTTCTCCGGATCCAGGCTGAGCGCGCGGTAATAGGCGCTCTCCGCCTCCTCTGTCCGGTTGAGCCGGTGGAGCGTATTGCCCAGGTTGATGAGCGCCGCCGGCCATGCCGGCTGGCGGTCCAGCGCCTCACGGTAATTGCCGACGGCCGCGGCGTATTCGCGCAGGCCGACAAGGGCATTGGCGAGATTGTAGTGGATCGTCGGGTCGTTGGGCGACAGGTTGAGCGCGGACCGATAGGCGACGCACGCCTCCTCGTAGGCACCGAGACGCGACAGGCAGACGCCGAGGTTGTAGTGGCTGGGCGAGTGGGTCGGGTCGAGCGCAAGCGAGCGGCGATAGGCGCCGAGCGCCTGCGGCTCCTGGCCAGCGGCCTGCAGCGCGTTGCCGTGGTAGAAGTGGAACAGCGCATTGTCGGGCCGGGTCCGCGCGGCCACCGACAGGTGACGCACAGCGGCGGCGGCATCGCCGTTGCCGAGTTCGACCATGCCCAGCAGGAACCGGGCGCTGGCGTTGGACAGGTCGCTGGCAAGGATCGCCTTGCACTGGTGGGCGGCTTCGGCCAGCCGGCCGGCGTTGAACAGTTCCAGCGCATAGGAAAGCGCCGCCTCGCTGCCGGTTTCGATCCTTTGCGTGCTCTGCATCGCTCAAGCTTTCGGTGGTCGGGTCTACAGGTAGTTGGCGAGTGACATGCGCTGGATCTGGGACAGCGTGAGGTAGGAGGCCTCCAGCTGCGTCGTCGCCGCATTCAACTCGGAGATCACCTGCGCGGTGTTGATGTTCTCGATTTCGCCGATTTGATTGTTGGCGAAATTGATGAACGATTGCTGACGATCCTTGCTGTCTTCGAGCCGCTTGTAGTTCAGGGCAAGCTCGTTCTCGACCACCTTGATCTCGTCCATCGCCGTGGTCAGCAGCCCGCGTGCATCGGAGAGCACCAGGCGCTCCGCGTCGGTCACCGGATCGCTGAAGGTGAGGTTGGCGACCGTATCCAGCGCGCGGATCACCTTCTCGAAGCCGGCATAGTCGGCGTTCACGCCGTAGCTGACGGTGATGCTGGTGTCGATGCGCAGCTGCTGGGTGACGTCGTCGCCTTCGTACCAGCTGGTATCGGCGGCGGCCGGCATCGGCGGCGCCGTCGGGGCGGCGTAGGTGCCGTTGTTCAGCTGGACCGGGCGCTCGTCGGTCCGCCCGCCGGCGAACAGGTAGCGCGAATCGTCGCGCGTGTTCAGCATCTCGGCCACCAGGTCGCGCAGGTTGCGCGCCTGCTGCGGCAGCGCCAGGTCGTTCTCGTAATAGGCCTTGGAATCGCCGCTGGTCTGGGCGAGCAGGCCATGCATCGTCCGGGCCGCGTCGCTTACGCCGGCGACCGCATCGTTCATCAGGGTGATGCGCTTCTCGCCGACGCCGATGTTGCGGACGAACTGCTCGGCCCGCGAGAGCTGGTTCTCGATGGTCACCAGGCGCTGGCTGTCCTTGACCACCGCCTGGTAGCTGTGCCCGACCTTGCCGGTCGACAGCTGGTCCTGGCGCTCGTAGAGATGCGCCTGGGTCTTCATCGTCTGCGACATGATCAGGGTCTGCTGGGCGTAGCTGCCGACGCGCGTCACCATGGTGTCTTTTCCTTGTCCAATGCTGCCGCCTAGGCGCCGATGCGCGACAGCAGTTCGAGCATTTCGGATGCGACCTGCATCACCCGCGCCGACGCCTGGTAGGCGTTCTGCAGCAGGATCATGTTCGACAGTTCCTCATCGAGGTTGACCCCCGACGTCGACGAGGCCTTGAACTCCAGTGCCTGCTGGTAGGACTGGCTGAAGGTCAGCTCCCGATCGACGTTGCTGCCCTGGTTGGCGGTGTAGGACAGCATCGAGGCCGCGTACTGGGCGAAGGGGATGTTGCTCGCCGGCAGTCCGCCGGCTGCGTCGAAGGCGTTGTTGGCGTCGAGCGCCGAAGCGAGCGCGGCCATCGCCGTGCCGTCGCCGAGAGTGACGGCGACAGCCCCGACACCGGCGCCGGCATTGGCCGTGGCACTCGAGATCAGGTTGGGATTGGCATCGATATCCGAGCGGACCTTGATCGTGCCGGATGCGGTGGCGTTGGTCGTGGTGCCCATGACGAAGAAGTCGTTGAGGCCGAAAAAGTGCGATGCGCCCCAGGTCACGCCGTCCGCGTCGACGATGGCGGAGTCGCCCTGGTTGATGGCCACGCCGTTGCCGCCAGCCGCGGTGATCCGCAGGTGTCCGTTGGCGTCCACCGCCATCGTCGCGGTAGCCGGGCTGAGCGCGGCGTTGAAGTCGGTGATCATCGCATCGACGTCGGCGTAGGTGCCGATGTCCGCGCTGGTCCAGGTGCCGGCGACGGTGCCGCTGGTATCGACGATCTTGACCGTGAAGGTGCCGCTCGCGGAGGCGCCGATGGCGTCGGTGCCGGCAACCGTGCGTGTGCCGGTCAGGGTGTTGGGCGGGGGTACGGCGGAGCCGGCGTTATGTGCCGCGTTGACCGCGTGCATCAGCTCCGAGGCGAGCTCTTCCAGCTGGGCGTGGGTGGCGGGAAGCGTGGTGTCGCGCAATGCAACGAGCGCCCCGATCTTGCCGCCGGTGAAATCGCCGGTCACGTCGTTGCCTGCGATCGGGGCGCCGATGTAGATGCCATCGATGGTGCCGTTGCCCGCGGTGGAGCCGCCGGCGACATAGGCGATGTCCGGGGTGATCGCGGTGACCGGGGTGTGGGTCAGCTGGCGGGCCGGGCCGTCCAGCAGCGTGCGCCCGCCGGAGGTGAGGATGACGACCTCGCCGGTCGGGCGCTCGAACGTCTTGATGTCCATCAGCTCCGCGATCTGGCCGACCACCCGGTCGCGCTCGTCGGCGACCTCGGATGTCGAGCGCCCGAGCGCGTTGTCCTTGGCGATCTGGCCGTTCAGCTGAGAGACCTGCGACAGCAGGTCGTTCAGCTGCTCGATCGCGTCGCCGATCTCGCGGTCGGCCTGCAGGCGCGAGTCCTGGACCGTCTTGTACAGGGTCTGGATGTCCTGGGCGACGTTGCGCGCCTCGTTGACCATGCCGTAGCGCAGATCGCCGCTCTCGGGCGTTCCGGCCAGGGCCTCGGCAGCGTCGCCGAACCTGCCGATGGTGTGGCTGAGCGAGTTGTCGTCGATCAGCGAGCCGAACCGCATCTGGATCTGCTGCAGGAAGCGCTGGGTGACCTCGAGCCGGGAAACCGTCGTCGTCTGGTCGCGCAGCTCGGCGGCGACCTGGGTGTCGACCCGGCGCTTGATGTCGGTGACGGTGACGCCGACGCCGAAGCCGCCGACCGAGATCGACTTCTGCTCCACATATTTGCGCGAGTAGCCCGCCGTGTTGACGTTGGCGATGTTGTTGGCCATCACCTGCATCCCGGTCTGGGCAGCGCCCAGGCCGGTGACTGCGGTGCGCAGTGCGGAATAGATCGAGGTCATGTCCTGCTCCCGTTGCCGCGGTTCTGCGTCAGAGCTGGCGGTCGACGGTCAGCGAAAGCGCGCCGGTGCTGCTGTAGCCCTTGCTGCCGTATGCGTGGTTCGGGGAGCGCTGCTCGCGGGCCGCCTCGACGATGGCGGCCAGCACGCGCTCGTTGACGGCGCGGGCGGCGCGCAGGGCGCGCTCGTTGTCGATCGATGCCGATGCCAGCCGCTCGCCGGCCTTGCGCAGGGCTGCCCGCTGCAGGCCGGCGCCCGTGCCCGCCAAGGCGCTCGCGTCGGCCTGCAGGTCGCGGATGGAGCGCTCGTAGATTTCGGCCAGCGTCGCCTTCTCCAGCTGCACGGCGGCGGCTTCGGTGAGCTTCATGGCGCGCAGCAGTGCGGTCTCGCGCTGCAGCACGTCGGCCAGCCGTTCGGTGGTCTCGATCAGGGTGCCGGCGGAACCGGCGGCCGCCTGGCGCGCGTTCGGGGCCGAGGTGGTCATCGGGCGTTCTCCTGGGCTCGCAGCAGCTCTGCGGTGACGGCGTCGGCGATGCCGAAGCCGCCGGATGCGGCGATCTCGTTGGCGTATTCGCGATGCAGCAGGGACTTGAACATCTGGCCGCCGGAGCCGCCGCCGAACATCGGGTCCTCCTCGATCCCCTGGAACATCACATCGACGAACTCGCCGATCACGAAGGCTTCGAACTCCTGCGCCGCCTTGGCCGCGCCTGCAGTGTCGCCCGGCTGCGCCTGCGGGCGCGGCGGAGCCGGCTGATGGCTGGCGAAGGGCAGGGTGCTGGGGCTGTCGATCATGGGAGTGCTCCTCAGCGGACTTCGAGGTCGGCTTGCAGGGCGCCGGCCGCCTTGATGGCCTGCAGGATCGAGATCAGGTCGCGCGGACCGACACCGAGCGCGTTGAGCGAGTTGACCAGCTCCTGCAGCGAGACGCCCTCGTTCAGCAGGGCCAGCCGGCGGTCCTCGTCAGTCTCGATGGCGATGTTGGTGTTGGGCACCACCACCGTCGTGCCCTGCTGGGCGAACGGCGCGGGCTGGCTGACCTGGGGATCCTCGGTGACGCGGATAGTCAGGTTGCCCTGGGCGATCGCGACGGTGCTGATCCGGACGTCCTGGCCGATGACGATGATGCCGCTCGCTTCGTCGACGATCACGCGGGCGGTCATGTCGGGCTCGATCAGCAGCTGCTCGATGTCGCCGATATAGGCGACGATGTCGCCGTTGTAGCGGCCGGGAACGGAGGCCACGACGGTGCCGGGATCCATCGCCTCGGCGGAGTTGCCGCCGGCGAAGGCATTGATGGCGCGGGCGACGCGCAGGGCGGTGGTGAAATCGGGGTTGCGCAGCGCCATCCTGACCGCGCCGACCTCCTGCATCGTGAAGGCGATCTCGCGTTCGATGATGGCGCCGTTGGGGATCGCGCCGGAGGTGGGGACACCCTGGACGATCGATTCGGCCGCCCCGTTGGCGGCGAAGCCCGAAACCTGGATCGCGCCCTGGCCGACGGCGTAGACCTCGCCGTCCGCACCGAGCAGCGGGGTGACCAGCAGCGTTCCGCCGCGCAGGTTGGATGCGTCGCCGAGCGAGCTGATGGTGATGTCGATCCGGCTGCCCTGGCGTGCGAAGGGCGGCAGCGTGGCGGTGACCATCACGGCGGCGATGTTCTTGGTGCGCAGCGTATCGCCGCGGACGTTGACGCCCAGCCGCTCCAGCATGCCGATCAGCGACTGTTCGGTGAACGGGGAGTTCTGCAGGGTGTCGCCGGTCCCGTTGAGCCCGACGACGATGCCGTAGCCGACCAGCATGTTGTCGCGGACGCCCTCGAAGGTGACGACGTCCTTGATCCGCACCGCGGCCTGCGCCGGGTTCACCAGGGCTGTCAGCACCGCGATGGCCAGCGCCAGCCAGCCGGC
>JBHJOG010000124.1:0-8488 GCA_050329975.1 Alphaproteobacteria bacterium | reverse complement strand
GGCAAGACCGCATCCACCCGCTGCTCGACCAGGATCGCACCCACGCCTTCGTCGCGGAGCCGGAGGATGACCGCACGGATGGCGGCGATCATCGACGGCATCAGGCCTTCGGTCGGCTCGTCGAGCAGCAGCACCTGCGGCTCGATGCAGAGCGCGCGGCCGATGGTCAGCATGGTCTGCTCGCCGCCGCTCAGGGTCCCGGCCTTCTGGTCCAGGCGCTCGCGCAAGGTCGGGAACAGGTCGAGCGTGCGCTCGAGCACGGCCGCGCCGGAGTTGCGGACCATCAGCCCGATCTCGAGGTTCTCGCGCACCGTCAGCTCGGCGAACAGGCGGCGGCCCTGCGGCACATAGCCGATCCCATGGCGGGGAACCTCGTGCGCCGGCAGGCTGCTGAGCGCGACGCCGTCCAGCGTCACGCTGCCGGCGCGCGGCCTGATCAGCCCCATGATCGACTTCAGCGCCGTGGTCTTGCCGGCGCCGTTGCGGCCGAGCAGGCACAGCACCTCGCCGGGAGCGAGCGCGAGCGAGACGTCGTACAGCGCCTGGCTCTTGCCGTAGAAGGTCTGCAGGCCGTCGACTGTGAGCATCACGTCCCCAGATAGGCCGCCTGCACGGCGGGATCGTCGCGGATCGCCTGCGGGTCGCCCTCGGCAAGCACCTGGCCGCGGTTCATCACCGTGATCCGGTCGGCAAGCTGCATCACCACGTCCATGTTGTGCTCGATCAGGAGGATTGTCGCCGAGGCGGCGATCCGGCGCACCAGCGCGCAGAAATCGGCAATTTCGGGATCGGACAACCCCTGGGTCGGCTCGTCGAGGATCAGCACCTTCGGCTCCAGCGCCAGCCCCATCGCCACCTCGATCAGCCGCTGGTGGCCGTAGGCAAGTTCGCCGGCCTTCTCGCCCGCCCGCGCCGCCAGGCCGACTGCGGCCAAGGCGGCCTCCACCTTGCGCGCCAGCACGTCGACATGGATCGGCGCCAGCAGGCCGCCGTGGCGGCCGAGGCTGCTCTGGGCGGCCAGCGCCACGTTGTCGAAGGCGGTGAGGTTCGGGTAGATGTTGGTGATCTGGAAGGTGTAGGCGATGCCGCGGGCGACGCGCCGGTGCGCCGGCAGCCGAGTCACGTCCTCGCCGAGGAAGGTGATCGTGCCCGCCGACGGCGCCACCCGGCCGCAGAGCAGGCCGACGAAGGTGGTCTTGCCGGCACCGTTCGGGCCGATGATTGCCCGGATCTCGCCCGCCTCCAGCACGAAATCGACCCCGTCGACCGCCCGCAGCCCGCCGAAGTGCCGCGCCAAGCCCCGGGTGGTGAGCAGGCTGGCCTGAGTCGGACTCATGGCAGCCACCGCACCCAGCGCTCGCGGATCGTGCCGAGGATACCCCTGGGGAACCACAGGATCAGCCCGATCAGCACGAAGCCGACCACCAGCAGGTAGGCGCTGGTCACGTCGCTGGCCTTGTCGATCAGGTAGAACATCAGGATCGTGCCGAGCACCGGCCCGAGCACGGTGCCGGCCCCGCCGAGCAGGGTGAACAGCAGTGCCTGGATCGAGTAGTGGATCGAGGCGAAGCTGGAGCCGACATAGGCGAACATCAGCGCATAGGCCGCACCGGAAGCACCCGACAGCCCGCCGGAGAGCACGAAGGCCTTCAGCTTGTGGGCGAAGGTGTCGTAGCCCAGCATCTGGGTCCGCGCCTCGTTCTCGCGGATAGCCACCAGCACCCGGCCGCCCGGCCGCATCACCACCAGCAGCACCAGCGCCAGCGCCAGCGCCAGCAGGATGACGGCGAGGTTGTAGCGGACCACTGGATCGGCGAGGTCGACGGTGAGACCGCCGACGGCGAAGCTGCGCGCCGCGGCCGGCAGGGTCAGGCCCTGGTCGCCGCCGGTCCAGGTGTTGAAGTAGAGCAGCGCGAGAAAGCCGGCCTGGGCGAACATCATGGTGACGATCATGAACGAGACGCCGCGGGTCCGCAGGCTGATCAGCCCGATCACCAGCGCGACGGCGAGGCTGGCCCCGACGCCGGCCAGAAAGGCGAGCGGCACGCTCGCTTCCAGGTGATAGGCGGCGAGCCCGGCGCCGTAGAGGCCGGCGCCGAAGAACAGCGCGTGGCCGAGGCTGAGCAGCCCGGTGTAACCGAACAGCAGGTTGTAGCCGACCGCGAACACCGCCAGCACCATGATCCGGGTCAGCGTCAGCTGGTTGTAGTCGCTGACCACGAACTGGGCGGCGAACAGCAGGGCGACGATCAGCCCGTGGAGGGCGAGCGCCTTGACGACCCGGCTGCGGTTCACCACGCCTTCTTCCCGAACAGGCCCTGGGGCCGGAACACCAGGACCAGTGCGACGAACAGGGTCGACACGATCTTGGCCAGCGTCGGCGAGAAGAACACCGACAGGATGCCGTCGCTGAGCCCGATCAGCACCGCGGCCACCACCGTGCCCTGGATGCTGCCCAGCCCGCCGATGATGACGACGATGAACGACAGCAGCAGCGGGTCGCGGCCCATCAGGTAGTGAGCCTGCTGGATCGGCACCACCAGCACCGCGGCCACCGCCGCCAGCATGGCGCCGAGCGTGAACACCTGGGCATAGACCCGTCCGACCGGGATGCCGAAGGCCTGCGCTGTTTCGCTGTCGTGCTGGGTCGCCCGCATGACCAGTCCGATTCTGGTCTTGCGCACCACGAACCAGGTGCCGACCAGGAGCAGGATGGCGACGGCGATCACCGCCAGCTTGTAGCCGGAGTAGCCGAAATCTGGGAACCGCACGGTGAAGTAGAACGGCGGCTCGACCGGCCGGGCGTCGGGGCCGTAGAGCATCAGAGTCGCCTGCTGGATGATGTAGAGCAAGCCGATGGTGGCGACGATCGTGCTCTCGGGATTGTAGTCCAGCCGCTTCAGGATCAGCCGCTCGCCGGCCAGCGCGATCGCGCCGACGATGAGCGGGCTCACCGCCAGCGCGACCAGGAAGCCGAGCGCGGGGTGGCCGCCGACCAGCCCGGTCACCCACCAGGCGATGACCGCGCCCAGCATGTAGAACTCGCCATGGGCGACGTTGACCACCCGCATCACGCCGAACACCAGCGACAGGCCGAGCGCGGTCAGCGTCAGCACCGCCGCCTGGACGAGCCCCTCGAGCGTGGCGAGGAAGAGGAACGGGCCGAAATCCAAGGCTCACACCTGGCCAGGCAGACCCTCGCCCGCAGACGCAGCAAGCGGGCGGGCGAGGGGCCTGCGGGTCAGAACGACATCTGGGTGTAGTCGCCCTCGGGCTCGTAGAGGCCGTCCTCGATCGCGGTGCGGTGGAGGACGTTGAGCCGGCTATTCTCCACCCGCGAGATGAACTGGTGGCCGAAGCACTGGTGCAGGCGGGCGTCGAAGATCTTGTCGCCCTGCGGGTGCTCGCGGCTCTCCGCGAAGCTCTCGATCGACTCCATCGCCTCGATGAATGCGACCCGGTCCTCGGGGCCGTGATAGTCGCACATCTCCATGCCCTGCTTGATCGCGAACAGGGTCTCCCACACCGAGAACATGTGGGCGTAGGTGCTGACGTCGCGCGCGTCGGCAACGCTGGCCCCGTTGTCGTCGACCCCGACCGTCGCTCGGTAGAAGGCGTCGTGCTCGCTCTGGTCGGGCTGGGCATAGCGCGGATGGCCTTCCCAGAAATAGGTACCCTCGAGGAACTCGAGCTGCGGCGACGCCAGGTCGACCGCCTCGAGGGAATCGATGAAGCCGAAGATCTCCGGCCGGTCCGGCCCCAGATACTCGCCCAGCTCCTTGACGAAGGTGAGCACGCCCGGGCCGACCATCACGTGGTAGATCACCTCGGTGTCGGCCGGGATGTTCGGGAAGTAGCGGGTGAACGAGGTCTCGGTCGGCGGAATCGGGATCAGCGCCAGCACCTCGCCGCCCTGCTCGGCGATCGCGGCCGAGAAATAGTCGCGGTGGTCGTGGCCGAAGGCGTAGTCCGGAAAGAACATGGTGACTTTCCTGCCCAGGTTGGCCGCGACCCACGGTGCCATCGAGATCACCTGCGCCTTGACGTCGGTGATGCACGGCTGCAGCACATAGCGGTTCAGGCTGACCGCAGCGGTCTGGTGCCCCTCGGAACAGATCAGGTAGGGGACCTTGAGTTCGCCCATGCGCGGTGCGGTCGCCACCACGACGTGGGAAAACAGGTGCCCGAACACGAGGTCGACATTGTGCTCGGCGACCAGCTTCTCCACCACCTCGGTGGCGCGCTGCGGATCGGTGCCGTCGTCCTCGACGATCATCTCGATCGGGTGCCCGTTGATGCCGCCCTCGGCGTTGATCAGGTCGACGGCGGCGCTGGCGACCTGCTCGTACCAGCGGCCGTAGGAGGCGCCGATGCCGGTGCGATGGAACGGCGCACCGAGCCGGATCGGCGCGTCGCCATGAGCCTGGGCGTAGCGGACAAGGCCTGGCGCGGCCGCCAGCGATGCTCCCATCCCGAGGCCTCTGAGCGCGCTCCGCCGCGAGATCACCGGCCCGCCCGATAACGACTTCCTCATCTGCTGGCTCCTTTCCCCATCCGCACCTGTCCGGTGCTGCCACCCCGACCGTCTGTTCTTTTCAGGCCTGCATTTTCATATGCATACGAACGAAGAGTAATTTCGCGGCATCGGCCCCGCAAGCGCAAAGAGTCGGCAGGTGCTGCCGCCTTCAGCGGCGCACGATCTGCGGCAGGGCGGTCGCCGGCGGCGTGTTGCGGCTGCGCTCGCTGCGGATCACGCCGTCGATGACCGTCATCCCGACCCCCGGCAGGTTGCCCTGGGCGACCGACTGCAGCAGCGTCGCGCCCGGCGCGTGCTGGGCCCGGTCCATGAGGACGAAGTCGGCGGCGCGGCCCGCCTCGACGATACCGCAGTCGAGCTTGCGCACGCGCGCGGTGTTGCCGGTGGCGAAGCAGAAGGCTATCTCGGGCGGAGTCGCGGTCATGCCGGCGACCAGCGCGATCATCCTCAAAATGCCGAGCGGCTGCACGCCCGAGCCGGCCGGGCCGTCGGTGCCGAGGATGACCCGGTCGAGCTGGCCGAGTTCGCGGGCGGTGTTCACCGTCAGCAGGGCGGCGCGCTCGTTGCCGTTGTGCACGATCTCCAGCCCGCGCCCGCATTGTTCGCACAGGCAGACGATCTGGTCGTCGGGCAGCGCGGTGTGGCCGCCGTTGATGTGCCCGATGACGTCGGTGTCGGCCTCCAGCACCACGTCCTTGTCGATCAGCCCGGAGCCGGGGATCGACGGGCCGCCGGTGTGGATCGTCGACTGGATGCCGTGTTTGCGCGCCCAGGCGACCATCTGCTTGGCGTTGGCGGCATCCTTGACGCTGCCGAGCCCGACCTCGCCGAGCAGGGTGACGCCCGCGTCCGCGAGGTCCTTGAAATCCTGCTCGACCATGCCGGTCTCGATCACCGGCGCACCGGCCAGCACCTTGACGCCGGAGGGCCGGAAATTCTCGTAGAAGCGCTGGGTGGCGATAGCGTGCGCCTTCAGCCCGACGATGTCCTTCGGCCGTCCGGGCGCATGCACCTCGCCGGCAGAGATCATCGTCGTCACCCCGCCGTGCAGGGTGGAATCGATCCAGTTCAGCTGCTGCTGGCGCGGCGTGTAGTCGCCGATCACCGGATGGACATGGCTGTCGATCAGGCCCGGCGCGACCGTGGTGCCGTTGGCGTCGACCAGCACGGCGACGCCGGACAGGTCGACGTCCGCCTCCCGGCCGACGGCCGCGATCCGCCCGCCCTCGCAGAGGATGCAGTCGGCGTCCAGGATCGGCTGCTCGATCCGGCCGGAGAGCAGCAGGCCGATGTTGCGGATCGCCAGACTGCCCGATGGCGGGGATGCCGCCTGTTCTGCCATCGTCGCCTCCGTGGTTCGCTGCCTGGGTAAATTGTTTGCATACACATGTTTTCCGCGCAAGCCGGCATCCAGGTCATGGACGATGACGACGAGACCGGAAAAGGGACCAGATCATGAGCGATTGGAACTTGCCCTGGGAGGGTGGCTGCCGCTGCGGACAGGTGCGTCTGCGCATCAGCTCGCCGCCGCTGCTCACCATGGCCTGCCACTGCACCGGCTGCCAGCGGATGAGCGCCAGCGCCTATTCGCTGAGTGTGGCGATCCCGAGCGAGGGGTTCGCGGTCACCCAGGGCGAGCCGGTCATCGGCGGCCTGCACGGGGCGCCCCGGCATCATTTCTGCCCGCACTGCATGAGTTGGATGTTCACGCGGATGGAGGGCATGGACTGGTTCGTCAACCTTCGCGCGACGATGCTCGACAATCCCGGCTGGTTCGCGCCGTTCATCGAGACCTGGACGAGCGAAAAGCTGCCCTGGGCGACCACCCCGGCGGTCCACAGCTACCCGGCGCTGCCGGCCCTCGAGGACTTCGACGGGCTGATCCGCGCCTACGCGGAACAGGCGGCGAAGCCGGCGGCGTCGCGCTAGGATGCGCGGCACAGAACCGAGTCCGGGGGCGAGCCCGATGATCGAGGAGAGCGAGGCGGTCACCGCCCACCAGGCGGAAGACGACCCGCGCAACGCCGCGCTGCTGATCCATGTCGACGGCAAGCTGTTGCCGCGGGCGCAAGCGACGGTCTCGGTCTACGATTCCGGCTTCATGCTCGGCGACGGGGTCTGGGAGGGGCTGCGGCTGCACAACGGGCGCTGGGCGTTCCTGGCCGACCATCTCGACCGGCTGTTCGAGGCGGCCAATGCGATCGACCTCGACATCGGCAGGACCCGCGAGGAGATCGCCGCGGCGCTGAACGAGATCGCCGCCGCCAACGGCATGCGCGACGACGCCCATGCCCGCCTGATGGTGACCCGCGGGGTCAAGGTGCGGCCGTTCCAGCACCCGTCGCTGTCGCGCTCCGGCCCGACCGTCGTCATCATCGCCGAGCACAGCCGGCCCACGCTGCCAAGGCCGATCCGGCTGGCGACGGTCCCACAGCACCGCGGGCTGCCGCTGACCCAGGACCCGAAGCTGAACAGCCACTCCAAGCTGAACTGCATCCTCGCCTGCATCCAGGCCGAGAAGGCGGGCGCGGACGAGGCGCTGATGCTCGACCCGCACGGCTTCGTCAACACTACCAATGCCTGCAACTTCTTCATCGTGCGCAAGGGCGAAGTCTGGACCTCGACCGGCGACTACTGCATGAACGGCATCACCCGGGGCAAGGTGATCGCGCTGTGCCGGGAGAACAACATCCCGGTGTTCGCGCGCAACTTCTCGCTGGTCGAAACCTACGGCGCCGACGAGGCCTTCCTCACCGGCACCTTCGGGGCGCAGACCCCCGTCGGCGAGATCGACGGCCGGATCATCGGCGACGGCACCATGGGCCCGGTCACGGCGCGCATCCGAACGCTCTACGCCCAACTGGTCGAGCAGGACACGGCCGGATGACCCGCCGCAGCCATGCGCGGCATTGCCTCCTCCCCCGGCACGGGGGAGGCCGGGAGGGGGCATCCGGCGCGGACGGACACGACATGCGCCCCTGTTCGGGCAAGGAGGAGACGCCTCCTTGCCCGGGAGCCGGAGCCTCGTACGCCAGCCCGCGCCGCCACCCCTTCCCCGACCCTCCCCCGTGCCGGGGGAGGGAGACCGCTGACCCGCCGGTCCGGGCACGCTGGCCCATGACGGGCCGGGAGGGATGCGGCACATGAGCGACCCCATCCGCATCGCGATGTGGTCGGGGCCGCGCAACCTCTCGACGGCGCTGATGCGGAGCTTTGGTGCGCGGGCCGACTGCGCGGTGTGGGACGAGCCGTTCTACGCCGCCTACCTGACCGCCACCGGGCTCGAGCATCCGATGCGCACGGCGGTGATCGCGGCCGGCGAGACCGACCCGGCGAAGGTCGCCCAAGCCTGCCTCGGCCCGGCGCCGGGCGGAAAGGCCCTGTTCTACCAGAAGCACATGGCCCACCACATGCTCCCCGGCTTTCCCCGCGACTGGACGGACGGCGTCACCAACGTGTTCCTGATCCGCGACCCGGCGCATGTGGTCGCCAGCTACCGGGCGAAGCGGGAGAACCCGACGCTCGCCGACCTCGGTTTCCAGCAGCAGCGGGCCTTGTTCGAACAGGCCGCCGACCGGCTGGGCACCGCGCCGCCGGTGATCGACGCGGCCAGGGTGCTGGAGAACCCGCGCGCGATGCTGGGCGCGCTGTGCGGACGGATCGGGATCGCCTTCGACGAGGCGATGCTGTCCTGGCCCGCCGGGCCGCGTCCCGACGACGGGGCCTGGGCGCCGCACTGGTACGCGTCGGTCTGGGCCTCCACCGGCTTCGCCCCGCCCGACCGCGCGTCGCCGCCGCTCGACGACGACGGCCGGCGGCTGGCCGACCGGGCGATGCCGGCCTATCTGGCCCTGCTGGCCTGCGCGCTGTAGATCTCGATTGAACCGGCGCGGCCGCATCTGCGACAGAGCAGCCGAAGGGAGCGGCAGGGCCGGCGACAGCCGGCCCTGC